>JAGOPI010000001.1 GCA_017992075.1 Candidatus Babeliales bacterium
GGATAGGCCTACTTTTATTTTCAGGTGATACCGTTGTGCAATGTCCGTTAACAAAAGATTATTCAGCATTTTTTATGTTTTTAGATCAGCTTAATGTTGAAACTATTTCTTCAGGAACAACAACTCTTGATGGTGCAATTGCGCAAGCATTAGCAGTGTTTGAAAATATGCCAACAAAGCGAACAAAACTTTTATGTTTATTTACTGATGGTGAAGATTTTTCAACGAATCTTGCCGGTGTAAAAGACAAGGCCGCAAAGGCAGGACTTTCAATTTTTACGTTTGGTATTGGTAGTAAACATGGGGCACCAATTCCAATTTTTGATTATCAAGGAAAACAAAATGGTTTTGAAAAAGATAGTTCTGGAAAAATTATCATGTCAAAATTAAATGAAGGCATTTTGAAAAATTTGTCAGAACAAACTGGTGGAAAATATATTCATGCGTTATCTGATAGCAATAAAGATATTCAAGAGTTTATTGGATACGTCCAAAAATTTGAAAAAGATTCGCTTGATGATGTAAACGTACAGCGATTTCAAGAACAATATCCGTATGCGTTGGTGGTTAGTTTAATTTGTTTTGTGATCGAATGGTTGTTATGAAAAAAATAATTTTTAGTTTTTTATGTTTGTTTTCTTTGCAAATTCAGGCAAATCTTTTCACTCAAAAAAAAGCACATGATGCGTATCAATCGGGTAATTTTGCAGAAGCACAGTCTGCATACACGCAGATGTTAACTGAAAAACCTTACGATGCGCAAAATAATTATAATTTAGGTTGTACGCTGCATAAACAAAAAAAGTTTGAAGATGCACAAAATTATTTTAATCGAGCAGTTGAACATGCTGAACCAAATAGTAAATTACAAGAGCAAGCATTATTTAATCGAGGCAATAATTTTTTTCAGCAAAAAAACTGGGATGAAGCTATTGCTGATTATAAAAAAGTTTTAAAAATGAATCCAAATAATGAGTCTGCAAAAAAAAATTTAAAAGCTGCAGAACAGATGAAAAAAGAAGAAAAGAAACAACAAGAACAAAAAAAAGATAAAAATAAAGATCAAAAGCAAGACAAAAACGATCAGCAGCAAAATCAAAATTCACAAGACGAAGATTCGAAAAATCAAGATTCATCGAATCAAGATTCGTCAAATCAAGATTCAAAAGATGATTCAGATAAAAATGATCAATCATCGAATCAAAAAAAAGATCAGCAAGGGGATCAAAAGAAAAGCTCCCAAGGCAAGTCCAAAGATCAAAAAGGGGACCAAAAAAATGAGGGCAATGAAAAAGAAGAGAGCAAGCAAGAGCAGGCTGATGGCTTGAAAAAGTCCAAAAAACAAGAGGCTAAAGAACAAAAAAATGGGCAAAAGCAAAAAGAAGCCAATGATAAACATGAAAAATCCTCAGAAAAATCAACACAAAGTAAGTCTACTAATTCAAATGATGATGGTAAAGAAGAAAAAGTAGAATTAAATGATGCTTATGCCCAAGAAATGATGAATAATCCAAGTGATGATGATCGATTAGAAAAACGTAGCGCGATGCTTTTAGAAAAATTAGATGATTATGAAAAAAACATTCAAAAAAAATTGTTACAAATGAATGTAACAAAACAAGGAGCACAAAAACATGGTCAAAAAAACTGGTAATATTTTTCTTTATTTTTTGTTTTTATTTTCATTTTTAAATATACAATCTTCAGCGAAATTATCATTGCAAATTACCGATTTGCAACAAAATAAAGTAACTCAAGTTGAAGTGGGGGTTCCTTTTTTAGTTCAAGTTGTTGCACAAAATATTGACAGTGATGGACAACCTGATGGTTTTGATGCATGGGATGATTTTGCTGTTACTTTGTACGGTAATAATCAGGCTATAACTTCAATAAATGGTCAAGTGACACAAATCAAAACGTTGACCTATGTTGTAACGCCACAAAAAAAAGGAAAATTTGATTATCCTGCATTGTGTTTAACTGATAAGCAGGGAAACGTACATGTTTCTGATAAATTTAAAGTGACCGTTGGCGATACTGTAGAAATTTCACAGCATACGAATGCGCAACCATTTGTTTTACAGATTGATGTTGATCAGCGATTAGTGTTTGTTGGTCAAAAAGTTACGGTGTTATTGCGGTTTGGTTTTCAAGAATCATTTCAAGATTTGAAAATAACGGAAGTACCAATGCAAAATATTCATCGTGGTTTTGTATCGCAAGAGGCTCAGTCTGGTGAATTTAAAATTGGGAATCAAAAATATGAAAGCCAAGATTTTTTAATGGAACTATATCCTGAAAAAATTGGAACTTGGGTGATACCATCCTTTCAAGCATCATTTGCTCCACAAAGATCGCATCATTTTGCATCAATGTTTTCTTTAGTGCTTGGTGGTAGTAATGTTGTACATTCGCAGCCACGTTCGATTGAAGTTCAATCATTGCCAGAATCTGAAGAATTTAAAAATGTTACCGCAATTGGTCAGTTTGATCGTGTTGAATTTGCATTGTCATCGAATAAAGGAGCGATTGGTGAAGGGCTTGTTGCAAAAATGACGGTGATTGGTGATGGAAATTTAGAGATTGTAAAAGCTCCACTTTTGGAAATGCCAAAAGGATTGCACTATTACGAAGGTAATAGTTCAGTTACTCGTGAAAAAAATGGAAAATTAAAAAAAGAGTTTGAATGGATTGTGCAAGCAGAGTATACAGATATTTTTTCAATTCCTGAACAACAATTTGTGTACTTTGATTTGAAATCTCATCATTATAAAATCTTGCAATCAAAACCTGTTGAGTTAGTGATCAGTGATGCTTTAAAAAAAGAATTAATACAACAACAATCTGAAAATTCAGAAAAAAAAGAAAGCGCATCGTTAGATAAAAAAGAGGTTGAAAAAACTTTACAAGATCAATTTTCAGTTTGGCTAAATTTTGCAATGGTATCAGGATCAGTCACTTCAAAAATGCTTTTATGGTTAATACAATTTTTAATTGCGCTTATTGTTTTTTTTATGACAATTATTATTTTTCGACGTTATTTTAAAGATCTTTTTTTCTTTGAAACATTTAAAATTCGTATGCAATTTTTAAATTTTTGTAAGAAAAAAGATATTCATGGGGTTTATAAAACTTTTGAACTCGTCATGCATAAATATGGTCTTGAGATGCAAGGATCAGATTTGCAGCAATGTTTTGTTGATTTAAAAATGTCTGATGAAACGTTTGAAAATTGGAAAAATTTTGTAACGATGATTTGGGAGATGAATTTTGCAAAAGAGCGCGCATCAGATCAAACTGATTTGGCCTTTTCTTTGGCAAAACAATGGTTTGTGATTATACTGTCTTGTTGTAAGCTGCAAAAGAAAAAACAAGCTATGCAGCAAATAATTTCATAAATTTAGGTTAGAAATGATTGAACAAGTTTTTTATTATATGGATGCAGTTGATGAACTGTTTTGGATGTATGTTGGAGTTCCATCTCTTTTAATTGTTGGGTTCTATCTTTCTTTAAAATCTCGATTTTTTCAAATTCGACAATTTCGACATATTCTTAAAATTTTTTATGGCTTTGCACAACAAAAAGATGATACCACTGTACGTGGTGTTGCGCCGATTCATGCATTTTTTGCATCAGTGGGTGGTGCAATTGGTGTTGGTAATTTAGTCAGTGTTTGCATGTCGATTCAAATTGGTGGACCGGGTGCTGTCTTTTGGATGTGGGTTGCCGCTCTTTTTGGAATGTTGGTAAAATATGGTGAAATTTATTTAGGCGTAAAATTTCGTGTGCAAAATAATGAAAATAGCTATACTGGCGGACCAATGATCTTTTTAAAACATGTTCCTGGTGGTTGGTTTTGGTCTGTATTTGCATCGTTTTTAATGTGTTTGTATGGTGTTGAAATTTATATTTTTCGTGTTGTAACGTACAGCATTTCTGATGGTTGGAATTTAAATCCATTTTTAGTTATTCCAGCATTGCTGTTTTTAGTTGTCGGTGTTGGTAAAGGTGGCGTAAAAATTGTGGGAAAAATCTGTTCTATTGTAATTCCAGTTTTTCTTGCAGCTTATTTGGGCATGGGTTTTTATGTCATATTCAAAAATCTGCATATGATTCCAGGAATTTTTTATTCAGTGTTTGTTCATGCATTTACACCGCATGCAGCGATGGGTGCTTTTGTGGGTAGCACGATGATGTTTGCAATGTCGCATGGTGTGCGTCGCGCATGTTATACTGGTGACATTGGTGTTGGTTATGCTTCAACAATGCATGCAGAGACTCGAGAATCAATACCTTCAAAACAAGCATCGCTTGGTGTGATTGATATTTTTCTTGATTCTTTTGTTGTTTGTACGATGAGCATGCTTTTAGTTTTAATTTCTGGTTTGTGGTATCAAGATGTTAATCCAGTGTTTTTAATTTCACAAACGCTTTCAGAGTATTTTCCATACGTTAACATTATTTGGCCATTGTTTATTTTCTTACTTGGTTATACAACCATGATTGCATTTTTTGCAGCAGGGCGTCGTGCAGCAACAATTTTATCACCAAAATATGGGGCAAAAATTTACATACTTTTTGCAACGCTTTCATTTTTACTGTTTTCATTTTTAGGTACACAAAGTCAATGTGCAGCAGTTATGTCATTGGTCGGTGTACTGTTGTTAGTTTGTAACTTGTATGGATTATATTTCTTACGTGATGAAATTATTTTTGATGTGCGACAAGAAAAATAATAATTAAAAATGTAAAAAAATCCCGACAATTTGTCGGGATTTTTTTTACATTTTTTGTAAAGTTTGAATTTCTTTTTCAGTAAGCTCGCGATAGTGGCCGAGTGATAAACCTTTTTTATTGAGTCCTGCAAAATTAACACGATCTAATTTTTCTACAAAATATCGAAGTTCTTTAAACAATCGTTTAATCACATGCTTTTTACCACTATGAATAGTAACGATTAAAACATGTTTTGATCGTGGTGATGCATACACAGCGCTATCAACTTTCATTAAGCCATCTTCTAAAGTAATGCCTGAAAGTAAACGCTCTAAAGCTTCTTCACTAACATCTTTGTGCAATGTCACCTGATACGTTTTTGCAATTTTAAATTTTGGGTGAGATAGTTTTTGCGTTAATTCACCATCATTAGTCATTAAAAGAACGCCTGTTGTGTTTCGATCAAGTCTGCCGATAGGGTATAAACGTTCTTTAATGTTTGAAAAAAAATGTGCAACAGTTTGACGATCTTGAGTGTCTGAAAGTGTGCAGATCACATCTTTTGGTTTATTGAATAAAAAATATAATTTTTTTTGTTGAGCGATTAATTTATTGTTTACTTTCACGCTATCGTCATCATTAAGCTCATAAAAAGGTTCTAAAATGACAATACCTTTGACTTTAACAGCTCCAGCTTTAATCAATTCTGTTGCTTTACGGCGTGAGCAGTATCCTGCATTGGCTAAAAATTTGCTTAATTTCATGGTATTATCAAGAACCTTTGTATAAAAAAGAGAAGTTAGATAGCTTTATATTTTAAGTATACGTGGTTATGAAAAATCCGTCAAAGAAGGAAAAAAGGTAAAATCATGATCGTAGGTACATTTATGTTTCGAATTGTTCGGTGGTGGTTGACGCTTATTCAAATGTTAATATTCAATCCACTAATGATTTTAAAAGTTTCATTTTTATGGTTTTGTATGAGTTTTGCAGCTTCCTACATTTTTTTCTTAATTGTGCATAAATATGATGTTCTTGATGTACGCAAAGATTTAGCAATCGCGTTAGGTCGTAGTTTTTTGATGGGTGCTTTTGTTGCAACGTTGCTTATTTCATTGTACCAATTTATTTTAACCGATGTCATGATTTCACGTTTTTTTGCAACACAGCAACATTTTATTGCAAGTTTAAATATGATGTCTGATGAATTTGTAATTTTGTATCAAAAATTTTGTTTTTTAACCGTACTTTTGAGTGGTCTTTTTGCTTCACATTATGTCGGTGAAATGTTGGATGCGTGGCATGATGATCATATTTCAAATCGATATGGTTGGAGTATTATGGCTATAACACTTTTGTGTTGGGGGTTTTTATGGGGCGTAAATTATATAATTTAAAAAGGAGTATTTTATGATCATGGATATTCAATCTACATTAAATTTGTATACATCAATGACCTATGGTGCATTTGTTATGTGGGCAGTGATAGCAGGATTTTTTGGATACATTTGCGTTCTTATGATTTTTACAAAGCTGTCATTTCAAAAATTATATCAACCATTGTTGCGTATGTATGCAATTGGTTTGACAGTTGCTTATCTGTTTGCTCCGATATATCTTTTTTTAGCTTTAAAAGTAATGGGTATATTTTCTGATGTTGCAATATCTTTTAAAGATATTCTATTTGTTTTATTTGTAATATTTACAACAACAATGCAAGTAACGATGCGTGCTTTATTGCGCAGTATGTTTGTACAGTTACATGATAAAAAATTTTCTGTAGCGTTGTGGATTGTTACTGTTTTATTGGTTACGACCGGAATTTACATTGTAATGAATGCTGGATTAATACAATAAAACTTTAGAATCATCAGGCGATGCGATAGTTTGTGCAATAAAAATAAAATCTTCTTTTGAAATTTCAAAAACAGTTTTTTTTAAAATTTTTCGCCAATCTTTATTTTGTGGTAAAAATGAAACTTTACCTACAAAATCTTGCGGGCTGTGTGGTATACAGTTGTAAAAATCAACGTTACGTCGCCAATGATCTGGATGTGCATTGCCTTGGGGATAAATTCGTGTGTCATTGACACTTGAAATGCCGGTGAATTGTTCGCAATTTGGTGTCATGTCTTCAAATAAATTTGTTGGTGAATAGTATAAAATCCAGTCACCAACATTCATTTTTTCAAGTGGCTCGCGAGGTCCCATATTAATTTGTGTGTAGCCTTTATCGCGTACAATGTGGACATGTTCTTGAGCTGCGTTGCAAACCCAATAACGTCGCATCATTACACTCTCCTTTTTTAAAGTGTAAAATTTTAAAAGCTTAAAATGCAATGCTTTTTAAATATTTTTATGTCATTTTGATTAAAATGCTTGAATTAATCATTATTTTTAGATACAAAATGTAAGATGCAATATTGAAAAACATTATTTTAGAGGGATTTTTTTTATGAATAAATTTTTGATATCATTTTTAATGGTGTTAGGTTTTGGCTTATCTTCTTTGTATGCTGGAAAAAATAGACATCTACAAGTGCGAAAATTTACTCATGCTCGTGATTATGATAATTTTCGAAACGAAACTGCTAAGCATGATAAAAAAGAAGCACGAGAACAACGTCGAGAAATTTATGATCCGTTAGCAAAAACAAACACTTCAAAGTAAATTTGTAAATAATTTTTTTTAACAAAAAATTTGAATTAAAGTGTGGTTTATTATGAAACATTTTATGTTTGCTTTGATCTTGCTTATTGTTTCAAATTGTGTCGGTAGTAACAACGATGTGGTAGTAAGCTGGCTTGAGCAAGTACAAACGGAAACAAATCAAAGATTGAGTTGTGAAGAATTGCAACAAACGCAGTTTAATTTGCTTTCTTCTCATCGCACTGTGTATGGTTATTCAAATTATGACATGAGAGATAGAGTATCATTAGAAGATGCAGCTCGCGCATGTTGTGCTACAAAAAATTCTTGGAAAAGAGTTTCAAAAATGAATTATTATGCCAATGAAAGAAAAAGACTTTCAGCGGAATAAAATTAAAAAAAGCCTCGATTTATTTCGAGGCTTTTTTTAATTCTTATTTTTACAAGCAATCCATGCGTTGTTTTAAATTATACATTCCCCAGTAACCAAAAATAATGGTGAATGTAATAAGTGCTAAAACGCAATTCCAGTAGGGCAGTGAAAGTGCAGGATCAAGCGCTGATGCACGAGCTCCTTCAAGTGCATAAATTAAAGGATTTAATAAATTTATGTATGCAAAAACTGGAGCAATAGAATACAATCCTTTCCAAGAAAATTGAAATCCACCTAAAAACCAAAGTGGAAAAATAATTCGTAGCCATAAATTTTCAAGGCCATGAAAATTGTCTTTTGTAAAACTGCTCATCCATAAAGTAAAAAACCCTGAAAATAAACAGATCAGCATTAACATGAAATGAAATTTAAAAAAATGGAAATGTTCAAAGCTAAACTGATTCCATAGTAAAATCATACCGATCGGTAACACTAAAATAGTGGAAATAAATCCTTGATAAGCATATTCAAGTGCATATTTTGCAAATATAAAAGATTGTCGAATTGGTAACGTTAGTTCGTATTGTAAGTTACTGGCTTCACCGGTAATTTCTGAAATGAATCCAGGAATTTGATTGCATGCAGCAAGAAAACCATTAGATCCAACTGTTGCAATAAGCATAAATGGTCCAAAATTATGCAAACCAACTGTTGGCATGATATGTCCAACAACTATAACGTTTAATGATGACCAAACAACGGTATTAATTATTTTGTCTTTTAAGAATGGCCGATACACAATAAAACTTCGAATCATCAATTGCCAAAAAATTTGAAATTCTAAAAGATTAATAAACATCAGCTACCTCTTCTTCATCTACTTTCATTAATTTTAAAAAGACATCTTCAAGATTTGCTTCTTTAAAATTGCGTTTTAAATTTTCTGGAGTATCAATCAGTTTTACCGTACCGTTATCTAAAATGCAGACACGATCTGATAAAACTTCAGCTTCTTCCAGGTAATGTGTTGTAAGAATAACCGTTACACCTTCAGATTTAAGCATTTTGATTACATCCCATAAATTTTTGCGAATGTGTGGATCAAGAGCAACGGTTGGTTCGTCTAAAATAATAAGTTTCGGTTGATGCATTAAAGTTCGCGCAAGTAAAAATCGTTGTTTGTAACCACCAGAAAGGACAGCGCCTTTGCTATTTGCATATTTGGTTAATTGAAACTTTTGCATAAGTTCATTGCTGCGCTGTTCAATTTGATCATGTGGCATATTAAAATAACGGCCAGCAAACATGAGATTTTCTTTGATGGTCAGCATAGAATCAATGTTTGGTTTTTGTGGGCAAAATCCGATGATGCGACGAAATGAAATCACGTCTTTATAAATTGAAGTACCGTTGTACAAAATGCTGCCAGTTGTTGCCGGATGCAATGTTGCAATGATTGATGATAGTGTTGTTTTTCCAGCACCATTCACACCTAAAAGTCCTAAAATTTCACCTTCATAAATATCAAGATTTATATTTTTGAGTGCTTGAATTGTTGGTGTGCCTTGATATGTTTTTGAGACATCTTTAATTGAAATTAAAAGTTTTTTATCCATCAGGATATCCTTTGTTTTTTGCAAAAATTTATAATTAAATGTGCATTATGCATGCAAATATTCAAATATAAAAATTACGCAAAAAATATGAAAAAATTATATGTTTTTTTATGAAATTAAGAAAACTAACAATAAAATTTTTGTGTCATTTCTGATTTTGAACGGAAATCAAGTTTTATAAGTTTGTTAGTTATTTGAAACAGAGGTTTTCATGATACCAGGCTTCCTTCTTTGAAGGTTTTTTAAAGACAACTGAAAACAACAGTAATCGATTATACGTTGTTTGTCAATTTTTTATAAATCATGTCAGCGCATTGTATTGACGATAATTCTCCTGTATTGACCATCATGTCATAAGGAAATTCATATTTAATTTCAACTTGATGTTCTTTTCTAAAAAAATTAGTAAAATATTGATCTTGTAATTTTGTAATTTGTTCTTTGATTTTAGATTTTCTTGTGCCTATTTTAAACAAATAAGTTTGAATGATGCTTAAAGTTTTTTGAATATTTTTTTCTGTTAAAGTATCAATAGTTCTTGTATCGTCAGTGCTTTTTTTATACAGTTTTGTAAAATTTTTAAGGTGTGAAGTAATGTTTCGTTGTTCTTTTATGTTTGATCCTGAGTTACGTTTCATGACATGTTGCGCCAAGTTGATTGGTGAACAGTATACAAGCACTGAGATAACAGAAATATCTTGAGTCGCATTGCAAAACCATTGATAATCTTGGTATCGAAGAAAAACGGTATCCAAAATGACATATGCATGATGATTGCTTACATTTTTTGCATGTTGATAGAGTTTTTGTAAAAGAGTTTTCATTTGGTCATTGTTTATGGATAATTTTGCAATATTATTCATGACTATTTGTTCTTGTTCTTGTTTGGTCATTTCTTTTTTTGTATATCTTTTTTCAAGACTGTTTTGCAGTAAAACGGGCCATAAAAAATCATCCACAGATACGGCAACAGCATCAAATAATTTTTTTTGTAAAATTTTGCTAATCGACGATTTGCCAGCTGATCCAGTACCATGAAGAAGGATGATAGTACCTGTTGCTTCAAGCTGTAAGGTGCTTAATATTAAAAATATTAAAATAATAGAATTTTTCATTTTTTATTCCCTATTTTTAAAAATGAACATAACTTTTTTCATAGTCATTTTGTCAAGAAAATCATAAAAGCCAGCATGCAAAAAATTATGCAAAAATATGAAATTTGTTCAAATCTGACCATGTTTACATTAACTCAAATTGCAATTTGCTTATGTAACATTGCGTTGAATAGGGATTGTTAAAAATTAAAATTTTGTGAAAATCAATTATTTGTTTCTTGTAAAGATTCAGGAAAAAAAAGTAACAGTTCGTGCACCGTTGTTAAACGTTTAAGTGTTGGAGTTTCTTGTTTGGTTAGCACTTGATCTTTGGCAATGATCATGCTTGAAAATCCAAACGTTTTGCATTCTTTTGCGTGAATGTCGATGTTGTAAATCGGTTTAACTTGGCCAGTTAAACTGAGTTCTGCTAAAGCAATCGTTTTTGCAGGTAAAGGTTGTTGAAAGTAACTTGAAAGCAGAGCAAGTGCAATACCTAAATCACAGGTTTGATCCTTCGTTTTCATGCCGCCACTGATTTTGAAAAAAATATCATGTTTTGAAAGTGGAATGTGCAAATATTTTTCTAAAATTGCTGCAATCAAGCTGACATGTTTGTGATCAATGCCCGTGATAATTCGTTGTGGAATTCCAAATTTAACGGGCACCGTAAGAGCTTGAAGTTCTAAAAATATAGGCCGTGTGCCTTCAAGAGAGCTGACAAGTGTTGAACCGGGAGCATGCTTGGTTTGTTCGAGTAAATGTTGGTTGATGTTTGCAACTTCCTGGAGTCCGTCACCTTTCATGTGAAAAAATCCAATTTCATTAATTGAACCGAAACGATTTTTAATAGATCGTAAAGTTCTTGTTTGCCATTGATCTTCTTTTTGAAGGTAAAAAACAGCATCTACCATGTGTTCAAGCAATTTTGGTCCTGCAATCGTGCCTTCTTTGGTGATATGTCCGGTTGCAATGATGGCAATGTTGTTTTCTTTTGCAAGTCGCATTAAACGAAAAGCAGATTCTTTAAGCTGTGAAATGGTGCCTGGTAAAGCATCAGTTTCATCGTTGATAATATTTTGAATCGAATCAATAACGATGAGTGTTGGTTTTTTTTGTTTACAAATTTCAATGATTGATTGCAAACTGCACTGATCTGAAAAAAGCAGTCCATCCGGTGCGGTTTTTGAAATACGAGCAAATCGAAGTTTGACTTGTGATAGTGATTCTTCAGATGAAAAATAAATAATGCTGTGTTGTTCACTCAGTTGAGTGCAAATTTGTAAAAGAAGTGTTGATTTTCCAATGCCCGGATCGCCAGAAACTAAAATAAACGATCCTGGAACAATGCCGCTGCCAGCAACACGGTCCCATTCACCACAAGAACTTGTAATTCGTTTTTGATCTTCAAATGCAATTTCTGATAATTTGTGTAAATGTTTATCAGGTTGTACGGCAGCTGTAACATTTTTACGGGTGTTTTTGGTTGTTGTTATTTCATCTAAGCTGTTCCATGCCTTGCATTCAGGACAGCATCCAACCCATTTTATTGCTTGATACGAACATTGAATACATTCAAAATAATTTTGTTTTTTTGACATCGGAATAACTCGTTATTTATTGTCTGGATCCCGGCTTGGTGGCCGGGATGACGAGATGATGATAAAATAAAGAATAATTTAACAAATTTTTATTCTTTTGGACATTCATGACAATTTCTGCAGCGTGGTTCGTACTGTGAATCGCCAACCATGATTAAAGGGTCATTGTATCGAGCTGGTTTTCCATCAATAAGTCGTTGCGTGATGCAATAAGTATCATCATGACATGCTGCGCAGTTGGCAGTCAATTTTGTTATAGAATCTGCATGTGCTAAAAGTTCTGGCATTGGTCCAAATGGTTCACCACGAAAATTTAAATCAAGACCAGAAAGAATAATTTTTTTTCCAGATTTAGCTAACGCAAGGATTAAAGTAATAAATTGTTCTTTTTCTGGAGTGAAAAAATGAACTTCGTCGATTGCAATATGTGATGGATTTTTTTGTTCAACTATTTCTTCAAGCATTTCAACATTTGTTACAGGAATGCATTGGATTGATGTTCCAGCTCGAGAAGAAAGTACTTTGGTAGGATCAATATCATCTTGAAGGTGTAATTTTCGATTGTCGATGCCAGGTTTGACTGCTAAAACATCTTTTTTTGCACGTGATAATTTATGGAGTAGCCTGATAGTTTCTTCAGATTTTCCTGAGCACATAGATCCAGTGATGATATGAATATCTCCGCGTGAATTTTGAGAAGAAGCGAATGTTGATGGTTGCATAAAAATCATAAAAAGTATTGTTAATAAAAGTTTTTTCATAAAGTGACTCTCGGTTTTTATAAATCAAATATTTGAATATTGTTTTAGAATAAAAGTGGTTATTTTTTTTTGCAAGGATCTAAAAAAAATAAAAAAAATCAAGTCGTGAAATTTTTATTTTTAAGGTTATAATTGCAATATTTGAAAAATTTTCTTGTCTGGATCTCTGCTCTTGCGGAGATGACGGGATTGTGAAAGGTCATCAGGTGTCATCAGGATATATTTTAGTTGAAAAATCACAGCCTTTGATGGGACAAGTTTCTTTGTCGGGCGCAAAAAATGCAGTTTTGGTTATTATGGCATCATTGTTATTAACCCGAGGCAAATCGGTTTTGCGTAATGTTCCGGCAATTGCAGATGTGTATGACATGATAAAAATTCTTGAATCTTTAGGTGTAAACGTTCAATTTGATGTAGAAAAAAACATTGCAGAAATTGATACAACAAGTTTGCGTTATGAATCATTGGATCAGCAAGCTGTTAAAAAATTTCGAGCATCGCTTTTAATTTTTGGACCACTTTTAGCGCAATTTAAAGATGTCAAAATTGCAATGCCTGGTGGTGATGCAATTGGTGCGCGTCCTGTTGATTATCATATTAAAAATTTTAAAAAATTAGGTGCACAGTCGTATCAAGATCAAGAATATTTGTACGGTGTCGCACAAAATTTGCAACCACAGCGTTTGGTTTTAGATTATCCAAGTGTTGGTGCAACTGAAAATTTATTGATGGCTTTAGTGCTTACGCCTGGTGAATCATGCATTGTGAATGCAGCACTTGAACCTGAAGTGCTTGATTTAATTTCAGTTTTGCAAAAAATGGGAGCACAGGTTGATGTGATGCCTCCAGCAATGATTCGTATTCGCGGTGTGCAAGCATTACAACCAGTTGATCATGAAATTATTTTTGATCGTTTAGAGGCAGCATCAATTTTGATTGCAGGTGCAATTACAAAGGGTGACATTTATATTCCCGATGCTGATGTTTTTAATTTAGAACTTTTTTTAATGAAGCTTGAAGAAATGGGACATCAAATTATCGTTGGAAAAAATGGTAAGGGTGTTCGTTTCATTGCATCGCAAAATCCGCAAGCAGTATCATTTAAAACTGGACCTTTTCCGGGATTTCCAACTGACATGCAAGCACTTATGATGGCAGCGCAAACGGTTGCAACGGGAAATTGTAATGTTGTTGAAACAGTATTTGAAAATCGTTTCTTGCATGTGCCGGAAATGAATAAAATGGGTGCAAAAATTCAGGCAACAGGACATTTTGCAAGCATGCAAGGAGTGTCATGTCAACTGTATGGAACTGATGTTAAAGCAACAGATATTCGTGCGGCTTGTGCGCTAGCTTTGCTTGGGCTTGCAGCGCAAGGACAAACAAGAGTTTTTGATGGTGTGCATCATTGGAAACGTGGTTATGAAACCTTGGATGAAAAGTTACGACTTTTGGGTGCAAAAATAATTTTAAATTGATCTTTTTTATTTTAAAGTAAAGGATTGTTTGTGAAAAAAATAATGATATTTTGGGGAGCTGTTTTAAGTGTGAACATAGTGCAAGCAAGCGGTTCTTTGAGAGATTCTGAAGTTCGAACAGAACCATTAAGTAGTATTCCTCGAGTTGAAAGCGTTGAAGAAGAACGATTGTCAAGTTTTCGTGATCTTCATACAGCAATTTCTGATCTTAATATTGCAACAGGTTGTTTAACGATTACAAAAGCTTATTCAACTGATCTTTTAAATGATGCTCTTCCATTACGTAGAACTACAGATTTGAAAGATAGTGATATTGCTCAATTGCACAATCAAGAAACAAAATCTCAAAATCCAAGTTAGTTAAAAATTTTTACCAACTTGAAACAAGTTCTATAAGCTCGCGGGTAATTTTTGCTTGACGCAATTTATTAAACGCAAGCTTCATTTCTTTGAGTAAATTTTCTGCGCTTTGTGTTGCGTTGTCCATTGATAAAAATCGAGCTGATTGTTCTGAAAGCATAGAGTTCGTTAAAATAAGCAAAATGTTTGTCTTGAGTAAAATGCGAAACATAGAGCGAGTTACGTCTTTTCGATCTTGAACCCATTCATAGTCTTCAAGTGTTACCTCAGAGCGAATTTCGCATGGATCTTGTTGAATTGGAATGATGGTTATACTTTGTGGTTCTTGGATGAAAAAAGTTTTTGGATAACTTGAAAGGCAAACAACCGATTCATAATGTTTATGCAAGTGAATTATTTTTTCATATAAATCTTGAGCAATTTTTTCCAAATTATTGGGCATTGCCTTATCAAATTCTAAAATTGGTTGAATGTTACGTTGAGCAAGGTACCAGGATGTTTTTTTCCCAACACTAATCACATGGCTATTTTCTAAGTGTTGTGTTGTTAAATGGCGATGAAAGTAGGCATACATTGTTGAATTGAATGTTCCACACAAGCCTTTTTCTGCAGAAAATAAAATATACAGCGTTTTAAACTTTGGTGCATGATCGTGAACTGTTTTTTGTGTGTCTGTTGTGAGTGCGCACAAAAGAGGTTTAACTTCGTTGCGAAAACGTTGCATTGATTCAGATTGCTTTTTAAGTTTCGAGTGAGATGACATTGAAATTAAACGCATCGTTTGAGCAATTTTTCGGATTGCACCAATCGCTTTAATTCTTTGTTTTAAATGAATAAGTTGTGACATACTGTTTACGTTTTCTTTACGTTTTTTAATTCTTTTCAACTATCTTACGTTGAGTTTGAAAAGAGAACAAGTTTTTTGTGCTGGTAAGTTAAAAAAATAGGCTACGCTTTAAAAACGTAGCCTTAATTCTTTATCGGTCATATTAACTAATTAATTTTGTCAATTTTTAAATTGTGCTTGTTCTTTAGCCGGCTGTAAGATTTTTTTATCATCAGGATGAGAATCGCTATCACTAGCAAGCATTGTTTGTAAGGTAAATATTTTTGATACAGATAGAAAAGGATCAATTTCTTGATCGCTTAAAGTTGATGTATTTGGAAGATAATCATCATTACCAAACGCTGATTGTGGGGTAGGTATTCGGGCAGGTATTGTTGATACATGATGAAAAGGCGCAGCGTTTAGGGCGCCTAAAAATAATGAATCAAATGATTCATTAAGAGAATCATCATCACTATTATCATACGCTGATTGTAGGTCCGATATTGAAGCAATAAAGGAACATAGTATAAGTACTTTTTTCATAAAACCTCTTGTTTTTAGTCTTTAATTTCTTTGTCTTCGAAGCTCGGCTTATAAATGACGGATTTTAAGCCGTCCGCTCAAGAGGCTTACCTTCTTGTAGAATACCTTATTTGTAGGCAAAAAGTAAGGCTTTTGGGTAAAAAATTTGTAAGATTTTTGACATGGAAATAGGTTATTTTTTTAAAAGTTGTGAAGTGCGCATTAGCAATGCTATGCTGATACAAAAATGTTTACATGAAAATTTTAAAATTTATAAAAATTACAATTTTGAATTCAAAAGTATGGTGGGGGTAGGGATATGATTATTTTGATTGATGCCTATAATTTTATTAAATCAATTTCGGCACATAAATTTGTGGATGATCGAGTTATTCAGTTATGGATAGTCACTTTTCAAAGCTACATGAAGCTTCGTGGCAATAAAATCATTTTAGTTTTTGATGCGGGGCCCTTTTTTTATCAAACGCGTGAAGTTTGTGGTGGAGTTGAGGTCGTGTATGCAGGGCATGAAAAAACTGCTGACGATGTGCTTAAAATTTGGATTGATTGTAACGTTGGGCAGGATGTCTTATTGGTAACCTCTGACCGACAAATTCGCAATCATGCGTCAAATTTAGATGTTGTTTCGATTAGCTCTCAAGATTTTTATAAAGTTTTTAAATCTGTTATGTCTCGGGAAGAAATTGTTGAGCAAAAAGTGAGCAAAACGCTGCACAAAATGAAAAAAGATGATGGCGTGATTGACTTTGATTTGGATCAATTAATAGAACAGAATAGTCGCAATTTGGTTGCTGAACAGTTTAAAAATGAGTATTCTGAGCAGGTGCGAATTCGTGAAAACAGTAAAATGAGTAAAGCTGATCGTCAGATCATGAAAAAAATTGATAAAATATGAAGATTGTTCAATATTCGTTATCTGAAGTTGATGTTGTTGCAAAGCAATTATTGCAAGATTTAAAAGAATGTTCAATTGTTACTCTTTCGGGGTCTTTGGGTGCTGGAAAAACAACACTTACTTCTGCAATACTTCGTCAGCTTGGGGTATATGATTCAGTTATTAGTCCAACTTTTACCTATGTAAATAAATATGTTGCGGATGATGGTCGTACTATATTTCACTTTGATTTGTATCGTTTAAAAAATGCTATAGAATTTGAACAAGCTGGATTTTTTGAATATTTAGATCAGTCAAACAGCTTGATATTTATTGAATGGCCTGAAGTTATATTGCCATTGCTTGAACAAAAAGTATATCAGTTGAAAATTTCATCAATTGATCAGCAACGTCGACAAATTGAAATTTTATAGTAAGTAGCAATAATTTTATGGAAAATTTTGTATGAGTTGTGATAAAAAGAATAGTGAAAATTGCTGTAAGCAACTGCGAAAAAATACAGCAATTGATCATTTGGTTTGTATCTGTATGGGCGTCATGCGCTCTGAAATAGAACAAGCAATTGACGATGGAGATGATACTTTTGAAGCATTATCTGAGCGTTTAGGTGTAGGTACTGGATGCAGTTCGTGTATTCCTGAAGTTAAGCAAATTTTAGAGTCAAAGAAGCAAACCAGATGCTGCAAATCATAAATTAGTAGTTGCAAAGTTTGAAGATCCCAGTAAAATAAAAATAGTATTCAGTATTCTTTGTAATTTCCAGAAAATAAAATTATGTGGCGAGATTCCCGAGCGGTCAAAGGGGACGGACTGTAAATCCGTTGGCTCCGCCTTCGAAGGTTCGAATCCTTCTCTCGTCACCATTCATTTTCACAGAAAATGAATGGCAGGCCATTCTCTTTGAAATGACTGTTTTTTATTGCGTGACTTTGTCACGAAATATTAAGACCCAAAGGGTCATAGTAAAAATAACAATGGAAAAGGCAGCTTGTTGTTCATTTTTATTGAATAATGAAATGAACAAGCCATTCTCTTTGAAATGACTGTTTTTTATTAAACGCTTTTGGCGTAAAATAAATAGATTGAAAAAAGAGTAAATTTAAAAGAATGCTTTAACTTTGAAATGAATTTTATGTGCGGGAATAGCTCAACTGGCTAGAGCGACAGCCTTCCAAGCTGTAGGTTGCGGGTTCGAGTCCCGTTTCCCGCTCCAGTTTTCGTTGTTTATACAGCTTCATTTGACTATGCTGTTAAAGGTGTAATTATTGAAAGCGTAGTTTTTGAAAATAAAAAATGAAGACTGTCTGATCGAAGCTATAAACGAAAACAGACAAGATTTAATAATTAATGATTTTTTGAATTAAATTTGAAAAATTTTTAAAATTGCATAAAATGTTGAAATAAAAGATTGTGAGCTGGCGTAGCTCAATGGTAGAGCAACTGATTTGTAATCAGTAGGTTGCCGGTTCAAGTCCAGTCGCCAGCTCCATATAAAGCAACTACAAAATGTAGTTGTTTTTTTATGCTTTTTGCTTTACACTGAACATATAAATGAGCGTAATTTGCAGAATTATGTTGCGCCCACGTAGCTCAGTTGGTAGAGCACTTCCTTGGTAAGGGAGAGGTCACCGGTTCAAGTCCGGTCGCGGGCTCCAAAATTGATCAGTGCGAAGCGATGGGTGTAAAAAATTCTGTACGTTGAAAAAATAGGTCAGTAGCTCTAATGGTAGAGCGGCAGACTCCAAATCTGATGGTTGGGGGTTCGAGTCCCTCCTGGCCTGCCATAAAATTATTAATGCATGGTCTGTAAGGTTTAAAAAACATGAAAAATTTGAGTACCTTTTTTTGGGAAGTGAAGTACGAGTTGACTAAAGTTGTTTGGCCATCTCGTAGTGAGTTTTTAGGGGCTGTTGTTGTTGTCTTGATAACTATGGTCGCATTCGCGATATTTTTAGGTTTAGTGAATTATGTTTTCTATATGGCATCTTTAAAGGGTTTTCAATCTTTAGTGTTCGGCCGTTAATAGGGTGGCCAGTAAGGTTTTAATAAATATGAAACGTTGGTATGTAGTTCAAATATATGCGGGTTATGAAGCTAAGATTAAAACTGATCTTGAGCGCCGCATTGCAGAATCTTTGTTTAGTGAAAAATTTGGTGGTATTCATTTTCCTTCAGCGAAAATGAAGCAAGTTTTTAGCTCAGACGAAGAAGAAGATCAGCAGTTGTTTCCAGGCTACATGCTTCTTGAGGCAGATCTGTCTCCAGAGGTTATGCATTTAGTGCTTGAGGTTCCTCGAGTGCTTCGCTTTTTAGGCGGTAAAAATCCAGTTCCTTTATCTGCAAAAGAGGTCGATCGGATCTTTGAAAAAGTTAAAGGTGGAGTTACGCTTACAAGTAATAAAGATAGCCTTGTGGTTGACAGTGAAGTATCGATTACAGATGGTCCATTTTCAGGATTCGTTGGAGTGGTTGAAAAAGTTGATCCTGATAATGATCGTGTTACGGTCATGGTTAGTATTTTTGGTCGTATGACTCCAGTAGAATTAAGTTTTGGTCAAGTTAAAAAATAATGCATAAGATGGTGTAACGTATGTCAAAAAAGAACGATAATGTTAAATCGAGGTTGAAACTGCTCATTCAGGGTGGTTCTGCAACTCCAGCGCCACCGGTTGGTTCAGCGCTTGGTCAACATGGTGTCAATATCATGGATTTTTGCAAACAATTCAATGCAAAAACAGCTGATCGCAGAGGTGAAAGTGTTCCGGTTGAAATCACAGTATTTAAAGACCGAACATTTACTTTTGTTTTAAAAACAGCTCCAACTTCAGAATTGATCCGCAAAAAAATCAACATTCAAAAAGGTTCTGCTCGTCCAAACGACAGTAAAGTTGGTAAAATTAAGTGGAGTGATGTGGTAGAAATTGCAAAAATTAAACTTCAAGACCTTAATACTCGTAGTGTTGACGAAGCAGCAAAAATTGTTGCTGGATCAGCGCGCAGTATGGGTGTTGATGTGATCGATTAATAAGGATTTTGAACCATGATTGAACACGGAAAAAAATACCGCAACGCTCAAGAAAAATTAAAAGGTTCTCTTTTAAAAATTACAACAGTGCCAGCAAAAGATGCTTTGAAAAAAGTAAAAGATTTGGCGTTTGTAAAATTTGATGAATCTGTTGATGTTTCAGTGAATTTAGGAATTGATGCATCAAAAGGTGAACAGGTTGTTCGAGGCAGTGTAAGCTTACCTCATGGTAATGGCAAAAAAACTCGAGTGCTTGTTTTTGCTGAAGGCGTAAAAGCTGATGAAGCGCGTGCTGCGGGAGCAGATTTTGTTGGGTTTGATGATCTTGTAGAAAAAATTACTGGTGGATGGATTGATTTTGAATATACCGTTTCTACACCAGAATTGATGCCTCGCCTTGGAAAACTTGCAAAAGTTCTTGGGCCTAAAGGGTTACTTCCAAATAAAAAGCTTGGCACGGTAAGCGATGATGTTGCAACAGTTGTAAAAGAATTAAAAAAGGGTCGATCATTTTTCAAAAATGATAAGTACGGTTTAGTTCATTTTGGTATTGGTAAAGTTTCTTTTGATGCTGAAAAATTGCATGAAAACTTCATGGAATTTATGAAAGTTCTTGGATCTTCAAAGCCATCATCTTCAAAAGGAAAATTTATTCGAAAAATCACCGTCTCGTCCACTATGGGAGTTGGTGTACATGTCGATATTGATAATTTGTCATAAAAGGTAAAAGAATGAATCGACAGCAAAAAGAAAAATTAGTGCAAGAATTAAACGTAAAATTCGATCAAAACGAAGCTTCATTTGTTGTGCATTGTCAGGGAATGACCGTTGCGCAATTGCATGAATTACGTCTTAATTTAGCAAAAAAAGATGGTGAGCTTAAGGTTGCAAAAAATCGTTTAATGAAGCTTGCAATTGCAAATTTTTCTGAGTGTGCAAATCTTAATGCACAGATGAAGGGTCAAACTGCAGTTGTTTTTGCAAAAGCTGATTTTACAGGTGTTGCAAAAGTTTTATACGATTTTGCGAAAAAAAATGAAGAATTGCAGATTATTGCAGGATGTTGCGAAGCTCAGCTTTTTGATAAAGCTGGTGTTGCAAAATTAGCAAAAATTCCGTCAAGAGAAGTATTGTTAGCACAATTGCTTGGTGTTTTAAATGCTCCAATTGTTCAATTTGCTTGTGTGATAAATCAAGTAAAAGAGCAACGATCAGGGGCTACTACAGCAGTACAAGCAGAACAGTAATTAAAGTTTAAGTATTTATTTAATTTTTTTGGAGACATCAATGTCAAAAAATTTTGACTCAATCATCAGCTCTATCGAAACTATGACAGTTTTAGAGTTATCAGAATTAGTAAAAGCGTTAGAAGTAAAATTTGGTGTTTCAGCAGCATCAATGTCAGCTCCTTCTGCAGCAGTTGAATCAGAAGCAGCAGCTCCTGCACAAGAAAAATCAGAATTCAAAGTAGTTTTGAAAGAAACTGGTGCGGATAAAATTGCTGTGATCAAAGCTGTTCGTCAAATCGTTCCTACATTAGGACTTGGCGAAGCTAAAAAATTGGTAGAAAGTGCTCCGGCAACTGTTCTTGAAGCTGCATCAAAAGATGACGCTAAAAAAGCAAAAGAAGTAATTGAAGCTGCAGGCGCAAAAGTAGAATTAGCGTAAGAAATTCTGTTTTTGGGTGTGGTGGTACGATTGATAGTGGCTGTTACGTTGTGCGATTTTTGCAATAAGGAGGAGCATGATATCTTGCTCGACTGTTGATAATTTTGTTTTACGAAAAACATTTCGAAAAAATAAATCACTTGTTCCGGTGCCAAATTTAATTGAGGTGCAATCAGAATCATTTAATGATTTTGTGCAACTTGATTTTTTGCCAGAAGAACGAAAAAATCTTGGTTTAGAAAAAGCTTTTCGAGATATTTTTCCTATTGAATGTGGTCCAAAAATTTCGCTTGACTATGTCAGTTATGAATTAGGGACATGGGCTTGTTCGTGTGGAAGTTTAACAGGGATAACAAATCGTTATACCTGGAAAGATTCTACAACTGGGAAAATGGGTTGTTCGCGTTTAGATGGTAGTTCAAAAACAAAGCGTTATATTGTGTGTCAAACATGCCATTCGCGTGTTGTGCTTAGTATTCCGTTTTCTGTTCAGGATTGCCGTGATAGTGAAAAAACATTTGCATTTACATTAAAAGTCAAAGTGCAATTGATTACCTGGGATATTGACGAACAGGGAAATAAATCAATTCATGACATTAAAGAACAGGATGTATATTTTGCAGATGTTCCGGTCATGGTTGATTCTTATGAGCGTAAAGGTCAATACCGTCTTGGTAGTCATGGTACCTTTATTATCAATGGTGTTGATCGCGTTGTTGTAAGCCAGTTGCATAAATCATCTGGTGTTGTCTTTTCAAAAAGTAAAAAGACAAAAGACTTACGTGGTCGACCGTACTTTTTTGCACGAATTATTCCAATGCGAGGATCTTGGTTAGATTTTGAATTTGATACCAATGATTGTTTGTATGTTCGTATTGATAAAAAAAAGAAAGTTTTGGTTTCAACCTTTTTACAAGCATTAGGATTTGCTCGTGAAGAGATTTTGCCAAAATTTTACGACGCAGACATTATTTTTACTGATAGCATTTCGTTTTATAAAAAATTGGATGAATCAGTTCTTGATATTCAAATTGTAAAAGATATGTTGCCTTCTGGAATCGAAGATGATTTTATTGGTAACAAGATTACTCAAGAAACATTGGATGCATTAAAAAAACTATCAATTGATCGTTTAATTATTCCAAATTCTTTACTTTTAAATAAAACTGCGCGTGTTGATATCGTTGACTCTGCAACTGGAGAAATTTTGGTTGAACAGGGTGCAATACTTAGCGACGAAATTTTATTTGAATTATTAAAACATAAAAATTTAACGATTGATGTGATTAATTCACACGGTCATTCATTTTTACCAACAATTGCGATTAGTTTATCGCATGATACGTGCAAATCTCGTGAAGATGCATTGCATGAAATTCATGCAAAAGTTTGGCCGGGAGATGTTCCTTCGATTGCAGAAGTTAAAGAACGTCTTGATCGTCAATTCTTTTCAGGAAGTTACTATGATTTAGCGCAAGTTGGTCGTGTACGAATGAATTCAAAATTGGGATTATCTATTTCAAAAGATGTCACTGTTTTGACGATGGAAGATATTTTTGCAACAATTCAATATTTGATTGATTTACGTGAGCGTGGTCTTGGTGAACTTGATGATATTGATCACTTGGGCAATCGTCGTGTTCGTCTTGTGGGTGAATTGTTGGGTAATCAAGTTTATGCAGCATTATCTCGTATTGAGCGAATTGCAAAAGAACGTTTTAGAATGCAAGAAGCTCATAATGCTTTAATGCCGCAAGATTTTTTAAATATTAAACCGTTAAGTGCAGTGCTTCGTGAATTCTTTGGTTCAAGTCAATTGTCACAATTTATGGATCAGACAAATCCATTAGCAGAGTTAGCACATAAACGTCGTCTTTCAGCCCTCGGGCCCGGCGGTGTTATGAAAGATCGCGCAACGTATGAAGTTCGCGATGTTCATAACTCTCACTATGGAAGAATTTGTCCGATTGAAACACCTGAGGGTCAAACAATTGGTCTTATTTCATCTTTGGCAACGTATGCAATGGTTAATGAACTTGGTTTCATTGAATCTTCATATCGTTTAGTTAAAAATGGCAAAATTCAAGATGATGTTGTGTTCCTTGATGCATTTGAAGAATCAGCATTGTACATTGCACAAGCTGATGCTGCAGATGCTACTGGTAAACATTTGATTGATGGAAAAGTTATTGCACGTCATGGTGGTAACTTTATGGTTGTCGATCCAAAACAAATTAATGCAATCGATTTGTCGCCACAACAGTTAGTATCTGTTGCTGCAGCATTGATTCCGTTTGTTGAGCATGATGATGCCAGCCGTGCATTGATGGGTGCAAACATGCAACGTCAAGCGGTACCATTAATCAAACCACAAACGCCAATTGTTGGAACAGGAATGGAGTCAGAAGTGGCTCGTTCTTCTGGTGCTGCAATTATTGCAGAACGTTCTGGTGTTGTGCGTTATGTTTCAAGTGATGAAATTGTGATTGCATCTGATGAATATGAATTTGTCGATGAAGAATCATGGGTTGATAAAAGTGTTCAGTCATATCGATTGAAAAAATTTCATCGTTCAAGTTATAGCACTTGGATTCATCAACGTCCTATCGTTGCTGTTGGCGATAAAATTTGCAAAGGTGATTATTTAACGGATGGTACAGCATTAACAAATGGTGAACTTGCACTTGGTGTAAACCTTACTGTTGCGTTTATGCCATGGCGTGGATATAACTTTGAAGATGCTATTGCGCTCAGCCAACGTTTAGTTTCTGATGATGTTTTAACATCAGTTTCAATTGATGAATTTACCGTTGAAGCTCGTGATACAAAGCTTGGACCTGAAGAAATTACAAAAGATATTCCAAACGTAAGCGAAAAAGCTTTATCTCAGCTTGATGAATATGGAATTGTAAACATCGGTTCTCGTGTTGTTCCGGGTGATATTTTAGTTGGAAAAGTTACTTTAAAGGGTGATGTACAATATTCTCCTGAAGAAAAATTGCTTCGTGCAATTTTTGGAGAAAAATCGCGTGAAGTACGTGATACTTCGTTGCGGGTACCGCCTGGAATTGAAGGAACTGTTTGTGATATTAAAATTTTTTCTCGCGGTGGTGCTCGAAAAGATAAACGTTACAAAGAAGATGCAACTGTTAAAGTTGAAAAACTTGAGCGTAGTTTGAGTAAACAAATTACAGCCTTAGCAAAATCAGTAACGTTAAAAATAGCTGATCTTTTACATGATCAAAAACCTGTTGGTAAAGTTTCAAAAGATTATTTATCTGATGATGCTTTTGATCGTGCAAAAATTGTAAAAGCTTCTGTTGAAACATTGTTTACTTTCAAATGTAAAGATGTTGCAAAGATGGAAGTTTTTGAAAAAATTAAATCAGCATTTGAAACGAAATTAACCATACTAAGAAGTATGGCAGAAGAAAAAATTGCGTTTTACAAAAAAGGTGATGATTTACCTTCTGGTGTTATTAAAGTTGTCAAAATATACATTGCGTCAAAACGACCAATTTCAGTTGGTGACAAAATGGCTGGACGACATGGTAACAAAGGGATTGTGTCAATCATTTTACCTCGTGAAGATATGCCGTATATGGACAATGGTCAATCTGTTGACATTGTGTTAAATCCTCTCGGTGTTCCTTCTCGTATGAACGTTGGACAAATTTTGGAAACCGTTCTTGGATTTGCTGGTAAAAAAATGGGTGCAGATCTTCAAGCGCTTGTTGAACAAAATGCGTATGATGCAGTAAAAAAATCGCTTGATACTATTTATGGTTCAGAAGTGATTCAAGAAGTGATTGCTGCTCATGGAAAAAATGGTCTTGTTGATTTTGCTCGCAGAATTAGCAAAGAAGGTGTTCATTTTGAAACACCAATTTTCCAAGGTGCGAATTTTGAAACAGAAATTCAACCGCTTTTGGCAGAATATGGATTGTCACTTGGTGGTACGTATAATATTCGAGATGGTAGAACTGGTGTTTATTTTGATCAACCAGTAACAGTTGGTTCAATTTATATGATGAAATTGAATCACATGGTTGAAGATAAATTACACGCACGTTCTGTTGGGCCATACTCGCTTATTACGCAACAACCTCTTGGTGGTAAAGCGAATTTTGGTGGTCAAAGATTTGGTGAAATGGAAGTATGGGCACTTGAAGCTTATGGTGCTGCATATACACTTCAAGAATTATTGACGTATAAATCTGATGATGTTATTGGACGTCATAAAGTGTACGAAACTATTATTCGTGGTAATGAAATTCCAGATCCAGGAATTCCAGAATCGTTTAACGTTTTGGTAAAAGAACTTCAAAGTTTAGGTTTACAAGTAGATCTATTTAAAGCTGGAAGGGAGGAATTAGGTGGTTAATCAAATACTTCAGAGATTTAGAGAATATATTCAGCCAGCGCAATTTAATGCTATTAAATTACGTCTTGCATCTTCAGATAAAATTCATGCTTTGTCATATGGTGAAGTTAAAAAAATTGAAACCATTAACTACAGAACATTAAAACCAGAAAAAGATGGTTTGTTTTGTGCAAGAATTTTTGGTCCTGTAAAAGATTGGGAATGTAACTGCGGTAAATACAAGCGTATGAAGCACCGTGGTGTAACTTGTGAAAAATGTGGCGTTGAGGTAATTCAAGCACGTGTTCGTCGTGAAAGAATGGGACACATTCAGCTTGTTTCACCGGTTTGTCATATTTGGTATTTAAAAGGTACTCCAAGTTATTTAAGTTTCATTTTAGATCTTTCAGTCAAAGATTTAGAGCGTGTTATTTATTTTGATTCGTACATGGTGATTCACCAAGGTAATTCACCATTTCCACGAAAAACTCTCATTTCAGCAAATGATTATGATGAGTACACAATAAATCATGCAGATGATTTTGAATTTAAAGCTGATAGTGGTGCGCAAGCGATTAAAGAAGTTTTACAGTTACTTGATTTGACGGCAGAAATTACGTACATGCAAGATTTGTATAGTCAATCAACATCAGTAGCTGCAAAACATAAAATGATGCGTCGTATCAAAATTTTGTCAGCTTTGAAAAGTGCAGGTCTTCGTCCTGAATGGATGGTGATGGATGTGCTTCCGGTGTTGCCACCAGATTTACGTCCGTTAGTTCCAATTGAGGGTGGACGTTTTGCAAGTTCAGATTTAAATGAACTCTATCGTCGCGTTTTAAACAGAAACGTACGTTTGCAAAGGTTACTTGAAATTGAAGCGCCTGATGTCATCATTAAAAATGAAAAAAGAATGCTTCAAGAATCTGTTGATTCATTGATTGACAATGGTCGTCGTGGTCAACCGGTTCGTGGTTCAAATAAGCGCCCATTAAAATCGCTGAGCGAAATGCTTCGTGGTAAACAAGGTCGTTTCCGTCAAAACTTACTTGGTAAACGTGTTGATTATTCAGCTCGTTCGGTGATCGTTGTTGATCCTGAATTGAAAATGAATCAGTGTGGACTTCCAAAAGTTATGGCGCTTGAGCTTTTCAAATCTCACGTGTATGCAGAACTATTGCGTTGTAATATTGCATCAAACTTGCGTATTGCAAAAAAAATGGTTGAAGAAGCAACAACGGATGTTTGGGATGCTTTAGATCGAGTGGTAAAAGGCAAAGTGGTACTTTTAAATCGCGCACCAACATTGCACCGTTTAGGTATTCAAGCGTTTTATCCAATTCTTGTAAGTGGTAAAGCGATTAAAATTCATCCACTCGTTTGTGCTGCGTTTAACGCGGACTTTGATGGTGATACTATGTCGGTTCACTTGCCATTAAGCTGCAAAGCCCAAAAAGAATCTGAACGTTTAGTGCTTGCAACAAAAAACTTGCTTGCACCTTCAAACGGTAATCCGATTTCACTTCCGTCACAGGAAATGATTATTGGTCTTCATTACATGACAAAAATGCGTAAATTTGCTCGTGGTAACAATACTATTTTTTCAAATGAAAAAGAAGTTATTGCTGCGTACGAAGCAGGTGCAATTGATTTGCATGCAATCATTAAACTTCGTGTAAAAACAGGTGAATTGGTTGATACAACAGTTGGTCGTGCATTATTGTATGATGTGATGCCGGATGGCGCAGATTTTTCATATCTAAATAAATTACTTCGTAAAAGTGATGTTGCAAAAGTTGTTGAGCATGTGTATTTCAAATCAGGTGCTGAACGTACGGTGCAATTTTTAGAAAAAATTAAAGAACTTGGTTTTAAATATGCAACTCTTGGTGGTATTTCTTTCCCAATGGAAGGACTTATTGAACCAAAAAGCAAAAAACTTTCAATCGTAGATGCTGAAAAGAAAATTGCAAAAATTGAAAACTCGTTTGTCAGTGGTGCAATCACCAATGGTGAACGTGAAAATAAAGTTGTAAGTATTTGGCAGCATACAAGTTCTGCAATTGCTCGTGAAATGTATCAACAATTTGAAGAATATGATCATCAAGCATTTGAAAATGCGGACAAATCATTTAAATGGTTTAACCCTATTTTTATGTCAATTGATTCAGGAGCTCGTGGTACTCGCGAACAGATCAAACAGCTTGTTGCGATGAGAGGTTTGATGTCAAAACCATCGGGTGAAGTTATTGAAACTCCGGTTAAAAGTAACTTTAAAAACGGTTTAAACGTGTTTGAGTATTTCATTTCAACACACGGTGCTCGTAAAGGTCAAGCCGATACAGCGTTAAAAACTGCAAATTCTGGTTATTTAACACGTCGTTTAGTTGATGTTGCTCAAGATGTTGTTGTGACTATGGATGATTGTGGAACATTGGGACATTTCTTTTTACAAGATTTGAAAGAATCAGGTAAAATTATTGCTCCACTCTTGAAACGATTGTATGGTCGTGTGCTTGTTGCAGACTTAAAAGATGGTTTAACTGGTGAAGTTTTACTTAAACGTGGTCAATTGATCACTCGAGTTGAACTTGCGTCAATTAAAGATGCATATATTACACAAGCTTTAGTTCGCTCAGTTTTATCATGCCAAGCAAAACGTGGTGTTTGTGCGCAATGTTATGGTATGGATTTAGCAACGGGTAATTTGGTTGAAAATGGTGTTGCGATTGGTGTTATTGCTGCGCAATCTATTGGTGAACCAGGAACTCAGTTGACGATGAGAACCTTCCACATCGGGGGTACTGCAAGTCTTGCTGAACAAACTTCATACGTATCAAAAGCTGCAGGTCGTGTTGAATTTTTTGATATTCGTACGGTAACTGATCGTGAAGGTAAAGATATTGCAGTAAGCCGAAAAGGTTATTTGCGAATCTTTTCTGACAATGGTCGCGAACTTCAAGAGATCCAAGTTCCATACGGTGCAACAATCTTGGTTAAACCAGGACAACAAGTTGCAATGGAAACTGAACTTGCAACAATTGATCCACACAATGATGTTATCATCAGTGAAAAAGCTGGTAACGTAGAGTTTATTGATTTGATCAATAACATTACAAGCCAAGAAAAATATGATGATGTTGCACAAAAAACATTCCGTTACATTTTAGAATATAAATCTGATAAATATCAGCCAGCGCTTGCAATTAACAGCAGTGCTGATGATCGTATTCAATATTATTTACCACATGGTTCATACTTATTGGTTACCGATAAACAAGTGGTACAAGTTGGTGATATTTTAGTTAAAATTCCAAAAGAAGTTTCAAAAACTCGTGATATTACTGGTGGTTTGCCACGCGTATCAGAAATTTTTGAAGCTCGAATTACTAAAGATGCAGCAATTATTGCAGATATTGATGGTGAGGTGGTATTTGGTGGTCTTCATCGTGGACATCGCAAAGTAAGCGTTATTGCTGGTGAAAATTCATTTAATTATCTTGTGCCTCGTGATCGTCAATTAATTGTTGCTGATGGCGAACGCGTTAAAGCTGGAGACCTTTTAACAAATGGTGTTCCTGTTCTGCAAGATGTGCTTCGAATTATGGGAATTGATGTTTTACAAACGTATATTGTAAATCAAATTCAAGAGATTTACCGTTTACAAGGCGTTGATATTGATGATCGTCATATTGAGGTTATTGCAAAACAGATGCTTCGAAAAGTTCGCGTTGTCTCTCCAGGTGATTCTGATTTCTTGATTGGTGATCTTGTTGATAAAGTTCACTTTAAAGCAGTTAATTCTGCATTGAAATTAGAAGGTAAATCTGCGGCAGTAGCACGTCCAGTGCTTATGGGAATTACGATGGCTTCATTGGGTACAGAAAGTGTATTCTCTGCAGCATCATTCCAAGAAACAACTCGAATTCTTGCTGAAGCTGCAGTGTCAGGTATGGTTGATAATTTATATGGCTTGAAAGAAAATATCATAGTCGGTAAATTAATTCCAGCTGGTACAGGCGTGCTTTCATTTAGAGAAAAGCATTTGGGAGAAATTTGTAAATGAAAAAATATGGCAGGCGCGTAGCTCAGTGGTAGAGCACTGCTTTGACGTAGCAGGGGTCAGCGGTTCAATCCCGCTCGCGCCTACCAAAAAGTTTCAGTACAAAGTTGAAAATATAGTATTTTTTTAAAATTTATTGTGGATATAAGGTTTATATGATCACAAAAGCAGAAAAAGCAAAACTTATAGCAGAATTCGGTTCAGATCCAAAAAATACAGGATCAACTGCAGTTCAAATTGCACTTTTAACAACGCGTATTGATGGTTTGCAAAAACATATGGGAATCAATAAAAAAGATTTCAGCACACAACGTGGTTTAATGCAACTTGTTAGCACTCGTAAACAATTATTAATTTATTTACAAAAAACAAGCGAAGCTGAATATAAAGATGTTATTAAACGTCTTGGTATCAGAAAATAATTCGAAAATAGAGAAAGACTTTTAGTATGGTCAAAACTTTTAAGTTAAAAACCTTAGGGTACGAAGTTACGATTGGCAAATTTGCTGGTCAAGCTGACGGAGCTGTATGGTTACGCCATAAAGATACCGTTATTTTATCAACAGCTGTGATGGCAGATACAAAAAATTTTCCAGGGTTTTTACCGTTGTCGGTTGATTATCGAGAATATTTTTCTGCATCAGGAAGAATTCCAGGTGGATATCTTAAAAGAGAAGGTCGTTCATCAGATCATGAAATTTTGACAAGTCGATTAATTGACCGTACCATTCGTCCTTTATTTCCTGATTATTTTTTCAATGAAGTACAAGTTCTTTCAACGGTATATTCACTTGATAAAGATGCATTACCATCTCCTTTAGCGTTACTTGCTTCATCATTAGCATTGTGTATTTCAAAAATTCCTTTTGCAGGTCCTGTTGGTGCAGTTCAAGTAGGTCGTATTGACGGTACTTGGGTGATGAATCCAACAAAAAATCAGCAAGAAATTTCAGACATAGCATTAGTAGTTGCAGGAACCAAAGATGGTTTATGCATGGTTGAAGGTAGCAGTGCTCATTTGTCTGAAGATGAATTTATTGATGCATTGTTTACTGCACATGAAGCGATTAAAGAACAGGTTTTGTGGCAAGAAGAAATTTGTAAAGAAGTTGCAGTTGCAAAAGTAACTCCTACAGAATCAAATTTTGATTGGACATCATGGCATGCAACATTAACTAACTTTTTTACATCATCTCGTATTGATGAAATTTTTCAACATGGCGCAGAAAAACAGGCACGCAAAGATGCAATGAAACGATTAAAAATTGCATTCTATGCCGAGTATGTTGGTGATAAAATTGTTGAAAAAACAGAAGAAGCTCAAAAGTTAGATTATCTGTTTGATTCAGCTTTAAATGATGCAGTTAGTCTTGAAATTTTAAAACGTAAATCTCGTGTTGATGGTCGATTATTTACTGATGTTCGTCCTATTTCAACAGAAGTGCGTTTAATGCCATTGGTACACGGTTCAGCATTCTTTCGACGTGGTCAAACACAAGCGTTAGTAAGTGCGACACTTGGTAGCGGTAAAGACGCGCAACGTATTGATGATTTGCTTGAATTAGAACCATTAGATATTTCATTTATGTTGCATTATAATTTTCCACCGTATTCTGTAGGTGAAGTAAAACCACTTCGCGGACCAGGACGTCGGGAAATTGGACATGGACATTTGGCAGCATCAGCAATTAAACGTGTACTTCCTGACAAAAAAGATTTTCCATACACGATTCGTGTAATTTCAGATATTTTAGAATCAAACGGTTCAAGTTCAATGGCAACAGTTTGCGGAACAACGATGGCATTAATGGATGCAGGCGTTCCAATTTCAAACATGGTTGCAGGTATTGCAATGGGATTGTTGTCTGATGCTTCAGGACAATTTCAAGCCATTACTGATATTACAGGTTTTGAAGATGCTTTAGGTTTAATGGATTTTAAAGTTGCAGGAACTCGTTCTGGTATTACTGCAATTCAAATGGACATTAAATATAAAGGTGGACTTCCTCGCGAAGTATTTGAAAAAGCATTAGCGCAAGCAAAACAAGCTCGTCTTTTCATTTTGGATGAAATGAGCAAAGTTATGGATAAACCAAATAAAGAATTGTCACCGCTTGTTCCAAAAATGATTTCAATTCAAATTGATCCAAATAAAGCTGGAGCTGTTATTGGTTCTGGTGGAAAAATTATTAAAGAAATTATTGAAAAAACTGGAACAACTATTGATATTGATGGATCAGAAGTTAACATTTTTGGAGCACCAGGATCAAATATTGATCAAGCAGTTGCTTGGGTGAAAATTTTATCTGATCAGTTGGAATCAGGTGTAGTTCTTACAGGAACGATTGCTCGTTTATCTGATTTTGGATTGTTTATCGACATTGCACCTGGGAAAGCAGGACTTTTACACATTTCAAAAATTTCTCGTGAAAAACAAGAAGATCCGGATAAATATTTTCCAATTGGTAGTGAAATTAAAGTTCGTGTCATGGAAGTTGATCGAGAAAGTGGCAAAATTCGTCTTGATTTTGCAGATCCTAAAGCTCGATAAAATTAATTAAAGACTTTTATAGCGGATTGTAGGTTTTTTATTATGCAATTAACAGATTTTTGTGCACAAAGTTCAAAAATTTTGGCACAACAGCCATCGGTTATTTTGTTTACAAGTAAAAATTACAGTCCGCTTTCTTTTGCACAAATTTTATATTGGTTGCAACAACAAAATTTTTTGTCATTTCAAAAATTAGATTTTGATCTTGATTTAAATCAAATTCAAATGAAACTGTATACGACATTTCTTGGTCAAAGTTGTATATTTTGGTTTGGAGATGTATCTTTGATTTCTGCAAAAAAAAAGCGAACTGATTGGTTACAATTTTTACAATCATATGAAGGGCCACATCAAATTATTGGCTGGTTGAGTGAAGATGATGTGTCCGTTATAGTTTCAACAAAGTTAGATTCAAATATTAAAAATATAAAAATTGAAGTGCCTGAAAAAATTTCTTCTGAAATGGTTCATAAAATTTCATTTTTATATCAAGGACATAAGCCTGAAATTGCAGCATATTTTTTTGGTCGATTGTATCGATATCATAAAGAATTTAGTTTAGAACAATTATGTTTACTTTCAAAATATGCAGGGATTTTGGGTAAAAGTATGGATTTATTTTTTGATGCATGGCTTAAGGAATTGGTGATTTCTGATGTTTCACTTTTTTATCTTGCACAATTATTTTTTGAAAAAAAAGCAGATCAATTTTTTACAGAGTGGCATATAGTACGTAGTCATTATTCTGAGCAATTTTGGACAGTATTTTTTTCAGATCAATTATTTAAAGCATATTTTTATGTATGCGCTCAAGGGCGAATTGATCAAGCTCAAAAGCAAATGACGTATGGATTGCCGTTTTCGTTTTTAAAACATGATTGGAAATTGTATCAACCATCATCGTTGCAACAAGCACATGAACAAATTTATAATGTTGATATTGCTTTAAAAAATGGTGGAAATAATTTTATGATTGATGGATTTTTTGTAAAATATTTAGCTGGTTAAGCTAAATCTGGATTTTGACTTATAATATCTATAAATAATTCTTCATTTAATTTTTATTGTACATTACTTGCAAGTGTTGACTCTGATAGGGTTGTTGCAATTGCAGGAACATTTTCAATGTTAATACTTACAGGACTTACAATTAATGGATTTTCTCGACAATAAGGACATTCAGTTGTTTTATTTGCATTGTTCATTTTTTGAATACAATTTGTACATAAAAATTGATTACAGCAATCTGTTTTGTAATTTTTGATATTGTCTTTTGCTAATGCTGTGACTTCCCCTAAACATACACCGCAAACATCTTCATCTGTTAAAACTTGAGTTTGTTCGTTTGTATAAATATTTCTTTTTTCATTTTCAAATAAATTCATTAAATTTTCAAATGAATTTTCTTCATATTTTTGAATCATTTCGCGTTGAAGTTGTTCTTCTGTTACATAAGGATTATCAATGGATTTTAAATTTTCAGTATTATTTTGATCCATTGCAGGAGTATTCATTGTAAAAGTATTGAATAGATTTGAAAGATTCAGTCCTCGATGTGTCATTTTTGTTAAAATTTTTGCTCTATCTATATCTGATCTGAAAATTTTAGGTTGATTAATTGAGAAAAAGACATGTTTCCCAAAATTATCATGTGCATTTACATTAGCTCCTTTATCTATTAAATAAAGAGCAATATCAGTATTTGGATTATAGGTAAGAGCATAATATAAAGGAGTTTTTCCTAATTCTGATTTTTTATTTATATGTGCTCCTTTAGAAAACAACAATTCTAAAACTTTTGGATCATTTGTAGTCATTGCTGCTTTATGGATAGGAGATATTATTTCTAATAGATCAGTGTCCATAAAAGGTTCTACAAAACTATTGTTATTGTTATTATAATCATGCTTCATTCCTTTAATGTCATTATTTGTAATTGATTGAACGATATCAGCTTGAATTGTTGGCACTAAGCCACTGATCAGTAAAAAACTTAAATATGTTTTTTTAAAATTCATGATTGTTGTAACCTTCATTTTTTTATAATTTATCTAGTTACTGTTAATAGTTGAGGGATCACAGTTGCAAATGCTTGATTAGTATCGTTATCAATATTGACCATTACAGGATTTACCTTTAATGGATTTTGGCGGCAAAATGGACAGGATATTGTTCTTCCTGATTCTTTAATACCGCTAATACATGTTGCACATAAAAATTGTTTGCAACAATTTGTTTTATAATTTTGTACATTATCTTGAGCTAAGGTTTTTATAGATTCATAGCAAACAATGCAACGATCTTCATCATTTAAATATTGAGGATTAGAGAATACAATAGCTTTTATTAATTCTAAGAGTTCTTTTTTATCTTTATAAGATCTATAGACATTTGGATTATTAACTTGAAAAATAATATTATTGTCGCCGCCGTAATTACCGATTGTAGTTACATCGGCACCATTGTCAATTAAAAAACGGGCAATATCAGTATTTGGATTATAGGTAAGAGCATAATATAAAGGAGTTTTTCCTAATTCTGATTTTTTATTTATATGTGCTCCTTTATAAAGCAACAATTCTAAAATTTTTGGATCATCAGCTGTCATTGCTGCTTTATGAATAGGAGATATTATTTCTCCTAAATTAGGATCTTTAAATGCTTGAACAAAGCTAGTATTGTTTTCATTGTAATCACGCTTCATTCCTTCAATATCATTGTTTATAATTGAGTCAATGATATTAGCTTGAATTGTTGGAACTAAGCCATTGATCAGTAAAAAGCTAAAAAATATTTTTTTTAAATTCATGATTTTTGTAACCTTTTGATTTAATATTAATATCCATTTAATATCAAAATAGCTTATCAGAATAACAAAAATCAAGAGTTTTGAATGATTTTTAAAGCTTTGATTTGAAAAATGCTGCCATGCTGGTTATCAGTGTTAGATTTTTTTTTATTTGAAAAACAAGCGCTGAGGCTGCTAATTTTTCTTCAGCTTTAAATTTTGTAATAATGGGCGTAATCCTAATAAATTTGCTTGGTGCACGTATTGTTGTAACAGAATTATCAAAATTAGTTCCATACTTTAAAAGCTACAATATAATTTGTTCATTATTTTTGTCCGTATCTATTAGGTTGTACAATACCACCTGAAATGATCATAGCGGTTGCTTCATGACGGGTTAACTCAGTTTCAATAATTATATTTTTTGGCACCATGATAAAATTGCCTGATGCAGGATTAGGTGTATGAGGAACGTAAACGCCACATAAATCGTTTTGAGAAATTTCATGTGGAATATCTTTTGTCATAAATCCGATACTGTAAATTCCTTGGCGTGGATATTCAATAATTACTACTTTTTTAAAGCTTGATTGATCATAACCAGTAAATGCATGAACTAATTTTTGAGTACCCATGTAAATAGTACGAACAAAAGGAATTTTGTTTAAAAGATCTTCAAATATTTGAACTAATGGTTTTGCAAAAAAAGCTTTTAACACGATACCAATAATAAAAATGAATAAAATTAATAATAAAATTTCATGATGTGGAATCATGTTAATTATAGGTACATTAAGAGCTTTAATTGGTTTAAGCCATTTGATAATCACACTGAAAAAAAAGTGAAATAGTGAAAATGTGATAGTGATTGGAAGTAAAAAAACAAATCCTGTTACAAATAAATGTTGGGCGTATGTTAATGGTTTATTATATAAATCTTTTAATTCCATAAATTTTCCTTAAATAGTTTTGAAAAATTAAAAGGACTTAGATTCCCGCTCAAAGTCGGGAATGACATAGTGAAAAAATTTTAAAATTGATAAACATTATTCCCTTTCCTCATCCTCACGAAGGCGGGGATCCATCTTTTTAGTTTCTTTTTTTAACTCTTCTAGTAATTCTTTTAAAATTTTTTCAGCATTTTGTTCATCTGTATCTTCTATCATGATACGCAAAATAGGTTCTGTGTTTGACGGTCGAACAATGCAACGCGCTTGATACGCGTGTTCAAATTTTTGTATTAAATTTTTAACAAAGGAATTAAATTCCTGTTTTGAACTGGAAATGACAAGATGCGATAGTGGAATTGTCGCATGTTTTTGAAAATGTTTCGCATATTTTCTATCTAATAGATTTGAATTTTTTGTTACAATTTGCAAAAACATTAAAGAAGTAAAAATGCCATCACTGCAAAATGCATGATCCATTATGATGATATGACCACAAGCTTCACTACCTAAAAAAGCTTGATGTTGAATTAACGCCTCAATTAAATTTCGTTCACCAACCGGTGTGCGAATTAATTTTTTACCTTGTTGTTCAAAATGTTTTTGAATGCCAACATTGGTCATGATTGTACCTACAACAATTGAAGAATCTTTATAATTTTCATGTTGTGATAAAATTACTAAAATGTCATCGCCGTCAAATATATTTCCTTGTTGGTCAACGATGATCACACGATCACCATCACCATCAAACGCAATGCCCCATGAAGCATTATTGTTTTGCACTTGCGTGATAAGTTTTTGTTGATCATTGCATCCCGAGTTTACATTGATTTTGTTGCCATCACAAGAATTGTTGATTGCAATAACCTGGTAACCAAGAGTTTGAAAAATACGTGGTGCAATTTGAGCAGTTGCTCCGTTAGCACAATCTAAAACGATTGATAGGTTGCTGTTTGTTTTTTCAATTGAATCTAAAAGTTCTGCTTGATACCATGTTTGTAGATCAAAATCGATGATTGATCCAGCTTCATCAGGCAAACTTTCATCAATTAATGCGGAATTATTTGCAAAGGTATAAAATAAATCAGTTAATTCTTTTTCCATTGCAATATCCATGTATCCAAATGGTGTTAAAATTTTAATCCCATTATATTCTGCAGGATTATGTGATGCGGTGATAACAATTCCCAAGGTGAAAAATGATTCATTATCTTCTTCTGTCATCCCAGAATTTGATCTAGAATCTGAATCATTTAAATCTTCATCTTCGCCTTGAAAATCTTTAAGTGCTTTGGCAACAAATGGTGTAGGACAAATTCCTGCATCGAAAATATTATGACCAAATTCAAGTAGTCCTTCGATGAGTGCTTGTTTAATTTTGTTTCCAGAAGGTCTTGTGTCTGTTGCAATCAAAATTGGACAGGAATATTCAAACTCTTCTGCTAAAAGATAGCCGAGCGTATATCCTAAAATTTTTAAATTTTTTTCCTCTAAAAATCCAGTATGAGCTTTGCATCGAATGCCACTGTTCATAAAAATATTTGACAATTTGTTCATATAATTGTTTTCACGTTGTTGAAATGTTACATAAAATAGTTGCTGGCATTAATTCTACCAGTTTTAACGTTTCAGGTAAAAAAAGATTTGCAGGATTTAAAATAATTTCATGATCGCCATCTTTTAAATCACTGACATCAACATGCAAAGCAAGTTCTGATAATTTTAAATGATGCATTTGATTTCGTGGTCCTGTAATTTTAATCAATGCAAATTCTGGTGCTTGAATTTGACGATCATTGTTTTGATAAAAACAGATTGGTACAGAAATCTCTTTGCTTACCCATTGAAAATTTGAACTAAAAAACCAAATGCTATATCCAAAAAAAATTGCAGCAATGCGTGTAAAATTAGGATGCAGAATGATTGGAATTGTTTTCGTTTTCTGTTGCATTTGAAACTCCTTGTGTTTGAATGACCCGAGATTCAATTTTTTGATTTAAAATTTGTTGACAGCTTTTCATGAGTTGATCAATTGTTAATTGTTGTATAAAAGTTCCTTGGTGCCAGAGCATTGCCATTTTTGTTGTTGGATCAATTGACCAAACTAAAGCATCAGTTTTTGATGTTAAAATAATAATTTCACCATGATTGCGATATTTATGAGCGGTTAATATTTCATTTATTAATGTTTCTTTCCATGTTGCGTTAAAGGTGTTTAATATTCCAGTTTGTGTTAACCAAAGAACGGTTGGATTATGCAAAGCATTGCTTGAAAAAATTAAATCAATGACATTTTGCTGCAGTGCTAAATGTAGCGGACAATGATTGTGCAAAACTGGTGCTAAATGATTTGTGCGTTCAATAATGCAGTACAGTTGTTTTTTTTGATATGCAGCAAGTAAACATGAACGTATTAAAAGTCCAAGCCAATTTTTTGCAGGTAATGTATGAGGTGTTAAATCTTTACTTGATGCAAGAATGAAATTTTTTTGTAACTGTTTTTGATGTAAAATTATTGATGCAATCATTACGACAGGAGCACATAAAAACATGGTCCAAAAAAGTGTTGTGCAAGATGTTGTATAACTTGTGATCATAACTATTGCGTATGCGTAAACATATAAAAGTAGATGTTTGGTATGATCTTGAGCAAGCCATTGAAGTATTTTGTAAATTATGAAACTAAAAATTACAACTTCAATATAATTTTGTATTGAATACAAGCCTAATTGATCAGCACCAAATTCTTGCAATGATGAAAAAGGTAGTTTTGAGAACATGTATTTTTCCTTTTTTTCGTTGTAATCTGTTTTTATTGTAAAATGTTATTTTTAAGATTTATAAGGATCAGATCCCGGCTCAAAGACCGGGATGACAAAAAATTAATATGTCATTCCTGGCTTTGCACGGGAATTCAAGTCCTTAAGTATCTTAAATTGAATTTAGTAAGGAAATTTATGAAAAAGCAAGAGATTGTCTTGACCGGAGATCGGCCAACGGGTCAACTTCATTTAGGACATTATGTTGGGTCATTGTTAAATAGAATCGAACTTCAACATCTTTATAAACAGTTTGTCATGATTGCAGATATTCAAGCATTAACAGATAATGCAGAAAATCCAGCAAAAGTGCGTGAAAATGTTTTGCAAGTTGCATTAGATTATTTAGCTGTTGGTATTGATCCAAAGAAAACAACAATTTTTATTCAATCAATGATTCCTGAAATTGCAGAACTTACTATTTTGTATTTAAATTTAGTAACTGTAAATCGTTTACTTCGTAATCCAACGGTTAAAACTGAAATAAAACAAAAAGGTTTTGGTGATTCAGTTCCTGCAGGATTTTTAATGTATCCGGTAAGCCAAGCAGCTGACATTACGGTTGTTAAAGGCACGATTGTGCCTGTTGGTGAAGATCAATTGCCGGTAATTGAACAGACCAATGAAATTATTCGATCATTCAATCGAATATATCAAACTGAACTTTTCCCAGAAGCAAAAGCAATGATACCGAAAGTTGCTCGTTTAGTTGGTCTTGATGGGCAGGCAAAAATGAGTAAAAGTTTGAATAATGCAATATTTTTAGCTGATGATGTCGATACGCTTAAAAAACGTGTTATGAGCATGTATACTGACCCTGGTCATACCCATGTAAGCAGTCCTGGCAAAGTGGAAGGTAACGTAGTTTTTACGTATTTGGATGCATTTGATACAAACGCCGTAAAAGTAGCAGAATTAAAAGCTCATTATCAAAAAGGTGGTCTTGGTGATGTTGTTTTAAAAAATTATTTATTTGAACAGCTTAATCAAATGCTTGAACCGATTCGAAATCGTCGTCAGGAGCTTGCAAAAGATCCAGGTGAAGTCATGAAAATAGTACTTGAAGGAACAAAAAAAGCTCAAGAAACAGCAGTACAAACAATGCAACAGGTTCGTCAGGCAATAAAATTAGATTATTAAAATCTTTATTTTTGTTCATCTGATTTAGTACGATATGTAGTAGAGGACTTATAAAAATGGAGGTTTTTTATGGTTCGCAAATCTGCTGTGCCGTATCATCATTCTTTGCTATTTTTTTTGGTTGCAACAATTTTTTCAGCACTGTTTGTAATTTCTGTCGTTATGTTTTGGCAGCAAACGCATCGATCTGTTGACGCAATGGTCCATGAAGATGTTGTAAGGCTTCAAAAAGTTTTTCAAAAAATTCATCAAGATTGTAAGATTTTATCTTTTGATCATGAAAAAAATTATATTGACTTTTTAACGGTAAAAGAGTTTGTGGGTGATCAAGTTGGCGCCATGAATTTAGCAGTTGCTAAATTTTGGAAAGGACCATATTTGAAAGAAAATCCTGAAGTTCAAGAGCATGCGTACGTCATTTTAAAAAATAAACAGGGATATTTTATTGTGCCTGGTGATGGCGTTGTTTTAAGCAATGGAAAAATTGTTGGAAAAGATATTGTGTTGCATGCAAACACTGATATGAAAAAAATGATGCAAAATTCTAACGGTTTAAAATCATCGGCAGGAGTTTTGGCTGCACCAATTGAAGTGGTTAAAAATCATTTTTTACTCAATGCTTCAACCGCAGATTTTTTTAATGGAAATGAATAGGAGAATGTTGTGAAAAAGTATATTTTAGTTCTACTTATTATTTTTTCAGAGAATCAATTTGTTTCAGCATCACAAAATGAATCTATAGTTGCGCGTCAAAATCTTGTTGATCGATGGAAGAACGCAGAAACAATGGTAGAGCGTCGTAATTTATTGAATGGTTTAACTGATGCTGAAAAAGAGCGGTTACTGTTAGATCTTATTGATGCTCATCGAGATAAATTTATACAATCTTTTAAAGAAAATAATTTTTTATATTTGATTGGTAATGAATTTTATAAAGAAATAATTCGATATAGTTCTTTTTTAGACGGTTTTTGGAGTTGTCCTTCCGTTATTCAAGAATTATTAAATTTTTTTAATGTTTTTTATACAGTAAATAATATGAATGATATGCATACTGTTGTTAACAATGTAGATCAATATTATTCTTTATTACAGAATTATGCACAAACTTATGGTCGATCTTTGCGAGAAATAGCTGATAAAGGAAAAGATATTATTGAATTATTACAAACATTATTAAAACAAGAAAACAATGATCAATTACCAGGTAATTTTGCAAAAGCTGATTCCTTTGAGCAAAAAGCATTAAAAAAATATTTATTGCAAAAAGATGAGCAGTTCAGAGCTAATAGGCAAGCAGTTGATAGAGCGCTATTAGGATTAAGCGTAGATTAATAAAAAGGGCGATTTATGATGAAAAAATATATTTTTGCTTTGTTCATAATTTTTACAGGACATCAATTTTTTGCAGGTACAGTATTGGTTGAACGCTGGAAAAAATCTGATGCTCCAACCGCTCGAATTATTTGGAAAAATTTAACTGAGGAGCGTAAAGTTGAATTACTTGCAGATTTAATTGATGATGCATCTGATAAATTAAAACAATGCTTTAATGATAATAATTTTTTAGTTTTTACGATAAAATTCAATTTAGATCGACATTTAATTCCACATCATGAAATTATTGATATTGATTATTTTAATAAAGAATTGATTGCAGCAAAATTTGATTTTTTATTTTCACAAGTTTATTCGAATGATGATCGAAGAGATATTGAAATTATCCTTTCTCGGTTAGATTTATATTTTGAGTTACTTAAAAATTATGTAGAACAAAAACACACATCTTTAAAAGAAATAGCTGAAAAAGAAGATATTCTTAAATTGTTGTCAAATCTTGTAGATGATGAATATGCTTTGCCTGGTAAATTTGCACAAACAGATTCAAAAGAGCAAAAATTGTTAAAACAATATTTATTAGACAGAGAAGCAGATCTTGAAGAAGTAGAATCGGATACGTTTACGGCTCAAACTGTTGAATCATTGTGATGTATGATTTTAAACAATTTTTAAAAAAGAGCTTTCAATTTTTTTTGTGCCATGATGTGTAAAATGAACGGTTACAAAAATTTTATCACCTTTTTGTTCTACGTTATGAGCAATTCCTAAGCCAAATTTTTCATGTTTGACCGATTGTAAGCGTTTGATGTTTGCTGAAAAAGATGTTGCTGTTTCAGATTGTAAAATTTGAGGAGCGCTATTTTTTTGCACCGTTTTTTGTTGTTTTCCTGAAATCCATTCTTGAAAAAAGGTTATAAAACTTGATTTGCTCCAATGAGCTGCTTCTTGTTGCAGCATCAAATTTCGAGGAATTTCTTGTAAAAAACGGGAAGGGCGTTGTTGATCAAGTTTGCCAAAGGTGTTGCGATATTTGCTATGTGAGATAAATAGTTTTTCACGAGCTCGCGTGATACCTACATAAAACAATCTACGTTCTTCTGCAACATTTTCTTGACCAATTGATTGGCTGCTTGGCAGTAACCCTTCTTCAAGGCCAACAAGCATAACGGTATTAAATTCTAAACCTTTTGCACTGTGCAGTGTCATCATGTTTACACGTTGTGTTGTTGCATCATCTTGTTTAATCATTTCTTGCATCAAAGAAATTTCGTCTAAAAATTGTGACAATCCTGTTTTTTGATGTTCGTCAAAGTAGGCTGCTGCTCGTAAAAATTCAGTGACGTTTTCTTTTTTTTCTTCAGCTTCAATTTTTTCAAAACTGTTGGCAAGATAGGTTAAATATCCAGTTACTTTAATAAAATGTTCTAAAAATTGAGTAACAGAATTTGTTATTTCGTTATTTTCATGAAATTTTTCAAAAAAATTTAAAAATTCTTGCAGTGATGCCGCTTGTTTTTTTGCAAGTTGATTTTCTGAAAGTAAAATTTTTGCAATTTCTTGCCAGTTGCAAAATGGATTTTGTGTCCATGTTTGTACAAACTGTTCTTCAAATTTTTCACCAAGGCCACGTGCAGGACAATTGATAACTCGAAATAATGAAATGCGATCAAAAGGATTGATAACTAAACGTAAGTATGCAAGCAGATCTTTAATTTCTTTACGTTCATAAAATGAAATGCCGCCTATCATTTTGTACGCAATGTTTTCTTTGATCAAAGCTTCTTCAATGATACGTGATTGGTAGTGGGTACGATATAAAATTGCAATTGAATTTAAAGATTCTTGTTTGCTCAGTACATGAATGAGCTGTGCAACAAGAGCTGATTCTTGTAAATCAGACAAACATTCAAGAAGTAATGGTTGATGTTGTTTGCTGTTTGAAGACCATAGTTGTTTATGATTTCGATCAATATTGTGCTTGATAACACTGTTTGCAATATCCAAAATTTGCTGAGTAGATCGATAATTTTGTTCAAGTTTAATCTTTTTTGTTCCTAAAAATTCGCTGTGAAATTCTAAAATGTTTTTTACATTTGCTCCGCGCCAGGAATAAATTGATTGATCTTCGTCACCAACAGCACACACAGAATCGACTGCTAATTTTTTGTTTTGTTGTGTCATCTGTTTTAAAAGTTCATGTTGAATTAAGTTCGTATCTTGATATTCATCCACTAAAATATGACGATGATGTGCAAGATGTCGAGATGCAAATTCAGGATTTTTTACAAAAAGTTCATATGTTTTGTACAGTAAATCATCAAAATCTAAATAATTACTGAGTCGTTTTTGTTGTTCATATGCGTTATACAGTTCCATAAATTGTTGTGCATGATGCATGTTCCACTCAGGCGTTTCAAGTTTTAAAACATCGTTCATTTTAAAATTTGAAAAAAAGGAAAGAAGTTGTTTTGCGTTGAATAATTTTTCTAAACTTTTTTCTTTCATGATCGTAAGCAATAATTTATGTGCATCTTGAGCATCAATCACTGAAAAATCTGGAATATTGTTTAAAAAATTATGTTTTTTGAGAAGTTTTAAACAGTATGCGTGAAAAGTTGCAATGATCGGTTTTGTTCGTAGATGAGGCAAAAATTGACCAATGCGATGTTGCATTTCTTGAGCAGCTTTGTTTGTGAATGTAAGTGCAATGATTGATGAAGGTTCAACGTTATGATGCAGAATTAAATTGGTAATACGCGCTGTGATCACACGAGTTTTTCCAGATCCAGCACCTGCAATCACTAAAAATGTTCCATCTTTTGCTTGAACAGCTGCTTTTTGCTCATGATTTAATTGTGTTGTAACAAAAGTATCAAATGATTGTTTTTGCTCAAACATGTTGTTACAGGGCTTTCGGCTTCCATTTTTCAAGATATTTTTTTAAAGGATTCAATCCTTTTTCTTTGATGCAGCTTACGGCAACATAAGGTGAAAAGAAACCAAATTGACTTAAACGAAGTTCAAGTTCTTTTTTTGTTAATTTATCAATTTTGTTAAATATAAACAAAATCTCTTTTTCAACATTGATTGTGTCTAATGTTTGCAGAACAACATCGATATGAGATTTCCAGTTATTATCTGAAATATCGATAACAACAAGTAAAAGTGAAGCATATGAAAGTTCTGCAAGTGTTGATTGAAATGATGCAATTAACTGATGTGGAAGTTGTTGAATAAATCCAACCGTGTCAGAAAGTAAACCGATTTTTTTTCCATTGATAACAAGTTGACGCGTTGTTGTATCAAGAGTTGCAAACAATTGATCTTTTGCAAGTACATCACTATCGGTTAATTCATTTAAAATAGATGATTTTCCTGCGTTTGTGTATCCGACTAAGCAAATTTGAGGCACGCCTTGAGATAATCGTTGTTTGCGTTGTGTTGCGCGTGCTTTATCTAATTTTTCAATGTGACGTTTAAGTGTCAAAATTGAACGATTCAAATGGCGAATGGTTGCTTCTTTCATAGTTTCACCAGGTCCACTACGAACTCCCACAGCACCAGCTTGTTGGTCAAGATGAACACCATGACCAGTCACACGAGTTTTTGCAAATTCTAAAAGTGCAATTTCAACTTGCATTTTACCTTCAGAAGTTTTTGCAGATTTTTCAAAAATTGACAGAATCAAACGAGTGCGATCTAAAATTGGACAATCAAACATATCGTTTAAATTACGCTCTTGTTGAGCTGAAAGCATATCAGAAAGAATAATGTCATCAAAATCGCCATCGTCAAAAATTGCTTTAATTTCAGTTAATTTTCCTTTGGTGAAAAAATATCCAGGATCGATTGCGCGAAGCTTAACATTGACGTTGATGTAATCGGTTACACCATATGTTGCAGCAAGATTAATAAATTCATCATAGTAGGCTTGAATGTCATCAGTTTTATTGTACGGTGCATGAATGCCGATAAGCAGCGTTTTTCGAGAAAACTTTGTGGAAATTAATTCGCCTTTTGCCATGAATTTTTGCACCTTTAAAAATTGAAAGATAAAACCGATAAAGATCAGTTTACTACAAAAGTTGTTTTATCGATAGTTGTTTGTTTTTTATAATTTGTTTTTGTACTTTTACTTAAAAATAGTTTTGTGATATCTTTAATTTATGTATAAATAAGCACAATCGTAATTATAATAACCTTGAAAATATACAATGTTTGATTTTCTAACACAAAAATTTAGTTCAATTTTTTTTTCTTTTAATCGCAATTCTCGATTAACGACTGAAAATATCGCAACAACGCTTGAACAAGTACAAGATAGTTTGCTTGAGGCAGATGTACCACTTTCAACAGTGCAAGAATTTATTGCAACCGTGCAAAAAGAAGTTCTTGGTCAAAAAATTGTCGCTTCTATGAAACCAGCAGAACAGTTTATAAAAATAATTCATGATCGCATGGTTGCATTTTTGGGTGGAGCCTATCTGCAAGAAACGTTTGCATTTCAAATTCCATCAGTTGTTTTGATGATGGGTCTTCAAGGATCAGGTAAAACAACAACAATTGGAAAATTAGCATATTTTATTAAAGCTCAAGCTGAAAAGCGTGGAAAATCACGTAAAATTTTGTGCGCATCAGTTGATTTTTATCGTCCAGCTGCAATCGATCAGTTAGAAATTGTTGCAAAACAAGCAGGTGTTGATTTTTATCGAGCAACAAATTTAAATCCGATTGAAGCAACACAAGAAATTTATGAATATTTTAAACGTAATAATTATGAACATTTGTTATTTGACACTGCAGGGCGTTTGCAAGTTGATGATGTTATGATGGAAGAATTAGTTCAAATTAAAAAAATCTTACAACCAAAATATAATTTTATTGTGCTTGATGGTATGACGGGTCAAGAATCATTGTCCATTGCTCAAGCTTATGAAAACAAAGTTGGTTTTGATAGCGCAATTTTATCTAAAATGGATAGTGGTGCGCGTGGTGGTGCAGCTTTTGCATTTCGTTATGTTTTAAAAAAACCGATATGTTTTGTTGGTGTTGGTGAAAAACTACAAAATTTAGAAATTTTTCGACCTGAGCGTGTTGCAAAGCGTTTGTTAGGCATGGGCGACATGTTAACTTTGATTGAAAATGCACAAGATAAAATCAAGCAAGCTGATCAAGAAAAAATGACAAAAGCTATGCTTTCAGGCGAAATTACGCTTGATGATTTTGCGCAACAATTGAATATGGTTTCAAAATTAGGATCAATTTCATCAATTTTAAAATTTATGCCGGGAATGGGAAATGTTTCAATTCCTTCTGCAGAAGTGCAAAAAGGTGAAAATGAGCTTAAAAAATTCAGAGTGATTTTAAGTTCAATGACTCGTAAGGAACGAGAAAAGCCTGCAATTTTACAAGATGCTTCACGTAAAAAAAGAATTGCAAAAGGGGCAGGGGTTGATGTTGTAGCAGTAAATCTTTTGCTTCAAAGATTTGAACAAAGTAAACAATTTGTTAAACTTCTAAAGAAGAATCGTTTTTTTGATAAATAAAAATTTCTAACTATTTAATTTTTTTTAAAGGATTGGCCTGATGGCAGTAAAAATTCGTTTTGCTCGTATTGGTAAAAAACATGCTCCAGTTTATAAAATTGTCGCAATTGATTCTCGCAGAAAACGAGATGGTATGTATCTTGAAAATCTTGGTACTTATAATCCAAAAACAAAAGAACTTGTGCAGTTCCACGATGACCGTGTAGCTCATTGGATTTCTCTTGGTGCACAACCAACAGAAGCAGTAGCTCGTTTGATGAAAATCAGAAAACCTCAGGCAGTTGTAACAATAGCACCGGCTCCTGTAAAAAAAACAGTTGCAAAAAAAGCAGCGGCTCCAAAAGCAGAAAAAACTGTTAAAGCTAAAGCTGAGTAAGTTACTTTTGTCATGAATATTTCGATCGTTACGTTATTTCCGCAACTATATCAACCGTTTTTAGAAACGAGTTTGTTCAAAAAAGCATCTGAAAAAAAGTTGTTATCGTATAACATAAAAACTTTATTTGAGTATGTTGCGCCAAAGGAACGCGTTGATGGTCCTACGTTTGGTCACAATTCTGGAATGCTTATTCGTCCTGAGGTGATTGAGTATGCAGTCGATGATCTTGATTTAAAATTCGGCAAATCTTTTAAAATATTTTTGTCGCCACAGGGTACTAAATTAACGCAACCAGTTAGTCGTAGTTTGTGGAAAAAAATAGAGCAACATCAACATGTGATGTTTGTTGCAGGGCGCTATGAAGGAATTGATGCTCGGGCAGAACAAGAATATGCAGATGCAATTATTTCTGTTGGTGATTTTGTACTCATGGGTGGTGATATTCCTACAATGGTTGTGATGGAAGCGGTGTTTCGTCACATGCCAGGAATTGTTGGCAAACAAGAATCAGTTGATTTAGATTCGTTTTCTGGATCGTTGGTTGATTATCCTGAATACACAAAACCGGTAACATGGAAGGGACGTGAAGTTCCGGAAGTGTTACGTTCTGGTGATCACAAAGCAATTCAAATTTGGCGTGAGCAGCAAGCAATGCAGCTTACTGTACAAAAACATTTTGATTGGTTGCGTTCAGGATCAATCAGTGATACACAAAAAAAAATGGCACAAAATTTTGTGCCACAACATTTTGTAGCTTTGATGCATAGTAGTATTGCTTTAAAAGATGGACGTGTTGGTACAACATCTGTTACTTCAATCGATGTGCATGATATTGCAAGATCTGCAGCAACTTATAACATAAAAGATTATTTTATTGTTACGCCGTTGGTTGATCAACAAAAAATTGTAAAAACGATTTTAAATTTTTGGCAAGAAAAAGAGACGGGCGTTGAGTATAATAAGCATCGTCATGAAGCAATTAGTCGAGTGCATGTTGAGTCTGAGTTAAATGATGTTATTGAAAAAATTGAAAAAAAAGTAGGTCAAAGGCCAATTATTATTGGAACTTCTGCTCGATTTGAGCATGGTTGTTCCAAAATGATTTCATATCATGATCAAGCAAAAATTTGGACGCAAAATCGACCAGTATTAATTTTATTGGGTACTGGGCATGGTATGGGACAAGAATTGATCGATCGATGTGATTATTTTTTCCCGCCGCTTCATGGGCTGAGCAATTTTAATCATTTGTCGGTTCGGTCTGCGGCGGCAATTATTTTTGATAAATGGTTGGGTTTTGATATTCAAAGATGAAATAGAAGATTAATTAGGACTAGTTTGCCGCTCAAAGACGGGAATGACAAGTAAAGATAATAATTTATTTTATGTCTATCTCTGCCTTTAAGCAGGGATCAAAGTCAGAATTAAGATGAAGATAAGTTAATAAAATTTGTTATTGTTCATGTTTTAAGGTAATCTTAAACATGATATAAAATGATAGGGTCAAAGGTTAAAAACATCATGAAATCAAATAAATTAAATAAAGAAACAATCCAATCACTTGCGGTTCGTGAACTTAATTTTCCAAAATTTGGCATTGGTGACAAAATTGAAGTTGCTCAATGGGTTCAAGAAGGCGATAGCAAACGAATTCAAACATTTTTAGGCAACGTGATTGCAAAAAGTAACAATGCAGCATCTTCAACATTTACTGTGCGTAAAATTGGTGCAGATGATGTAGCTGTAGAGCGAATCTATCCATTGTATTCTCCAATTATTGATTCAATCAAAGTACTTGCTCAAGCAAAAGTTCGTCGTGCAAAATTGTACTACGTTCGTCATAAAGTTGGTGAATCAGCAAAAATTAAAGAAAAAATTGTAAAAAAAGTAGCAAAAGTTAAAAAAGTTGCTGTTACGGTTGAGTAGTTTTTCATAAAAATCGTGATATTTGAAACGAATTTTAAAGTGGGTTTTTAAAAAAGCCCACTTTTTCTTTTTGTTGAATGCTATTTTTTAAAACTTTATAAATTGGGATATATTTTATGTTTCAATTAAAAAATATTAAAATTCTATTTTTGAGTATTGTTTTTTTTTCTGGTTGTTCGCGTAAACAACAAAAGGCGATGGTTTTAAAATCTTGTGAACGGACAACGCAACTAGAAGAATCTGTTGCTCGCATGACACATATTCCTGATGCTCCATTTGGATTTCGTTTACAGGCTGTAATTCCTGATCAAACGAATCCAGAGAGTGTTCAAATTGTGTATCATCCTGTAAAAAGTTTGATGGTTGATTTAGATGTTGTGAAAAAAAATTATGAAATTGAGATGGAAATTTTAGGTTGGCAGTTAATTTCAACCTTTGAAAGTATGGAAGAACTATTTTTAATGTTTAAGCGGCCGGGTAATGTTTGGTGCCAAATTTTTTTGAGTCATGAAAATATTTTAACGGTAATGATTTTGAAATCTATTGCATAACATTTTGTAAAATATTAAAAAAAGGTCAGTTTATTACTGACCTTTTTGGGTTTTTGTGGAAGGGTTTAGAAGGCTTTTACAATTATTATCATTTTTATATTCGATGTTTAATTTTATCTTCTAGATCTTTGATCATTGATTCAAGTTTTGTAATTTCTGTTTTATGTCTCATAATCTCAGAATCTGAAGATTTTATTTTCCCTTTTTTTAATTTTCGTTCTGCGCGTTGTAATTTCTCTTTATGAGTTTCTAGTTCATTTTTATAACGATGCAAATCTTTTTTCATTGCTTTGTGTGATTGCGTTGTATTAGATTTAGACGTTGCATTTTTGTTCATTTTTTTGTCTGATTTGCATGCAGAGTCACATTTTTTATGTTCACGTTTAGATTTTGATGAACTAGTGGACGATTCGTTATCAATTTTCTTTTTATGAGCTTTTGAAATAGAAACGCCAATAATAGTTGCAGCAGCAACCGTACCTACAGCAACAGCTGCAGCACCACCGGCTGACAATGAATATGCTGGTAAACTGGCAAAAAGTACTGAGCTAAATAGCGCAATTTTTTTAAAATTTGTTTTCTTCATAAATTATTCCTTTAAGCTTTAGTTATTTTAAGCAAGGTCATCTCGTCGATTTTGTAAATCAACAAGACGTTTATTTTGTGCATCTAAAGTTTTTTGATATTTATTTCTTTCGGCTCCATCTTTAGCATTGTCTAATTTTCGTTGGGTACGCTTAATTTCTTGTTCTTGTTTGCGAATGTCTCGATCAGCAAGACGTTGATTTTCTCGGTCACGTTTATAATCCCAATAAGCAGGATCGTTGTTGTTTCGATTTCCAGAATTTGCAGCACTTGTAAGAATGACTCCGGTTGCAAGTCCGCCACCAAATGCACCCCAACCGCTACCGCCGCCGCCATGTGCTTGAATTCCCACTCCAATGGTTGTTGCCATAAGGACTAATAATTTTTTATTCATTTTTGTATAACTCCATTTTTAAATTCTTTTATTTTTTATCCATTGTTTGAACTTGATATATTTGAATTATCAGAGCGTCGTCTTTGGCGTCGAGTTTGTTTTTTCTTTGACTGTTGTTCTGTTGATTCGGTTTCAGATTTAGATTTTTTTGATTTTTTCTTACCACCTTGACCGATGTGGGCAGGTGACTCTACAATGTCTTTAACTCCAATTCCTAAAGAAGCTAAAAAACCATGATTTTCTGTATCATTTGAACTTACTTCTGCTTGAATGATTGATCCTGCAGTTAATGTTGTCAGTAAGGCGATTAATAATTTTTTATTCATTTTAAAATCTCCATTTTTTGATTTTGATAGTTTCAATATGAATTTGCTGTATTACTATCTGAATCTGGTGTTGTGTCAATTAATCTTTGCGCTTCTTTTGATTTTTCTTTGATTTGAGTTTGATAATTTTTGATATCTTTCATGTTGTCTGCAGTGTCAATTTTGTGTTGTAAGCTGTAAACTTGTTGTTGCAAATCTTTAATTCGATCAACTGTTTCTTGCTGAGCAGCTGTTGAAGGATTGTTGTAATATGCAGGTGCTGAAACTGCTAAGCCAATAAGCATACCACTTGCGATTCCAACTCCAAATCCACCCCAACCCCAACCACCGTATCCGCCATGACCATATCCACCGTGTCTTCCATGACCACCGTGACCGCCATATCCACTATGGCCGCTATGGCTTCCACCGCCGCGACTATGACCACCACGACCACCACCGTGACCGCCGCCATGACCACCACCGCCTCCGCGAGCTTGAATCATTGTTTCAGCTTGCATTGCAGTAAGTAAGAGTAAAAACCATTTTTTATTCATTGTAGCCTCCATTGTCCCCTGTTTGTTATTTGACCTTTTCAGGTTCATTCCATTTTTAAATCTATACATTTAGAATGCCAAAATTGGATGAGCAAAGTCAACGGTTTGGCTTGTGAAAAATTGCCACTGATAAGACTTTTTGATCAAAATGTTAAAGTTGTGGTTTAGATTTGTAGGGGTGCGAGATTCTTTTTGTGTTGAAAGTTTGATTTAAAGGGGAGATTGGATGAAAAGAATTTTATAAATGTCTGGATCCCGGATCGGAGTCCGGGATGACGAGACGCAAGTTTTTTATCTTAAAATTTAGTTATGGAAAATTGGTAAAATATTTATGCTTGTGAGCGTAAAGGTTAATGCACCATTCTGTCATCCCGGACTTGATCCGGGATCCAGATGATAAATAAAGAGTTGTTCCTTTTAAATCAACTTGTCAGCTAATTGATTTACTTTGCCGGCGCCTTGAAATAAGAGTAAATCGTCTTTTGATAAACTTTCATTAAGTTTACTTAAAATCTGTTCACCGTTGTTGCCAAAGGCGATAAAGTTAACATTGAGGGCAGGATTCATTTTTTGAATTTCTGCTACTAAATTTTGGCTCGTGACGCCATCAATTGAAGCTTCGTTTGCAGAGTAAATATCGGTTAAAATGAGTTGATCGATTGGAGCAAATGCTAAGGTTTGAACAAATTCATTCCATAGGTGTTTAGTTCGACTAAATCGTTGCGGTTGAAACACGACAATAATTTTACCATTTGTTTTTGCTTGGGCAACTTTAAAAGTTACTTCGATCTCGCGGGGATGGTGTCCATAATCGTCAAAAATCATTGCACCATGATTTTTTGAGACACCTTTGAAGGTGAATCTTCGATCAACTCCTTGAAACGATTCAAGGCCATTTTTAATGGCTTGCTCGTCAAGTCCTAATCGTAAGCAAACAGCGATCACTCCGGTTGCATTTAAAACATTGTGCATGCCTGGAAGTGCAACTTTAAAAATGCCAAGATTGTTGCTGGTTATGTGCTGCATTATTAAATCTACATTTTGAATTTTTAGTTCAAATTCAGAAAAATCTGGTGAAAGTTGAACATTTTGAATATGAAAATTTGCTGATGTTGATGTGCCGTAAGTTAAATAAGGTGTTGTGATGCGATCTTGTATTGATTGAATTCCAGCATCATCAATGCAGATAAAATTACATCCATCAGATGGTATATTATTTATGAATTGAATGAATGCATTTTTGATATCATCAAAGTCTTGATAAGTGTTTAAATGTTCACGATCAACGTTGGTCACGATAGTATAGTTTTTGGGCAGTAACAAAAATGATCGATCGCTTTCATCAGATTCTGCAACTAAATATTTTCCAGATCCTGCGTGAGCGTTACTGTTGAGTTCATGCATGTGGCCACCAACAATCATGGTTGGATCAATTTTTGCATGCAGTAAAACGTGAGCAAGAAGTGAAGAGGTTGTTGTTTTACCATGAGCACCTGCAACGGCAATAGAAATTTTTTCATGCATAATTTTTGCTAAAATTTCTGCACGTAACAGAATGGGAATGTTTTTAGATTGAGCTTGCATGATTTCTGGATGATTGAGTTGCACATCTGATGTTCGAACAATAGTCGTGATTGATGGATCATTGCATATATTGCTTTGATGAATATCAATTGTACAGCCAAGATTTAAAAGTTCTTTTGTTCTTTGTGGATCAATGTTTTTATCGCATCCAGAAACTTTAATATTTTGTGTTAATAAAATTTTTGCTATGCCACTCATGCCAATGCCACAAATACCTATAAAGTGAAAGTGCTGATTATTTTTTAACATGTTTATTTCCTCTGGAAGGCATTGATGTTTATTTGATAAGTAAGCATAGCAAAATTAAAATTTAAATTGCAAAAAACTAAAGTGCTTGTTTAAACTTTAAGAGTTCTTGTCGAATTTGCGCTAGTTTTTCTTTGCAATCACATGAAACTTCTTTTGAAGTTTTTTCAGCTTGCGTTGGAATTACATTGCGATTTTTTTTCATGTTTTCAAGTTCGTTTTTAGCTCCAGCTAGTGTAAATTTTTTATTGTATAAAAGATCTTTAACTATTTTGAATTTTTGAAAATCTTTTTCTTCGTAAAATCTTTGTCCACCTGGAGAACGAAATGATTTTATTCCAAGTTCTTTTTCCCAAAAACGAATAACAAATTTTTCAATGTTTAAAGATTCGGCAAGTTCACCGATGCGATAGTGTCGTTTGGACATTTTCATAAAATAACTCCTTATTTGTAGCTTTAAATTGACTCGCTTAATCGTCTGATCTTTGTTAATATAGTTGCAATAGTCTAGCATTCAATAATCATTTTTTACATGTTTATAAGGTATTGTCTATGAATTTTGCAGAAATTATCTATCAATCAGCTTTATTTACAGCAACTTTTTTTATATTTAACAAACTTTTTAGTCGATATATTTTTAAAAATCGAGAAGAGATGCCAATTTCATTTGGTAAAATTATCTCAATGTTTCTTTTGTACGTTGTTTTTGGAACAGTCGTTGATTTTTTGATTAAAAGATACAGTAATCCTCTAATTTCTGAGCAATCACAACAAGTTTTAACTTCTGGTCAAAGTATAACTGCGCCAACTATTGAATCTCTTGCAACACCACTTAAATTAGATATCAGTTTTTCAACTGATGCTTGTGAAGAAGAATTAACAACGGTCGTTACTGATTTGGCAGAATATGTTTTTTCAACTCGTGGTGCAACATTACAAGCAATGACGTTGCTTTGGCACCATAATCAACGTGTTGTTATGTTAGGCAAAAGTGATCAATATTTTGCAGTCGCATGCAATGATGCTATGCCGATTGCTTATAAATTAATCAGTTCACAAGAAATCATGAATGGTGCTGCTCATGAGTTAGTGTACCAAACCGTACGTCATCCAATGCTTGAAAAAAAGTTCATAATTTATAAAAAAACGTATCAAATAGATGTTTCCATTTCATGTAAAAATCTATCAGATCGTCAACAAGTTCGTTTATTTGTTCCAGCGCCTGTCATGACTGATGAATTGACAGCGGTTGTTAATGTGCCAACTGTTCAAGATCGTTTAAAGTTGCAAGATGTTGCACTCAATAAAAAAGAAAATTTAGCCCAATTTTGGTTTGAACCGAAATTATTTGGCTTCACCTCTCGATTCTTTACAAATGTTTGTTTTGCCTCAAATTTGCAGGCAAATGGACGTGTTTATTTGAAAGAGTCTCAAGATAAAACATTCCAAGCGATTTTTGAATCAAGATCGTTTGATAAACAAGCTGATTTTTCATGGTCCTTTTATTTTGGACCAAAAGCAGTTTCAGATTTAAAACAAGTTTCTCCAGCGCTTCCGGTGCTTGTCAATTATGGCATGCTCAGCTTTTTGGCAAAGCCTTTGGCAAATGCTTTAATTTTCATGCAAGAAAAAACAGGTAGTTACGGTTGGGCAATTATTTTGATAGCATTGATTTTAAAATTACTGATGGTTCCATTTACGCTACGCAGTGAGCGTGGTATGCGTGAGCAGGCAGAGTTTGAAAAAAAGCGTCAATATCTTCAACAAAAATTTAAGCATGATAAAGCGGCTTTAGATAAAGCGAATGCTGAATTAATTCAAAAACATGGGCTTCCTATTTTTTCAGGTTGCTTACCAATGCTTTTAAATATTCCAGTTTTTATTGCTTTAAATAAAGTTTTGACAAGTTCTACAGAACTGTATGGAGCATCCTTTTTATGGTTGCCAGATTTATCGGCTGCGGATCCATACTACATTTTAAGTATTGCAACATTTTTCGGTATGCTTTTTGCTCCAAGCATGGCATCTGCTGGCGGTCCGCGTCAAATGTTTTCAAAAATTGGATTTGCTTTGTTTTTAGCAGCAGTGACGTCATATTTAGCTTCAGGGCTTGCGTTGTTTGTTGTACTTAACACGCTTTTTGGTGTCGCGCAAAGTTTTGTGATTAAAAAAATTCGTTGGTTGACGGCACGATATGCTTAAATAGTTCTGAAAAAGGAGAACCATGATTGATAAATTGCCAACGATCAAAAAATTGATGCGACAGTTGCAGCAGGTTCCATTTTTAGCATCTAAAAATTTGTATCGAGTTTCATCTTATTTTTTGCATTTAGATCAGCAACGGTTAGATCAATTTTGCAAAGTTTTGCAGGAAGCTCATGCTCAGGTAATTTTATGTCAAACATGTTTTGTCTGGCAGGAAAAAAATGATCCGTGTGTTTTTTGTTCTGATCAAAAGCGTGATCAATCAATTATTTGTGTCGTTGAATCATGGCATGAACTTTTAGTGATTGAACGAACTCAAGCATTTCGTGGTGTGTATCATGTGCTAGGTGGTGTGATTTCACCGCTTGAAGGTGTGCACGCTAAAGATTTAAAAATCGATGAATTGATTGCACGAGTTGATGATAGCACGAAAGAAATTATTTTTTCGATGAATCAAACACCTGAGGGTGAAGCAACAGCGGCATTTATTGCTCGACGGTTGCAACAGTCTGTTGATCAAATAAAAAATAAAATTAAAATCACATGCTTGGCAAAAGGAATTCCGATTGGATCAAATTTAGAATTTGTAGATCGTTTAACGGTTGGTAAAGCATTAGCAGAGCGAAAATTATTTTAAGGAAAATCTATGTTTGGTGATTTAATTCATTCTGATAATTCTGAAAAAAATAAAAATTTGGCAGATCGATTAAAACAACGACGTGCAGCATTACTTGAACTGATTGCACAAAAATATCCTGATCAAAAAGGATCAGTTGTTTTGTTTGCGCCAATTGAACAAGATTTTCATGATTTTTTACAAGATAGTTCCTTTTATTATTTTTCAGAAATTAATGAACCAGCAGTTGTTCTGTCTTGGGCTATGCATGAACCAACAGTTTTGTATCAGCCGAATTTTGGTAATTTACGAGCAAAATGGGTGCATAGTGTTGATGTGATTAATGATGATACAAAATCTTTATATGCATTTGATGAATTAAAAATATCTGGAAATTTATTGGCCACATATAATGTGGACCCATATTTTGCACCAGAAGATTATCAATTTATTATTGAATATTTAACAAAAATGGTGTTGCAAAAGCAGACTATTTTTACATTGTACCCATTACATTCACGAGCATATGCATCAGTTAAAAAAATAATTGATCGATTAGCGCTTTTTGTTCCTGATTTGATGAAGTATGTTGTTGATATTTCAGATTTAATTGCGATGATGCGTCGTAAAAAAGATATGGTAGAAATAGAATCAATGTATCAAGCTGTTGAAATTACGAATATGGCATTTCAGGCAGCAGCGCACATGATTAAACCTGGCGTAAGTGAAGCAGAAATTCAAGCAACGATAGAATATATTTTTACTGAAAATGGTGCGCGTTCTGCCTATGGTTCTATTGTCGGATCAGGTCATAATGCTACAATTTTACATTATCGGACGAATCGAAGTATCATGCGCGATGGGGATGTTCTTCTTATCGATGCTGGTGCAATGTGGCAACATTATTGTGCAGATATTACCCGAGTATTTCCCGTGTCTGGTTCTTTTTCACAACGTCAAATAGAGTTGTATGAAATTGTGCTTGCGGCACAAGAACATGTAGCATCGTTTGCAAAGCCGGGTGTTTGGATGAATAATCCAAAAGAACAAGAAAATTCATTACAGCATATTACACATAATTTTTTCAAACAGCATGGCGTTGATCAATATTTTGGACATGGAATAAGTCATTTTCTTGGACTAGATGTTCATGATGTCGGAACGCGTTATGCACAGCTTGAAGCTGGTGATGTTATTACGATTGAACCAGGGATCTACATTCCAAAAGAATCGATTGGCATTCGAATTGAAGATAATTATTGGATTATAGATGATGCACCTGCAGTATGCATTAGTGAAGATATTCCAAAAACAATTGAAGAAGTTAAAGAAATGGTGCAACAAAATTTGTAGGCTATTTAATTTGACCTGAAAAGGTTTTTTCTATACTCTATACATAGCCTCCGTATTTTGTTTTTCAGAAATTAACATATAAAAATTTAAGGTTTTTTTAATGGATATGAATAAAGCGTTTTTCTTACGCAAAGAAGATAGAAATCCGCAATGGCGCTTGCTTGATGCAAAAGGTCAAACACTAGGACGTTTAGCAACAAAAATTGCAGTTATGCTTCGTGGTAAAGATCAACCAGAATTTACATCTCACACTGACAGTGGTGATTATGTTGTAGTCATTAATGCATCAGAAATCGTTATGACAGCAAACAAAATGGATGGTAAGGTTTATTTGACATACAGTGGTTACCAAGGTGGTCAAAAATCAACAACAGCTCGTCAAATCATGCAAAAAGATCCGACAAAATTATTGCAACTAGCAGTAAAACGTATGCTTCCGCATTATCATAAAAGTGCACAAAGCAGAAATCAATTGAAAAAATTGAAAATTTACGCAGGTTCTGAGCATCCACATGTTGCTCAAGTTGCAACAACTCTAGCAGCAGCTGCTTAAACATTTAAGTTTTGAACAATAAAAAAGCCTCGATTAATTTCGAGGCTTTTTTATTGTTCAAATTACTCAATCTCTTCAATTTGAGCTGTTAAGAATAATTTATCATAAATATCACGGGCGCAGATAATAGTGCCGCTGAATTTTGAGCTTAAAAATGTCAAAACACTTTCTCTGGTAGTTTTTGCAAGATTTGTATTTTCGGTAATTTGTTGAAGTTCTTCTTCAGAAGGATATGCATCATGAATTAGAGGTTGATTTGTATATTCTAAAGCATTTCGATTTCTTGATGATCTTGCTTGCTGTGTTTTGATGCAAAGTGGATACTTAAATCCAGCATTATCTTCATAATCTATTTCGATTTTTTTTTGCCAAAATTTTCCATCTTTTTCATACAAAAGCCCATTTGATGATTTTATTCTTCCGATATTGCGTTTGTTTAAAACTTCCGTAATTGCATGAATAATGAAAGCTTTAATTCTTGGATAGTCGCTTGTGTTTTCTACGTGAAAAATTGTTCTTGTAGTTGGATTTTGATCTATAAAGATGTGTAATTGATCATGGCGTGGTATATTAAAACCAATTGCGTGCAGTGATGGAATGCAGTGAATAGTTCCAGATTTTTGAGCTAAAATTATTTTAAGTAAGTTGTCCTTGATTTTATCATCGCATGCTAAGGTTTGTATTAATTCTGAAATGTCATTTTCAGAAATTGCAGGGTGTTGAATTGCTTGATTACGGAAAGCGATTTCTTCTGGTCTGGATATATTTTCTTCATCTTCACTAAAAATTTCTAAGCCAATATTTTCGTTGGATAAATCAAAGCGATTTTTGAATATTAAGGGGATTGGCGGATGAGACTGTCGAGTAAAAAGTTGGATTTCTAAATTTTTGGCAAAATAATTAAAAATACCACGACTGCTTGAGGATAGAACTTTGGAATGATTTGCAGCAATTATGCCCATTTCTTGCTTTGTTAAAATCGAGCGCAAATAATACATAACTTGCTCAGGAGTAATTTTTTCAGAGTATTCTTCAGAATCAATGCCATCTTCATCGCTAGAGCTTGGTAGTGCTATAGAACATAAGAAAAATAATGAAATTAAAAAATAAAATTTTTGCAGCTTCAAGACTAACTTTCCTTTTTTGTTAGTGAAATATTCGTAATTATATGAGTTGTTTTTTAGTTAATAAAAATTATTCAATTTTAGTAATTTCTCCACGATCATTCCAAATTTCGATTGAACGTTTGGTTGAAGGGTTGGAAATAATTCGACCTCCTTGGATGCAATGAACGATGGATAGTATTATTGCATGAAGATGTGGCGGCATGTTTTTTTGATTATTTAATGTTTTTGATATGTCATTTGGTGTTATTTTTTGATCATCTGTGCAATAAATGGTAAGAGCTTCATTGTGAAATATAGATGTATTTGTTTCTTTTGTAGCATCGCGAAAAAAATTACCCTCTGTGTAATTGATGAGTGTATTTAAGTTCCACTTTGACTGTGGCAAATCTGGATGATGCACTGTTAATTTTTTGAGATATGGAGCGTTTATGCTTTCAATTTTTCCTGACGTGCTATTGTTTGCAATATCTTCAAGGCATAAAAGTAAAGTTTTTTTTGTTGGGATATTAGATTCTTGTCTAGATCCTTGTATGGCTATGGTACATGTAAATAGCATAAAAACGGTGCACATTTTTTTCATGAACATCCTTTGGTTTTTAAATTTTTTAGTGCCAAATTAATGTGTATAAATCTCGAATGGTAAAAACAACTAAAAGTCCGATAGCCAAAACCCAAGAACTTACGCCAATCATGTGACGAATTCGTTCAGAAAGTTCACGTCGCATTAATGTTTCAGTTGTAAAAATTACAAATTGTCCACCATCAAAAATAGGTAAGGGTAGTAAATTCATGAATCCTAAATTGATGCTAATGATTGCTAGTAAGAAAAGCAGTGAGCTTGCACCTTTTTGGGCACTTTTGCTGCTTGCTGCAACTGCCATGACAGGGCCTACAAATCCATGTGCGCTGCGCGCAGAAATCATTTCTTTAAGTCCTGACGCAATAGCGTGAAGGTAAAAATGAACAGCTTTGTATGCCATGCTGACAGATTGAATAAGCGGTAATCCTGGTTTTTGCATCATGAAAATTTCAAGTTGTTTTGAAAATGATGGAGGTGTTGATGCGCCTTTAAGTGCTAATGTTGCGTGGTGATGTGATCCATTACGTAAAATTTCTGCAGAAATTGATGTTGCACCTGCCATAACGCTTTGCGCAATAATTTTTCGAGCATTTGTTAAATTTTGCTTAAGAGGCTGATTGTTTAAAGATATTAATGTGTCGCCATTTTGTAAGTTTAATTGATTGATAGAATTTGGTTCAATTTTGGCAATTTGAACGGTACTTGGCTCATAAGGGCCGGCAGCTGAATCAGGCATTCCGGTGAAAAAAAGACCAATAAAAATGAAATAGGTTAATAAAAAATTGAAGAAAATGCCGCCAAGCATGATCAAAACTTTTTGGTAGTAAGGAATTTGATTAAAACCTACTGAACCATTGATGCCACTTTCGCTTGCGACTTCAACATAACCGCCAATTGGACCGGCAGAAATGCAAAAATTTGTGTCACCTATTTTTTTAGAACATAAAACTTTTCCAATTCCAATGGAAAATGTTGGGGTGTATACGTTAAAAATTTTACAAAAAATATAATGGCCGAATTCATGAAAAACGATGATGAATGAAATGCCAACAAGACTGGCAAAAATTGATAATAATTGAGTCAGGATTGATGCAATAGGAAGCATTTTGAGGTATCCTTATAAGTTAAATTTTTTCAAAAAACAATGAAAACAAAATAGCATGTTGCAATCAACAAGTCTATGACTAATTATCAAGATTATGATTGTTCTAAGAGGGTTTTTTGAATTTTCTTGAAAAAAGTTGCAAAGAGTCTATACTTGAAATATGCAAAAAGTTTATTGGTAAAATCATTTTTATGATCTATACAATCTACTAAGCGGTGCAAAATCTTCTTAATTTTAGTTACTATAACGTTGTATTGTTATAATAATAAGGTTCCTATAATGCCTACAATTAATCAGCTCGTTCGTTCAGGCCGTAAAAAAGTCGTTAATAAGACTAAAAGCGGCGCGTTAAAACAATGTCCACAAGTTCGTGGCGTTTGTACACGCGTGTTCACAACAACTCCAAAAAAACCAAACTCAGCGCTTCGTAAAGTTGCAAGGGTAAAGCTTTCAAATGGAGTAGAAATCACAGCGTATATCCCTGGTGAAGGTCACAATTTGCAAGAACACTCGATGGTTCTTGTGCGTGGTGGTCGTGTAAAAGATTTACCGGGTGTTAAGTATCACATTGTTCGTGGAACACTGGATTCAGCTGGTGTAGAAGGAAGAAAGCAATCTCGTTCATTGTACGGCGCTAAAAGGCCAAAAGCTTCTTAAAGGATGTACAGACTATGCCTAGAAAGAAAAAAGAACTCGTAAAACGTGTGATCAATCCAGATCCAGTTTATAATTCAGAGTTAATTCAAAGATTTATCAATATTGTGATGTGGCGTGGTAAAAAAACAGTTGCTCGCAAAATTGTATATGAAGCATTAGATATGCTTGAACAAAAATATGGCACAAAAGAAAAAGCTCTTTCTGTGTTCCATAAAGGTTACAACAATATTATGCCAATCATCGAAGTTCGCTCACGTCGTGTTGGTGGTTCAGTTTATCAAATTCCACGAGAAGTTAGTGAAGGCCGTGGCCGTTCATTGGCTTTGCGTTGGTTGATCGATGCAGCTTCAGAACGTTCAGACAAAACTATGGGTCTTCGTATTGGAAGTGAAATTTTAGATGCAATCGAAGAACGTGGTGGCGCGTTTAAAAAGAAACTTGATGTTCATAAAATGGCAGAAGCAAACAGAGCTTTCTCTCACTTTGCGTGGTAGGGTAGTATGAGTTATACATTAGATAGATATCGAAACATAGGCATCGCGGCTCATATTGACGCTGGAAAAACAACAGTTACCGAGCGCATTCTGTTTTATACAGGAATTTCACATAAAATTGGTGAAGTTCATGAGGGTGCTGCGGTTATGGATTGGATGGAACAAGAACAAGAGCGCGGAATTACCATTCAATCTGCAGCAACTACCTGTTTCTGGAAAAATTGCCAAATCAATATTATTGACACTCCTGGTCACGTTGATTTTACGATCGAAGTTGGTCGTTCTTTGCGTGTACTTGATGGAGTTGTTAGTGTTTTTTGTGGTGTTGCTGGTGTGCAGCCACAATCTGAAACAGTTTGGAATCAAGCAAATCGTTATGATGTTCCTGCTGTTATTTTTGTTAATAAATTAGATCGTATTGGCGCAAGCTTTAAAGATACCATTGCAGATATTAATGAAAAATTAGCGGGCGGTCGTGCAGTTGAAATGCAAATTCAAATTGGAGATTCAGAAGATTTTAGCGGTATCATTGATGTTTTAACAGGCAAAATGGTCCGCTTTTTCAATGATGAACGAGATCTTGCAAAAGAAGTTAAATTTGAAGATGCTCCTGCAGAATACGCAGATCAAATTAAAGAAACTTATGCAAGAATTGCAGAAAAAGCTTGTGACTTTGATGAAGTTTTGGGTGAAAAGTATTTAAATGAGCAGCCGTTTACAAATGAAGATTTGAAACGTGCTATTCGTAAAGGTGTTGCAAAACGTCAACTATTTCCAGCTTTTTGTGGTTCAGCTTTTAAAAATAAAGGTGTCCAATTACTCCTGGATGCTGTTGTGGATTATTTACCTTCTCCGCTTGATGTTCCTGCAATTAAAGGAATTGATGTAAAAACAGGCGCAGAAGTTGAACGTCCATCTTCAAGTAAAGCACCTTTTTCAGCTTTAGCATTTAAAATTATGACAGATCCTTTTGTTGGTGCGTTAACATTTACTCGTATTTATTCTGGTGAATTAAAATCGGGATCATATGTTTATAATGCTTCAAAGCAAACAAAAGAGCGTGTAAGTCGTTTAGTTCGAATGCATGCAAATAAGCGAGAAGAAGTTAAAGAAGCGTCAGCTGGTGATATTATTGCAGTTGTTGGAATTAAAGATGTTAATACTGGGGATACATTGTGTGATGAAAGTCATCCAGTGCTTCTTGAGTCAATTGACATTCCAGCACCAGTTATTTCATCTTCGATTGAACCAAAATCGAAAGCTGATTATGAAAAAATGGTTTTGTCGCTTAAGAAAATGAATCAAGAAGATCCATCATTTAACTTTACATACAATCATGAAACTGGCCAAACAGAAATCGCAGGAATGGGTGAATTGCATCTTGAAATTGTTGTGGATCGCTTAAAACGTGAACATAAAGTTGAAGTGGTGCAAGGTAAACTTCAAGTCGCGTACAAAGAAACTATTCAGCGATCTGTTGAGGTTGAAGGTAAGTTTATTAAACAATCAGGTGGTCGTGGTCAATACGGACACGTTTGGTTGAAACTTGAACCGCTTGATCGTGGTGCTGGTTATGAATTTGTAAATGGAGTTGTTGGTGGAACTATTCCAAGAGAGTATGTTCCAGCTGTTGAAAAAGGAATGGAAGAGGCTATTAAAACGGGAATTTTAACAGGAAGTCAAGTTGTTGATGTTCGGGTTACTGTTTTTGATGGTTCATATCATGATGTTGACTCTTCGGAGATCGCATTTAAAATGGCTGCAAAAATGGCATTTCGTGATGGTATGGCTCAAGCGTCACCGGTTCTTTTAGAACCAATCATGAAAGTCGAAGTAAATACTCCAGACGAGTATATGGGTGATGTCATGGGTGATTTAAACTCACGACGTGGCAGAATTCTTGGAATGGAGACAAAGGGTGTTGCGCAAATTGTTAAAGCGGAAGTTCCTCTTGGAAATATGTTTGGATATGCAACTGAATTACGTTCGATGACCAAAGGTCGCGCAAGCTACACAATGGAATTTGAATGTTATCGTGAAGCACCAAAAACAATTCAAGAAGAAGTTGTAGCAGCAAAAAAGTAAATAGGTTTAATTTAGTTTAACTGATAAAGTGTGTTCAGGAGAAATTATGGCAAAAGATACATATGTACGTAGTAAACCGCACGTCAACGTTGGGACAATTGGTCACGTTGATCATGGTAAAACTACATTAACTGCAGCAATCACAACTGTTTTGGCAAAAACAGGTGGCGCAGTTGCAAAAAAATTCGATGAAATTGACAATGCACCAGAAGAAAAAGCACGTGGTATTACGATTGCTACTTCACACGTTGAATATGAAACTGCAAATCGTCACTATGCGCACGTTGACTGTCCTGGTCACGCTGACTATGTAAAAAACATGATCACTGGTGCAGCTCAAATGGATGGCGCAATTCTTGTTGTTTCAGCAGCAGACGGCCCTATGCCTCAAACTCGTGAACATATTTTGCTTGCGAAAAACGTTAACGTTCCATCGTTAGTTGTTTTCTTGAACAAAGTTGACATGGTTGATGATGCAGAAATGGTTGACATGGTTGAAGAAGAAATCAGAGATCTATTGAAAAAATATGATTTTCCTGGTGACACAATTCCTGTCGTTCGCGGTTCAGCGTTAAAAGCGTTGCAAGGTGATGAAAGTGAATTGGGTGCTCCTTCAATTCGTAAATTGATGGAAGCTGTTGATTCATATATTCCACTTCCAAAACGTGATGTGGATAAACCTTTCTTGATGCCTGTTGAAGGTGTTTTTTCAATTGAAGGTCGTGGTACTGTTGCGACTGGAAGAATTGAAAAAGGTCGTGTTAAAATTGGTGATGCTGTTCAATTAGTTGGTTTGAATGAAAAACCAGTTAATACAACAGTTACTGGTATTGAAATGTTTAGAAAAAATCTTGATGAGGGTCAAGCTGGTGATAATGCTGGTTTACTTCTTCGTGGTTTGAAAAAAGAAGATGTTGTACGTGGACAAGTTTTGGCAAAACCAGCTTCAATTACTCCGCACAAAAAATTCAAAGGACAAGTTTATATTTTGTCTAAAGAAGAAGGCGGACGCCACAGTGCATTCTTTAACGGTTATCGTCCACAATTTTATTTTAGAACAACTGATGTTACAGGAATTGTAAAACTTCCAGCTGATCGTGAAATGGTTATGCCAGGTGATAACTTAGTTCTTGAAATGGAATTGATTGCTCCAATTGCAATGGAAAAAGATTTACGATTTGCAATTCGAGAAGGTGGAAGAACTGTTGGATCTGGAATTGTTACAGAAATTCTTGATTAATTGATTGGAAGTTAGATGAAAAGACAGAAAATCAGACTCACATTAAAATCTTACGATCATCAATTACTAGATAAAGCTGTAAAAGAAATCGCAATGACGGCTAAAAAAACAGGTACCGACCTTGTCGGACCTGTTCCTTTGCCTAATAAAAAACGATGTTTTACAGTGTTGCGATCTCCGCATATCGATAAAAAATCGAGAGAGCAGTTTGAAATTATAACACATAAGCGGATTTTAGAAATGATTTCACCGTCAGACCAAACAATGGCAGCGTTGATGAAGTTAAATATCTCTGCTGGTGTTGATGTTGAAATTAAGTAAAACAAAGGGTTTTTATGGTTAATGGTTTTTGGGGCCGCAAAGTCGGAATGACCCAAGTATTTGCTGGAGACAATAAAGTTGTTCCAGTAACAGCTGTTGATGCATCTGGATGGTATGTATCTCAAATCAAGTTACTTGATAAACATGGATATAGTGCTGTTCAAGTTGCGTACGTGCGTGAAAAATACCAAGGGGAAACATTCCAACAGGAATGGCTTCAACAAAAATCCAAACATTTTCGTTGGGTAAGAGAAATTGCTGTGGATCAAATCCCAGATACAGTTGTTGTTGGTCAACCATTTGATTTTTCAACAGTGGTAAAAGCTCAAGATCAAGTTAATGTTGTTGGTACAACTAAAGGTTGTGGATTTGCAGGTGTCATGCGTCGGCATAATTTTGCTGGTGGTGTTAATAGCCACGGTTCAATGATGGGTCGACGACCAGGAAGTATCAGCTTCATGCGTTCTCAGGGTAAAGTCATTAAAGGAAAAAGAATGGCTGGTCATATGGGTGTAACTCGTAAGACAGTGAGAAATTTAGAAGTTGTTCAAGTTAATGCACAAAACAATCTTGTTTTGATTAAAGGTGCAATGGCTGGAAAACCTGGATCTTTAGTTTACGTTCGTAAGAATGGGTAAAGCATGAACAAACAAATAAAAACAAATACAAATAATACAAATTTATCAGTAAGTTCTTTAACTCCAATGTCTGTTCAGGATTTGGGAATTGCAGAAACTTGTTTAACTGATGTAAGTTACGCGATTTGGATTCGAGCTTTGATGCAAAATTGGCGTCAAGGAACTGTCGGATGTAAAACTCGTGGAGAAGTTTCTTTCTCAAATAAAAAACCATGGAAACAAAAAGGTACTGGTCGAGCTCGTGCAGGTAGTGCACGTTCTCCGTTATGGAGAAGTGGTGGTATTCTTTTTGGACCACAGCCACGTGTTAGAACTTTAAAAGTAAATAAACAAAATAAAGATCAAGTACTTGCAGCTTGTTTGGCAGATTATGCACAAGCAGGAACATTGTACACATTTGATTGGATGTTGAGTTCAGAAAAACCATCAACATCTACAATGGCAAAAGCATTGAAAAATGTAGGCTTGGTTGATAAAAAAATTGTCATGTTCTTAAGCCGTCAAGATTATGCTCACTGGGCTTCAGTGAATAATTTGGGCAATGTACATGTTGTAAGTTTTGATGATGCAAATGCGTACGAATTGTCTTTAGGCAATTGTGTCGTAGTGTTAAAAAAAGATCTAAGCCAGTTTAAAGAAATGGTGGCAAAATGGAATTAAGTATCTACGATATCATTGTTGGGCCGATTGTTTCAAATAAAGCATATCGTTTGCATCAAGCTTTGAAAAAAATTACGTTAGAAGTACATCCTCAATCAAATAAACCTTTGATTGCAGAGGCTATGTATAAATTGTTTAATGTTGAAGTTGAGTCTGTACGTGTAATGGTTCGTAAAGGAAAACGCAAAATTTCTAAAACTAGAAATGAAAGCGTCGATAATTTACGTAAAATAGCAATTATTACGTTAAAAAATGGTCAAGATATGAATCTGTTTACAGATGCTCCAGTATCTATGGATCCGACAAATGCTTCACAATCTCACAATCTCGCAGCTAAGTAAGGATGATTTATGGCAATAGTTTCGAGAAAACCTAGAAGTGCTTCTTTACGTTTTCAAACATTTATTGATACTTCACATCTTTCTAATGATAAACCATTAAAATCTTTAACAGTTGGTTTAAAAAGAAAAGGTGGCAGAAACGCTTATGGACGAATCACTGTTCGTCATAGAGGTGGTGGAGCTGCAAAAAAATATAGAATTATAGATTTCACGCGATCTGTAAGAGACGTTGAAGGAATTGTTCAAGGTCTTGAGTATGATCCAAATCGTAACGTTCATATTGCATTGGTTGCATATAAAAACGGTGAAAAACGTTATATTTTAGCACCTGATATTTTGAAAAAAAATGATGTTGTAATTTCTGGTGCAAATGTTGAACCAAAAGTTGGTAACTGTTTACCTATTAATAAAATTCCAGTCGGTTTCTTTATTCATAACATTGAAATGAAACCTGGAACTGGTGGAAAACTTGTTCGTAGTGCAGGAACTTCAGCGCAAATTATTGCAAAAGAAAATAATTTTGCAACATTAAAAATGCCGTCTGGTGAAGTTCGAATGCTGCTTCTTGAATGTTGGGCAACAGTTGGTGTTTTAGGTAATGCTGACTATAAAAACATTTGTTGGGGTAAAGCAGGAAGAACTCGAAACCGTGGATTTAGACCTTCGGTTCGTGGTATGGCGATGAACCCTGTTGATCACCCGCATGGTGGTGGTGAAGGGCGATCAAAATCAGGATCACATCCAGTTTCTCCTTGGGGTAAAGGATGTAAAGGTACACGAACTCGTCGCAAAAAAGATGTCTTAATTATTAAAAGACGCAAATAGCGTTTTGAAAAACACGGAAGTGAGATATGGCTAGATCGGCAAAAAAAGGTCCTTTTGTGGACCCTTCAGTTATAAAAAAAGTAGCAAAGGCTAAAACAGGTTCAAAGCGTGAACTCATTAAGACATGGTCACGCGCAAGTTTAATTTTACCTGAATTTGTTGGATTGACCTTTGCTGTGCATAATGGCAAAAAATTTGTTGAAGTGTTCGTCACTGAAAACATGGTTGGTCATAGTTTAGGTGAGTTTGCGCCAAGCAGAACATTTAAAATGCATAGTGGCCAACGTAAAACGGAAACTGCAACTGCATCAGCGGCTAAATAATGGTTACGCTTGTGTTGTTACGGCATTTTGTTAAAATAATAGTATGATTAATAAATGGGTAAAACATGAATTTTAAAGCTTCGGCAAGATATGTTAAACGATCACCGTATAAATTACGACCAATCGTTGATGTAATTCGTGGCAAAAATGCAGCCTATGCTTTAGGTTGGTTAAAAGTATATGGTATTGATAAATCTTTACCGGTTAAAAAATTGCTTGATTCAGCAATTGCAAATGCGAAGTGTCAACAAGATGACATTACGCCACAAGAATTAGTTATTGATGAAATTCGCGTTGATCAAGGTCCTGCGTATAAATACTTTAAGCCTTCGGCTATGGGACGATCAGCAGTTTTGAGAAAACGATTGAGTCATATTACAATTGTGTTGAAACATGCACAAATTGAAAATAAAAACAGATAGGAAATTTTGTGGGTCAAAAGGTTAATCCGATAGGATTTCGCGTCGGGGTTTATAGAGATTGGGACGCTCAATGGTTCCCAAGAAATACTGCAAAAGGTTCGTATGGCAAAGAACTTCAGGATGATTTAGTAATTCGTAAATATCTTGAAAGTAATCTTGTTAAAGCAGAAGTTGCTCGTATTGAAATCAAAAAAACTGGTGGAATGGTTAAAATTATTATTCATTCTGCGCGTCCGGGACTTGTCATCGGTAAAAAAGGTCAAGAAGTTGATGTTTTAAGAAAAACATTGGCAGAAAAATTGCAGGTAAGCAGTGTTGATATTTCTGTTGAAGAAATTAAAACTCCAGAATTGGATGCAGTGCTTGTAGCAAAAAGTATTGCTGCACAACTTGAACAACGTGCAAATTTTAAAAAACTTATGAAAAAAGCAACAATCTCAGCAATGAGAGCTGGTGCTCGTGGGATTAAAATTTGTTGCAAAGGTCGTTTGAATGGAGCAGAAATTGCTCGTGCCGAATGGTCTCGAGTTGGTTCTGTACCGTTGCATACATTGCGTGCAAATATTAGCTATGGTTATATTCGAGCGCAAACTGTGATGGGTGTTATTGGTGTCAAAGTTTGGATTTGCGTTGGCGAATATCAAACAAAATAAAACAGAAAGATTAAAGCCATGTTAATGCCAAAAAAAGTAAAATTTAGAAAATCACATCGCGGCCGTATGACAGGAATGTCAAAAGGTGCACGTACTGTTGATTTCGGTCAATATGGACTTGAAGCAATGGAACCAGCTTGGATTACTTCGCAACAAATTGAAGCGCTTCGTGTTTCAGTTGCGCGAAAAATTAAAAAAGGCGGAAAATTCTTTTTACGAATGTTCCCTGATAAACCAGTAAGTAAAAAACCTTTAGAAACTCGTATGGGTAAAGGTAAAGGAAATCCTGAATTTTGGGTTGCAGTTATTAAACGTGGTCGAGTTATTTGTGAACTTGGCGATGTTGATGAAGCATCAGCAAAAGAAATTTTTAGACAAGCTTCATTTAAGCTTCCAATTAAGACCAAATTTGTTAGGAAAGAAGTTTAATCATGCAAAAACATGAAAAACAAGAATTCATAAAGATGGAAGTAGCACAACTTAAAGTTCGTGCAGAAGAAATCAGAAAAGAATTATTTTTATTGAGAATGAAAAAATTCTCATCACCTGAAAAAAACACATCTTTGCCAAAAACATTGCGTAAAAAGCTTGCTCAGGCATTGACAGTTTTAAATCAAAAGGGTTCATAAATGTCTGTTGAAAATAAAAAACTTTTGATTGGCTTAGTAGTTTCTGACAAGATGGACAAAACAATTGTTGTTGCGTATGAACGAGCATATCGTCATAAGAAATTTCAAAAAATTGTCAAAAGCGTGAAAAAATATAAAGTTCACGATCCTAAAGAAGTTGCAAGTATGGGCGATCGCGTAGAATTTTACGAAGGCGCTCCGCAGTCAAAAACAAAATATATGTATTTACACCGTGTTATTAGTTAAGGAACAAGTATGATTCAAAAAGAATCCTTTCTTAAAGTTGCTGATAATTCAGGTGCAAAATTATTAAAAGTTTTTCACTTGATTGGTAGCACTCGTAAGCGTTATGCATACATTGGCGATATGGTTCGATGTGCCGTTAAAGTTGCAATTCCTCAAGGAATGGTAAAAAAAGGTGATATTGTTGACGTAATGATTGTTCGTACAAAAAAAGAGTTGCGTCGAGCAGACGGTACGTACATTCGTTTTAGTGAAAATGCTGGTGTTATTCTCAAAGATGATAAAATGTTGGGGACACGTATTTTTGGTCCAATTGCTCGAGAAATTAGAGCAACTGGTCAAACTAAAATTATTTCTTCAGCGCCAGAAGTATTATAAGGGGTGTTATGAAAATTAGGTTGAAAAAAAATGATAAAGTTCAAGTAATTACAGGACACGACAACGGTAAAGTTGGCGAAGTTCTAGAACTTTGTCGAAAGTCTGGTAGAATTAAAGTTAAAGGCGTAAATGTTGTAACCAAGCATCTTAAAGCTCGTAAACAGGGCGATGTTGCAGGGATACAAAAGCGCGAAGCTTTTATTCATATGTCCAATGTTATGCCCGTTGATGCATTAACAGGAAAACCAGTCAGAGTAAATAAAATTAAACGGATTTAACAGAGTGTCTTTAAGGCTACCAAAAGGAATTTAAAACGTGAAAACTCAGGAAAAAGCACGATTAGAAATCTTATACAATGAGAAAATTCGTCCTGCGTTATTAAAAGAATTAAACTTAAATAACGTGATGGAAGTTCCAAAGATTTCAAAAATCGTTCTGAACATAGGTGTCAAAGAAGCTGTAGGTGATAGTAAAATTTTGCAAGTAGTGCAAAAAATATTATCACAAATTGCTGGCCAAAATGCAGTCATTACTCTTGCAAAAAAATCTATCGCAGGTTTTAAAATTCGTCAGGGTATGCCGCTTGGAACAAAAGTTACACTTAGACGTCGCAATATGTATGAATTTTTAGATCGTTTGATCAATTTATCATTGCCAATGGTTCGTGATTTTAGAGGTGTTCCAGTAAGTTTTGATAAAAACGGAAACTATAACCTTGGAATTAAAGAGTGGACTGTTTTTCCAGAAGTTGATTATGATATGTCGAGCAAAATTTTTGGATTAAATATTTCTATTGAAATGAAAACAAAAGATAAAAAACATTCCCATGCTTTACTTAAAAGTTTTGGTATGCCTTTTATTCAGGATGTAAAATAGGTACGCTATGGCAAAAACGTCAGTTATAGAACGAAATAAAAAACGAGAACGTCTCGTTAAGAAATTTCAAGAAAAAAGAAATGAATTAAAAAAACGTGTCAGCGATATTAAACTTTCATTGAAAGATCGTATGGCTGCACAAGCAAAACTTACAAAATTACCAAGAAATTCAAGTGCAACTCGTATTAAAAAACGTTGTTCGCAAACTGGTCGTGCTCGTGGATACATGGGCTTTTTTGGTGTTTCTCGTATAGTGCTTCGTGAACTTGCATCAAACGGGCTATTGCCTGGTGTTAAAAAAGCAAGTTGGTAAATTAGATTACTAGGATAAGGGATTACTGTGTCAAAAGATGTAATTGCGGATTTTTTAACGATTATTAGAAATGGCGTTTCTCGATCAAAATCGTCAGTTGAGATTGGTTATTCAAAGTTACGTTATGAAATTGCTCAAATCTTGAAACAAGAAGGCTTTGTTTCAGATGTTGTGCTTGAAGAAAAAGAGAGTGGAGCAACGATTAAAGTTGTTTTGAAGTATGTTGAAGGCGAATCTGCAATTCATGAAATTGTTCGCGTAAGCAAACCAAGCCGTCGTGTGTATACTTCAATTGAACGTATTAAACCAGTCATTGGTGGTTTGGGTGTGAATATTTTAACAACTAGCAAAGGTGTGATGACTGATAAAACAGCTCGTCAAAACCGTGTTGGTGGTGAATTAATTTGTACAATTTGGTAATGTGTAAGGAAACTGTGTATGTCTAAAATTGGACGCAAACCTATCAGCATTCAAGGTCTCACGGTGACTGTTGACGGTCAAATTGTTTCATATAAAGGACCTAAAAAATCAGGAACGTATGCACTTCCTGAAAGCTTAAATGCAACATTGGAAAATGAAACTATTAAGCTTGCGCTTGCAAATTCTGAAGATAAAAAAAATAACAATGTTTGGGGTCTTCACAGAGCTTTACTTAACAATGAATTATTAGGTTCTAAAGAAGATTTCGTAAAAGATGTTGTTATTGTTGGATTAGGGTATAAAGGTGAATTAAAGGGTGACACAATTGTGTTCTCTTTGGGATATAGCCATAAAATTGATTTTAAACTGCCAAAAGATGTTTCTGTTGTTATTGATAAAACAGGTCAAAACATTACGATTCGTTCAAGCAGTAAATTTTTAGTTGGTGATGTTGCACAACGTATTTGCGCTTTACGCCGTCCTGAACCGTATAAAGGTACAGGCGTTCGCTTAAAAGATGAAGTAATACATAGAAAAACTGGCAAAAGTTAATTAAGGAATTTTCGGTGAATAATAAAAAAATAGTTCAACGCCGTCAGCGAAGAGCTTTGCGAGTACGCAAATCACTATCTAAAATGTCACTGCGACCGAGAGTTTCGGTTTTTCGTAGTTTACAAAATATTTCTGCACAATTGATTGATGATGCACAAGGTACAACAATTGTTGCATCTTCATCTCAAATTTTGAATTTGAATTCAAAAACAGAAAAATTAGATAAAACAGCAGTCGCTCGAGCTGTTGGTTTGGATCTTGCAAAAAAAGCACTTGCAGCCAATGTGCAGATGGCAAGTTTTGATCGAGGATGTTATTTGTATCACGGACGCATCAAAGCTCTTGCAGAAGGGTTGCGAGAAGGCGGATTAAAAGTATAACTTTGAATTGGTATTGAGATTATGAGCAAAAAACAGGTTCAAGAAGAATCAACGTCAGTTGATAAAGCAGTCAGCGTACGACGTGTTACCAAAGTAACAAAAGGTGGAAAACGTTTTGCGTTTTCAGCATTTGTTGTTTCTGGGGATCAAAAAGGTAACGTTGGCATTGCTATTGGCAAAGGTAAAGACGTTTCTGCTGCAATTGGAAAAGCAACAATGCGTGCGCAAAAACAACGTATTGCTGTTCCACTTCGCAACACAACAATTCCGTATGATGTGCAAGGTTCTCATGGTGCATGTAAAGTTGTGCTACGATCAGCTTCAAAAGGTACTGGAATTATTGCAGGTGCTGCAGTTCGCGCAGTGATGGAATCTTTAGGTATTAAAGATGTTTTGACAAAAGCTATTGGTTCTTCAAATAACATTAACGTTGTTAAAGCAACATTAAATGCTTTAGCAAAATTACGTTCTGCGAAGCATATTGCAAAATTAAGAGGCAAAACAATTTTGGAAATAACACGAGGCAAAGATGTTGCAGCTAAATAATTTAACAAAATTATCGAAAAAAAGAAAACGAGTTGGTCGCGGCGGTGGTCGTGGTGGTACATCAGGAAAAGGACATAAAGGACAAAAAGCTCGTACGAGCGGTAATGTTCCTGCTCGTTTTGAAGGTGGACAAATGCCAATGTCTCGCCGAATTCCAAAACGAGGTTTTACGAACTATTTATTTAAAAGAGAATTTGAATTAGTTACTCTTGAGCAATTACAAGAACTTTTCCAAGAAGGTCAAACCGTAACGAAAGCTATGCTATTAGAAGTTGCTGGTTGTGGTAAAAAATCTGTTTTAATTAAAATTTTAGCAGATGGTTCATTGGAAAAAAAATTAACTGTTGAAGTTGATGCATGTAGTGTATCCGCAAAAGCAGCAATTGAGCGTGTAGGCGGAGAAGTTAAACTCGTTTAGGAGTAGTAAAACGTGGTTTTATTAAAAAGCTTTCGAAATATTTTTTTAATTTCCGAACTTCGTAAAAAAATAGGATTTACGTTGGGCGTGATTATTATCAATCGTTTGGGTACGTATATTCCAGTGATTGGTGTTGATATTTTAAGACTCAGCGAATTCATGCAACAGAAATCAACTGTTGGTGGACTTTTGAGTTACTTTGACATGTTTTCTGGTGGTGCATTGAATCGTTGCACGGTATTTGCTTTAGGTATCGGACCGTACATCACAGCATCAATTATGATGCAAATTTTAGGCATGACTTTACCATCACTTGAGCAATTGCTTAAAGATGGTGAATTCGGTCGAAAAATTATGAACCAATACACAAGATATTTAGCACTTGGTTTAAGTGTCATGTATAGTTTTTCGTTAGCAATGCTTTTGGAGCAACAAGGGTTAATTCTTGTTCCCGGTTGGTCATTTCGAATGTTGTTTGTTATGACGCTTACAGCTGGTTCAATGATGGTTATGTGGCTTGGTGATCAAATTTCATTGTATGGAATTGGTAACGGTAGCTCGGTCATTATTTTTGCAGGTATTGTGTCCGGTTTTCCAACAATGGTGTTAAAGTTGGTGCATTTGGTTCAAGAAGGAACTATTAATATATTTCTAGCGTTAATGGTTTTGGCGGTATTTTTGTTTATCACAGCATCGATTGTGTTCCTTGAAAAAGGTGAAAGAAAAATTCCTGTACAATACGCACGTCGTATTGTTGGCAATCGAGTTTTTAGCGGACAAACAAGTTATATTCCGTTCAAAATTAATAGTGCTGGAATTATGCCAGTAATTTTTGCAGGAACAGTTTTACGTTTTCCTGCACTTCTTGCGGCAATGCTTTCAACAAAATTTCCAGTTGTAAATACGATTGTTCAAGCTTTTTATAATGGACCGTTATATTTTGTAACTGATTTTTTATTGATCATTATGTTTTCATTCTTTTATACAGCATTGGCAATCAATCCTGTTGAATTGGCTGAAAATATTCGTAAAAATGGTGGATTTGTTCCTGGTATGCGTCCAGGAAAACAAACAGCTCAATATTTTGATTATTTATTAACGCGCATTGGGCTTGTTGGTGCATTTTATTTAGGATTTTTGGCATTGTTCCCAGCAATTATTAGTATTGTGTTTCAGGTGCCGGTTGAATTTTCAGGAACGTCGATGTTGATCGCAGTCGGTGTAGCTCTTGAACTTGCAAGTCAAGTTGAATCGTATTTGATTGAACGTCGATATGAAGGATTCTTGGTTGGTGGCAGAATGAAACGAGGGAGTGTTCGTTGAAAAACAAACTCTTTTTGTTTTTTGGGCCTCCTGGTTCTGGTAAAGGAACGTTGTCTGAACTTTGCGTTGAGCAGTTTGGTTGGTTGCAATTATCAACAGGTAATGTATGTCGACAGCATATTGCTCAAGCAACAAGCATTGGAAAACAGATTCAAAAAATAAGTTCAGAAGGTGGTTTAGTACCTGATGAAATTATTGGACAGATGGTAAATGATTGGATTATTGGTCAAGAAATAAAACCGCAAGGAATTGTTTTTGACGGATACCCGCGAACGTTACAGCAAGCTGAGATGCTGTATCGTTTTTGGAAAGAAAAATTATCAGACTTTGAATTAATTTTAGTAAAAATAAATATTGATGCACAGCTTTTAACCGATAGAATTTTAAATCGAATTGTGTGTAGTAATAAAAATTGTGGACGTGTTTATTCATTGGTTCCATTATCACAAACCAAACCGAAAAACGATATGATTTGTGATGTATGTAAAGCTGATTTAATCCGTCGATCTGATGACACTCAGGAATCAATGAAATTACGGCTTAAAATTTATTTTCAACATGAACAAGAAATTTTAAAATTTTTTGTTGATAAAGGTTTAAAAATTAATGTTTTAAAGGGTGATCAAAGTGTGCAAAAATTATTGCAAGATTTTAAAACGATAGTGCTTCAAAATTATGTTTGCTAAAAATAAACAAGCTTTAGATACGATGAGAATTGCGGGTAAATTGCTCGCAGAAATCTTTGAAAACGTTAATTCGGTCATACAGCCAGGAAGATCAACAGCATCAATTGATGCTTGGATTGAGCAGCAACTTGTGCAAAAAAATTTAGTTTCACAGTCAAAAGGCTATAAAGGCTATCGACATGTGAGCTGTATTTCAGTGAACAATGTTGTCGTACATGGTGTACCTAGTGAGCAAGTTATTTTGCAGCTTGGTGATTATGTTAAAGTTGATGTTTGTGCGGCATGGAATTTTTATTGTGCGGATATGGCACGAGGATTTATTGTTGGATCGGTTCATAATGAAAAAGTGCAGCATTTAATGACGATTGCACGCCAAGCGCTTGATAAAGGAATTGCTCAAGCGATCGTGGGAAATCGGTTATATGATATTTCTGCTGCAATTCAACAGCATATTGAACAATTTGGTTATGGAATTGTCAGAGATTTTGCAGGACATGGTATTGGCAAACGTATGCATGAAAATCCTGATGTACCAAATTTTGGAACAGCAGGAACAGGTATGCGACTTGCTGAAGGAATGACATTTGCAATTGAACCGATGATTACACAAGGGTCGTATGAAGTGTTTGTTGATCGAGATGGTTGGACGGTAAAAACAAAGGATGGAATGCTCGCAGCGCATGTAGAAGATACGATTGCGATTACAGCAAATGGTCCTGAAATTTTAACACGTCCTTAAAAATAAGCAGTTGAAAGCAATAAGGTTGTTATGAAACAAAAAGATGATGTAGTCCGAATTGACGGAATAGTTAAGGAAACATTGCCAAACGCAATGTTTCGAGTAGAAGTTGAAGGGGGACATATTGTTCTAGGGCATGTATCTGGTAAAATGCGTATGAATTTTATCAAAATATTGCCTGGAGATAAGGTTGTTTTGGAGCTTTCTCCTTACGATTTAACTCGTGGAAGAATAGTCCGTAGAAATTAGTGGTTAAATTACAATGTTTTTTTGAAAGAAAGCTGTTATAATGAAAGTAAGAACTTCTGTTAAAGTGATGTGTAGTGATTGTCAAATTATTAAACGTGCAGGAATTGTACGAGTAATTTGCAAAAAAAGCCCGAAGCATAAACAACGTCAAGGATAAAGGTCGTATATGGCAAGAATTTCTGGGGTTAATTTACCTCCTCGCAAAAGAATCGAATTTGGTCTTACCTATGTCTATGGTATAGGACTTAATTCAGCTCAAAAAATTTTAAAAGAACTGAATATCGATTTTGATACACGAGTTAAAGATTTGTCAGATCAAGAAGTATTTGCAATTCAAAAAAAAGTGACTGATGAGTACACAACTGAAGGTGATTTGCGTAAAGAAGTTTTGATGAATATCAAACGTTTGCAAGAAATCGGATGTTATCGTGGCTTGCGCCATAAAAAAGGTCTTCCTTCTCGTGGTCAGCGTACAAAAACAAACGCTCGTACTCGTAAGGGTCCACGTAAAGCAGGATCTGCAGTTGCAATGAAGAAAAAAGTAGCTAAATAAGATCTGATATTAGGTAAGAGAATTATGACTGTTCCACAAAAGAAAATTAAAAAATCAAAACGACAACTGAGCGCAGCAGTAGCTCATGTTAAATCTTCATTTAACAACACCATGGTAACAATTACAACTCCTGAAGGTGATGTTGTTTTATCAAGCAGTGCGGGAAAATTAGGGTATAAAGGTTCACGTAAAGGAACTCCTTTTGCAGCATCTCAAGTTGCAAATACGCTTGCAAAAGATATGCATACTATGGGTATTAAAACTGTTGAAATTAACTTGCAAGGACCTGGCGCTGGACGTGATTCAGTTGTTCGAGCATTTCAAGGTTCAGGATTGCACATTTCAGTACTCAGAGATGTAACACCATTGCCTCACAATGGTCCTCGTCCTCCTAAAAAGCGTCGTGTATAAAAGATTAACGTTTCAGAATTGGTTATAAAAAGATTATGGCAAATAAACCGAATGCAAAAGCAAAAACAAAAGAGCAGTTAGCAGCGGGTGGCGGACAAGCAGAACCAGCAGCTAAAAAAGGTAGTTTTAAGCGTACGTCAGAGTATGGACGTCAACTTCATGAAAAACAAAAATTAAAAGAGATGTATGGAATGCGTGAAAAGCAGTTCCGACGTTTTTATCAAGAAGCGAGCCGTATGCACGGTGTTCCTGGTGAAAATCTGTTGTCACTTCTTGAACGCCGTTTAGACAGTGTCGTGTATCGTTTAAAGTTAGCAGTAACTTGCTGCCAAGCTCGTCAAATGATTGTGCATGGTCATGTTATGGTGAACGGTCAACGTGTAACGAGCCCATCATATTTAGTTAGTATTGGTGATAATGTTAGCTTGCATCAAACAGCTTTAAACAATGCAGAATTTTTAGCACAAGTTGTTGATAAACGTTTAAACATTGCAATTAAAGTTCCTGAATGGTTAGAGCTTTCTAAACAAAGCAGAACTGGCAAAATATTGCGTTATCCGGTTCGTACCGATATCCAATTCCCAGTTGAAGAACATTTAATTGTTGCTTTATACTCAAAATAAAAAAGAGAGTGAACGATTGCATGAACATGAGTGTGGTGTATTTTTCAGTTTTGATTAGGGATTAACTATGTCGAAATCTATGTATAAACCGCTTACGATTCCAACGTTGGGGTGGGATAAAAAATCAATGAATACAACATTTGGTCGGTTGACAGCTCAACCATTAGAACCAGGTTTTGGTATTACGTTGGGAAATGCACTGCGACGTGCGTTGTTGGGTGCAATTGAAGGTTCAGCGGTTACTTCAGTAATTATTAAAGGCGTGAATCATGAATTTTCAACAATTCCTGGAGTTGTTGAAGATGTTATGCAAATTCTTTTAAATATTAAACAGATCGTTATTAAAAACAAAGAAAATTTATCTGGAACATTGAAACTTTCAGTTTCTGGTGATCAAAAATCTGTTGCTACAGTTGGAGATCTTTTTGGTGATGCTCATTTAGAGTTGGTCAACAAAGATCACGTTATTGCTTCTTTAGCGCAAGATGGAAAATTAGAAATTGAATTTTTTGTTGAGTCTGGTCGTGGGTATCAAGTTGCACAGTGGCCGGTTGGTACAGCATTAAACGAAGATGGTCGTATTTATTTGGATGCGATGTTTTCACCAGTGCGTTCTGTTTCATTAAATGTTGAAAAAACGCGTGTTGGTAAAGAAATTGATTACGATAAAATGATTCTTGAAATCACAACAAATGGCGCAGAAACTCCAGTTGATGTGCTTAATTATGCTGTGTCAGTACTTCGAACACAATTTGAAAATTTTTTGATTGATAAAGAAATTCCATTTAATGAACTTTCATCAAGTGATGATGATCATGCAGTAATGCAAAGTGAAGATGTTGATGACAGCGGTCTTCAAGATTTACCTGTTGAAGCATTATTTAAATCAATTGATGAGTTGGAACTTTCAGCTCGTGCACACAATTGTTTAGCAAATGCAAATATTAATCGTGTCATTGATTTAATCAATTTGTCAGAAGATGATAGCTTGCGTATCAAAAATTTTGGTCGCAAATCATTGGATGAAGTTAAAGAAGTGCTTAAATCAATGGGCTTGCGTTTTGGCATGAGTGTCAAAGAAGAAGCTGCTGCAAAAGCATTAAAACGTAAAAATAACAAATAAAAATTATTTGTTGTCCCACACTTTGTTAAAAATTTAGTGTGCTGTCTATTGTATGGCAGAACATGATGTAGTTGAAAACAAAGACAAGGGGCGAAAACATTAAAAAATTACCTTGTTAAGGAAAGTCCCATGAGACATTTAAATGCTCGTAAAAAATTAAACATGAAACCGTCCCATCGCAAATCATATTTGCGAAATCAAGTTATTAATTTGATTACTTATGGACACATTACTATTTCACTTGCTGGTGCTAAAGAAGTACGTCGTTTTGCAGAAAAAATGGTGACTTTGGCAGCGAAAGGCACTCCAGATTTTAATACACGTCGTCGTGCAAAACAGTTGTTGCCATATTCTGATAGCGCAATTGAAAAATTGTTTACAGAAATCGCTCCTGTTTATGTAACTCGTCCGGGTGGATATACTCGTATTTTACGTCTTGGTCGTCGTGCAAGTGATTCTGCGTCAATGGCGCGTTTGCAGTGGGTTCAGTAAAATTTTAAGTCTCTTTTGATGAGTAGGATGTGATGTTTATGTATGAAAATGATGAAAAATCGTCGATTTTACAAAAACATTCAAACTTGCAAAAAGAGCTAAAATCAACGAACTTTGCAGAGCAGCAAGAAGAAATCATTCAAGCTAATTTAACTGATGTTATAAGCAAAATTCAAGCAGTTTTGAATGAATTGCAACCGTATATCAGCTCGCATGGTGGACGTGTTGAATTTGTTGAAATCAAAGATTTCGTTGTTTTTATTCGATTTTATGGGGCATGTCTATCATGTCCCCTTTCTTTTTATACCCTGACCTATGGAGTTGAGCGCCATATTAAGGGCAAAATTCCCTCAATTCTGCGCGTTGAAGCGTTGGAATAATCCCATTTTTCGTTTAATATTCAATATTTTTAAGTAAAAATTTTCAATCTGTTGCAATGTTGGAATTTTTGATTTGTTGATGCAGAGCGTTATTTAAAAGCTTATTAATAAATTCAGGGTACCCTTTTGTGCCCTTAAAAGGCCTATGTTATAAATAGTATATGTCTAAAAATGTAAAATTCCTGAAAAAGGGCTTCATTTTAGGCATAAAGGGGTTAGTCATGAAACATTGACTAGAGTCTAATTATATAAAAAAAACCTAATGGAGGTTCTCATGAAAAATAAATTATTTTTATCATTATCGTTGTTGACAATGCCGTTTGTTGCTGTGTCAAATATAATGAATGCAACTGACGTATACGTATCTCAATTTGCTTATAATTCAAAGAATGGATTATTTAATTATAAAAATCCAAAATCTGGTAATCTTCATCCAGTAAATGAGCGTTTTGTTGCAAAGCATTTAACGCCAGAAACTATTAAGTATTTAAAAGGTGATTTGCTAGGTTTTGCTGCTGCAAAAGTTTCAAAAATAGCTTCAAATGCTAAAGTAGCGGTTGTTGCTCTTCCTGCAGCGGTAGTTGCTGGTGGTATTTATGCTCTTGATCGTGTACAAGCTCAAGCTGCACAAGCTGAATCTGTTGAATTAAACAGACGTGCTGAAAAATTAGCAAAACAAAAAATGATCGGTGCTCAATTAGCTGAAGAAAAAGCAAACATTGAAGCTGGTTTAGCGTCACAATCAACAAAAATGCAACGTGTTAAAAATGCGTTGAACATTGCTGGTTCATTTACAAAAACTCAAGCTATGAACGCTGGTTCATTTGTAAAAACTCATAAAGTTGCTACAGGTGCTGGTCTTGCAACAGTGGTTGCAGGTGCTTCAGTTTTAGCGTACAAAAAAGGTCTTTTTGGTAAAGCTACTAAAAAATCAACAGTAACAGTTTCAACTCCAGTTGTTACTCCAGTTGTTACTCCAGTTGTTAAAAAAGCTAAAAAGGCTGCTAAACGTTTACCAGGTGGTTACGCTCCTCGTCGCAAGTAATTTTAGCTGATAATTTGAAGACCGTTAAAAGTTTCAAATTATGATGATTGAAATATTAAGTCAGCCTGTTAACAGTAATGTTGACGGGCTGATTTGAGTAAAATAAAAATTTTATATGAAAGGTTCTTTTTATGAAAAATAAATTAATGATATTGACGATGGCATTTATTGCTATGTCACAAGTAATCAATACAAATGTTTCAAATGCTTTAATGTCTCCTGAAGATGCTTCTAAAATAAGATATGGTGTTGAGCGATTTGGTTTTAAAAATGGTAAATTTACTTATAAAAATCCAACATCAGGAAATATTCATCCTGTAAAGAATAATTTTACAAAAAAACATTTATTGGCTCATGGAACACAAGAATTTTTTAAAGCAGAAGTGCAAGCACCAACAGAAGCTAAACGTTTATTATCTTTCCAACCAAAACCATCAGCACTTGTTGTTTTACCATCTACTTTATTAAATAAAGGTAGTAAGGTTTTAAATTCTGCTTCATTAGTTTCAAAAATAGCTTCAAATGCTAAAGTGGCGGCGGTTGTTGCTCTTCCTGCAGCAGTAGTTGCTGGTGGTGTTTATGCTTATGATAGAGCACAAGCTCAAGCTGCTCAAACAGAATCTGTTGAATTAAACAGACGTGCTGAAAAATTAGCAAAACAAAAAATGATCGGTGCTCAATTAGCTGAAGAAAAAGCAAACATTGAAGCTGGTTTAGCGTTACAATCAACAAAAATGCAACGTGTTAAAAATGCATTGAACATTGCTGGTTCATTTACAAAAACTCAAGCTATGAATGCTGGTTCATTTGTAAAAACTCATAAAGTTGCTACAGGTGCTGGTCTTGCAACAGTGGTTGCAGGGGCTTCAATTTTAGCGTATAAAAAAGGTTTTTTTGGTAAAGCTACTAAAAAATCAACAGTAACAGTTTCAACTCCAGTTGTTACTCCAGTTGTTACTCCAGTTGTTAAAAAAGCTAAAAACGCTGTTAAGCGTAAAGCTCGTCGTAAGTAATTTTAGCTGATAATTTGAAGACCGTTAAAAGTTTCAAATTATGATGATCTGAATATTAAGTCAGCCTGTTAATAGTAATGTTGACGGGCTGATTTGAGTAAAATAAAACTTGGAGGTTTTATGAAAAAAAAAATAATGATGATTTGTATGCTATTATTTGGTGTACAAACAACTGTGCAAGCAAAATTATGGGATGATGTGAAACTGTATTATGCTGTTGCATGTTTTGTTGTGATGGAAAAAATTAAATCGATGAATCCGTTTGGTAAGGCGATAGCGTCATTAGATTATGATGATGATTTTTCATTTGAACCGGATCCTATCGTAGTTCCAAAATTTAAAAAATATCATACAAAAAATGGTAAACTTATTTTACCAACAATAACACAAGCAATGCGTAAAAAATTACAAAAATTTAAAAAAAGTTAATCGTTTTGAAATAAAGATTGTACGGTCAATTGGATTTTTAAAAATTTAATTGACCGTTTTTTTGCTTTTTGACAGCACTTTTTAATTGATAAATGAGTTTAAGTTTGATACCATTAAATTTGAATTTAATTTAAACTCATTTTTTTAGGGGTCTTTCATGCATAAATATAATTTATTGTCTATTATGTTCATTTTTAGTTCTGCAATGTTTGATTTAAATGCAGATTCAGATGATCTTTTAAGTCAAGGCTTTGAGTTGTTAGAACAAGGTGCTTGTTATGCATCAGAAGAGATAAAAAATGTTGCAAAAGAAATTTTTCAAAATGGACACACTCCAGATTTAACAGATCCTATGGGCCAATATCCTGTAGGATTAGATACAACTCCAAATCTTGGAACTACTAAAAAAATAGCATTAATGGTTCAAAAATATAAAAAATTAACAGAAGAAATGTTGGAAAATTCAGCAAAATTACAAAATAATACTGTTGAACAAGCATGGTACAATAAAGTTTGGAATGCGGAAATTGCTGGTTACCAAGGTGCTGGAAAATATGTGATTGTTGGATCAGCAGTCGTTGCAACTGCGCTTTTGACAGCTTATTATTTAGGATATTTTTCTAAAACAGTAAATATTGTACCAATGGTTGAGAATTTAATTGCGCAAGCTCAACAAGATCCAAATGTTGTCATTGAAGAATTGCCAAAAATTCTTGCATTGTGCGAAAATGAACAACTGAAAAAAAATGTTTTTAAATATGTTTTATCAAATGTTGTTTTGACTGCAGAAATTAAAAAAGCATTTAATTGCTAACGAATTTTAAATTTAAAAAAAAGCTGCATTCCTTGAATGCAGCTTTTTTTATTGATATCTGAATATTGATATTTAAATTTAAAGATCTGAATGTTTTGTCTTGATTTTCATCCTTGATGAACAATTGAAACAGTACTTCCTGATCGTTTTTTTTCGATTATAAATTGTACCGGAAACTGCTCTTTCATTTCAGGCAAATGTGACACAATTATAATTTTTGCAAAATCATCTTGAATTTTATAAATATTATCCATAATAAGTTGCAAACCTTCTTCATCTTGTGATCCAAAACCTTCATCGATAAAAATAGTTTGAAGTGTTGTGCCAGCGCGACGTGCTAATAGTTTTGAAATGCCGATGCGTAGTGCAAAATCGATACGAAACGCTTCACCACCAGAAAACATTTCATAGTCGCGCAAGCCAAATGAATCTGAAATTTTGATATCAAGTGTTTCTTTGCTACCACCTTTTTTTAAATCACGCAGTGATTCAATAAAAATTTGTGTTTGATTATTTGTTAATCGTGCCAAAATTTGATTTGTTTCATGTTCAATTTCAGGAATCGCTTGTTCGATAAGTAATGCTTGAATTCCATCTTTACCAAGCGCTTTTGCAATTTCTTGATAATCAATCATATCCTGATACATCGTTTTAATCGTTACCTGTAATTTTGTTTGCTCTGATTCTAACTCACGCTGTTTTTTTTGTTGTTGCTCAAGGGTGCCTTTTTGCACGAGCAGTTGCTGATACTCTTTTTCCAGTTCTTGGATGTTTTTTTCAAACTGTTGTTCTTGAAGCCGTAGATCATGACGCTGTTGTTCAAGATTGGTAAATAATTTTAATTTTTCTTGCACTTCGCGTTGTTGAAACTGAATTATTTCTAGATTTTTATGCAGTTGTGCCAGTTGCAGCTGTAAAGTTTCTCTTTGTGCACTATCGTTACTTGCTTGATGTTCTGTTAAAATTTTTCGAATGTTGGTTAATTTTCGTTCAAATTCTTGATGTTGTTGAGGTTGATATTGAATGATTTTAGCTTCTTGTTCAATACTTTGTAATGTTTTTTGCATTTGAGTAATTTTAGGACTTTGCAAATCTTCATGAATTTTTTTTGATAAAAATTCTAATTCAATATTCAGATTTGTAATATTTTTTTGCAGTTCAATTAAAGTTGTTTCTTGAAGTGTTATTTTTTGATTTTGCTCTATGAGTTGGTCACTGAGTATTTTGTATTGTTTTGTTTGCTCATCAATTTTTGTTGAAAGTAAAATAAATTTGTTACAGTCTGTTTGTAATTTTTGCAGATGTGTATGTTCTTCTGTCAGTGTTACTTTTAAATTTTGAATCTGTTCTCGAATATGAATAAATTCAGTTTCAGCATTTTTTTGAAGCGTTGCTAAACTTTGTATCATTTTTTGTTTTTGTTCTGATGTGACTGTTTGCTCACATTGAGAGCAAATATTTTGTTCTTGATGATGTTGATCTATTTGTTGTTTTGCAAATACCGTAATTTGTTCTTTTAAATGGGCGCTTTGGGCACATAAATTTTGATACAATTGTTTATTTTTTTCAAATTGTGTTTGCGTTTGCGCATGTTCTTGGACAATGTTTGCAAGTGGTTGCAGTTGAGTTTGTAAATACTGCAACTGTTGGATAAAACTCGCGGAATTTTGACGTAGTTTTGTTTGTATATTTTTTTCAGCAATCAACTGTTTTTCACTCAGATGCAAAGTTTCTTGAACTGTTGCTTTATTAAGCTTTAATACTTGTTCTTCTAATTGAAATTTTTGCTGAAGCTTTGTTGTGCATTCGGTTAATTTTTCTTTAATTGTTAAATATTGCTCTTTGAGTTGTACTTTTTTTTGATGTATTTGTTGCATCAATTGTACTGTTTGTATCAGTGTTTGTTCTTCTTCTTTAAGTTTTGCAAAATCGATAATCGGTTTTTGAGTAAGAATTGTTGTATGAATCGTTGTAATTTCTTGTTGTAGTTGTGCAATTTGTTTTTCAAATTCTTGTTGTTGTCGTGTTAAAAAAAGTAATTCATTATTTTTTTGTGAAATTGTTTGAGCTTGCGTTATTAAATCGGCTTTAATAATTATGGTATTTTGGCGAGTGGCTTCAATTTTTTGTAAAATTTCAGCAAATTGTTGTTGTTGTTCTTGAACTGATGCAAGAGAAATTAATTCTTGGTTAATGCGTGCAGATATGTTGGTTTGTGTTGTCCAATCAATTTGTAATTTTCTGGCATGCATGAGAGCAATTTTTTTTTGTTGTTCAAATTGATTGAGTTGTAAAATTTGAGCTAAAATCTCTTTGCGTTCTTTCGGTAATTTTTTTGAAAATTCATTTGATTGACCTTGGCGCAAAAATGTTGAATTTGTAAATGATTCGTAGGTAATTCCGATGCTGCGTTCTATTTTTTCTTGTGTGTCTTTGATGGTTTTGTCGGTTAGCGCAGTTAATTTTCCATCAGGATGTTGTATACCAAAATCAAGAGTTGCAAAAGGTTTGCTTGCAGTATTTAAATATTCTCGACGTACACGATAATTTGCACCATTTACTTCAAATTCTAAAATTACCATCATATGTTTTTGGCCTAAGTGCAAAAGTCCTGCATCAGGCTTTGCATTGCCACAAGATTTGCGAGCTTGACCCCAAATTGCCCAAGTTATTGCATCAAGCATTGCGGATTTACCATGACCATTTTTTCCAGAAAGACAAATGAGATGATAATTTGAAAAATCTATGATTTGAGTTTCAGGTCCGTAACTTAAAAAATTTTTAATGTGAAGTTTATGAGGAATCATAGTTTTTGAATTGTAAATGTGATACGCTAAATCTGATTTTTATAATCTGAAGAGAAGTATAATATGTAATGGTGCATTATGCAAAATCATATTTTTCGAGTATCTGATATTCGTGGCATTGTTCCAACAGAACTTAGTATGCAAGATAGTTATGACATTGCACAAGCTGCAGTTACTTGGTTTGCTCGTCAAGACTTAAATTTACAACGTATAGCGGTTGCTTTTGATGGACGATTGTATGGCCAAGAAATCTACCAGCAAGTTGCTCAAGCAATTGTGGATGCTGGATACCAAGTTTATTTTTTAGGTATTTGTCCAACGCCTGTTTTTGTTTTTGGATTACATCAACTTCCTGTGCAAGCAGGAATTATGATTACAGCATCAGGTAGTGCTGCTCAATTTAATGGATTTAAATTTTTTTTACATAAAAATTTAGTGCAAGGATCAGAGCTTTTGCAAATGTATGAAATTTTGCAAAAAGGTGAATTTGTAAAATTGTCACAAATCGGAAAAATTATTCCTTGTCCTATTTTAGAACAATATTTGGATAGTTTATGGCAAGAATTTGCACATTTGTCTCAGTATGATTTTTCAGTATTGATTGACTGTGGTAATGGAGCAACTGGTCCAGTGATAAAAAAATTGATGTATCGTATGGGATGGAAGCAAGTGCAACCTTTATGTGATCAGGTTGATGGTCATTTTCCAGTACATATTCCTGATCCATTTGATGCAAAAAATATGGTTTTTTTAAAATCTGAACTTAAAAAAAATCAAAAAATGTTTGGTATTGCTTTGGATGGTGACGGTGATCGTATGCTTGCTATGGATCATGAAGGATCTTTAGTGTTAGGTGATCGATTATCAGCAATATTTGTACAAGATATTTTAGTAAAACATGCAGATCGCATGATTGTAACTGATATAAAATCTGAAAAATTAGCAGCATTTTTTATGAAAATACATGCAAACAATTTTGTTGTTCAAAATTGTTTGAAAGCATTGTCTGAAGCAATTGTTGCATATCAGGCAATATTTGCAGCTCAAATACATGGTAGATTCTTTTTTAAAGATCGACATCCAGGATGTTATTCAGACGGTATGTATTCAATGTTGCGGTTATTTGATCTTTTAGTTAAAAATCGGACAACGTTTGATGATATGCTTAAACAAATTGATGAACAGATGAATTTTATACACATAAACATTGATACATCTGAAAATATCAAACAGCTTTAAATTATGGGATGAATGATATGAAACAAACAGAACGATTATTGGGGTTGCATGTTCGTTTAAAGCAAGATTTATTTGAAGTTATCAACTTTGCACAGCGGTTAAAGGTAACTGCTGTGCAAAGTTTTTTAATTAATGAAGATGGAAAATATGTTAAACTTTCATCAGATGTTGTATCTGAATTTGTTCATTTGAAAAAAAAATTAGCATGTGCTTATTTTGTACATGCAGCATATTGGTCCAGCTTGGTCAACGTAAAAAGTAAAGAATTTATAACGCTTTGCGAAGAAGCACAATTTGCATCAAATTTGCATAGCGACGGTATTGTAATTCATGTTGGAGCAACTCGTGTTAAACTTGATAAAAAAGATCAAGTAAAATATGTAGCAGAATGTGTAAATACTTTAATTGCAAAAGTTTCAAATGTTCCATTAATTTTGGAAAATGCTCCTCATGCAGGGCGTAATTTTGGTGGAGATATAACAGATTTTGGATTGTTGTATGAACAGATTGATCATAAAGATCGAGTTAAATTTTGTTTAGATACTGCTCATGCATTTGTGTATGGTTATGATTTAAAAAATCAGATGAAATTAGATGATTTTTTAAAAGTGATTACTGAAATGATTGGAAAAAACAACATTGCACTTTTACATTTAAATGATGCGCCGGAACCTTGTGGCTCTTATATTGATAAGCATGCAGTGCCGGGCGAAGGGTTACTTCGAGAACAAGTGCTTAAACAAATTATGAAAAATAATCTTTTTGTAGATAGTCCTATTATTTTGGAATTGCCAAGTTCATCTCAGGAAGAAGAATTGAAAATTTTGCAAATGATACAACATTGGGATGCCGTATAAGTTTTTAACTTTAAAGAATCTTCACAATAATTGAAAAATGAATTACTCTGTAATAGTATTTATAAATTAAGTATAAAAATGTTTGCGGGCCTATAGCTCAGGGGTTAGAGCAGTCGGCTCATAACCGAAAGGTCCCAGGTTCGATCCCTGGTGGGCCCACCAAACAAAAAAGATTTCAATATTTTTTCAGAGCGCAACGCAAAGGGAAAAAATGAATGAACAAAAATTGAAAAATTTTATTGCGCTTGTCACCTTCGATCAAAGTTTGACCGATATTGCACAAAAAGTACAAACGTCAAATAGTATGACTCAAAAATTTCAAACTCAGTTACAACAACTTGAAAAAGATCTAGAAATTCGTGCTCATAAAAAAAGTGAAATTGAAACACAATTGCATGAACAAGAATTAAAAGTCAAAGAATTGCAAGATCAAGAATCGCATTTGATTGCTTCATCGCAATCTGTTGCTACAGCTCAAGAATATGATGCTGCAAACAAAGAAATTGATCGTGTAAAATTTAATCGTGATCAACAAGAACAAAAAATGATGCAGATGATTAATAAAGTTGCCGCAGTGCAAAAAGAGTATCAAGCTTTGTACGAAACGTATCAAATTGATAAAGAAAAATTACTTACATTGATTGAGCAAGAAAAAAATGCTGTTAAAAATTTAACTGATCAAGTGGAACAATTTTATCAACAACGTCAAAGTAAATTGATAGATATTCCACAAGAATGGTTAGATATTTATGAAACGATGCGTGGTCGTGTAAGCAATCCTGTTGTGCCAGTAAGTCAAGATTCTTGTAGCGCCTGTTTTTATTTTATGGCAGCACGCGATATTCAATTTCTTAAAAATCAAGGATTGCTTCAATGTAAAGATTGCTATCGATTTTTATATCATGAACAATCGTAAAAAAGGTTGTAACTTTGACGAATCAAAACAAACAACTTTCATTTTTTGATCAAGAAGAGCAGATAGAAAATCCTCAGCAATGTGAATCAGCTGGGCAAGTGACTGTAAAAATGCATATTGATGGTGCGTCTCGAAATAATCCAGGAAAAGCTGGAGCAGGATTTTCATTATTTCGTGGTGATTTTAAATTATGTGAACAAGGTTTTTTTGTTGGCCATCGAACGAATAATCAAGCTGAATATTTTGCATTGTTGTTAGGCTTGTATTTTGCAAAAGAATATCTTGAAAAACAAGAAAATTTGTTAGTTTTTTCTGATTCTCAATTGTTGGTTCGTCAAATGACAGGGGTTTATAAAATTCGTGATCCGTTGCTTAAAAAAATGAAAGTAGTCGCAGAGCAATTCATGAAAAATTATAAAGTTACATTTTGTCATGTATATCGTGAACAAAATCAGCGCGCAGATTTTTTGGCAAATCGAGGAATTGATAAAATTGTATTGATGCCAAAAAAATTTGCAGATCTTTTGAAAGATCATGATATTGAATGATTTTGTACAACTATGTGTGCAGTTTTTAGGTAGGGATTTATGGCACGTATCAATTTTTTTGTATTATTTTTATTAATTTGTTGCACGTTAACGATAAAGACTTTTGATGTTAAGGTATTATTGCAAAAAAAATCGATACAGGATTTTGAGAAAAATAATCTTGAATTAATTAGTAAACATGGATTTGTTTTTTCTGCTCATCCAAATTTAGCGATTGGTTATCAATATTTAGGCAAAACGATTACGATATCAGGCAAGCATGATATAATTTTGTTGAATGCAAAACCGTTAAAAGAAAAATTAGTTTATATTTCGCCTATTTTATCTGCTGTGCAGCTTGCAACCTTAAAATCATATGTTTCTTGTTGGTTCGAATCAAAACGTGTTGATTTAGAAGATGAAGTAAAAAAAATATACGAATTATTTGATTTGTTTGTTGTTTCAGACAAATTGGATCCGTTACGTTATAATCAATTATATGAATTTTCATTGCAAATATTTCAAGGTTTTTTAGAAGATTTTATTGATGGCGTTGATCAACCGAGTGTAACTCTTGAAACATTACAATTCTATGCGCAAGAATTTTTAAATGATCGAATTAAATTTTTATTTTTAGAACAGATTGCTGCATTAAATTTTTCAAAAGAAGATCGTAAAAAATTAGAAAAAGATAAAAAATATCGCTACAAATTATTAGGGGATATTTTATTTGATGTTACTCAAAAATTATTGCATGAATTCGTACCTGTGTTACCTTCTAAGCTTTTACAACAAATTTTAGAGCAAGATGCTTCTGGGATTGAATTTCAAGGTAATCAGTATCTTGGATCTTTTGTATTATTTCAGGAAAAAAATCAATTATATGTTATCAATAGTTTAGACATTGATGATTATTTATTGTCGGTGATTAAGCATGAAGGATGGCCAGGTTGGCCGCTTGAAATGAATAAAGTTTTGGCTATTGCCTGTAGAACTTATTTAATTTGGCAAGTGCTTCAAGCTCAAAAAATAAATCGACCGTATCATATTGAAAATGGCATTAAGCATCAAACATACAAAGGTCATCATAATCAATCTTTAAAATTTAAACAGGCCGTGCAAGAAACAAAAGATATGTTTGTTTCTTATGATGAAAAACCGGCTCTTACGATGTATGATGCTTGTTGTGGAGGTATTGTTCCTGCTCATATTGATGATCCTGATTATAAACGTGTGTCCTATTTAGCGCGAGAATATCCATGTACTTTTTGTAAAAATTATAAAGTTTTTAATTGGCATGTAGATTTTAGTTCTGAAACAATTATTACTCGTTTGCAAAAAGATTTTCCAAAAGTAACAAAATTGATTGATATGATTGTGCTTAAAAAAGATAAAGCAGGTCTTGTTAAAAAAATTCAATTTAATGTTGGTACTCGAAAAATTATTATTACTGATAAAAAAATGAAATCATTATTTCCTGAATTGAAAAGTTATTGTTTTAATATTACGCGAGCACATCGTCATTATTTGATTGAAGGAAAAGGTTTTGGTCATCATCGTGGTTTATGCCAATGGGGTGCTTATAAATTGGTAAAAGATGATCATTGGAACTTTACTCAAGTCTTGCAATTTTATTATCCTGGTACGAAGTTAATGAAGTTGATGTATCAACGATAAAAATTCAAGGAGAGTCTATGCCAAGTTATAGAGTTCATTTAGTCGGTGGATTTGTAATTTATATTGCTGTTTTGCATTGTTTGCAATCAGCTGAGCCAACAATTGTAACTGTTTTGCAAGGGTTGGTTTTTTGTTTGCTTGGGGCATTATTTCCCGATATTGATGTAAAAAGTAAAGGGCAAAAAGTTTTTTATTCTTTACTGCTCATGTTACTTTTGTATCTGTTGTACCATGAAAAATACTGTATGTTTGTTGTTATGAGTTTTTTAGGAATTATTCCAATTTTAGTTCGTCATCGTGGTGTTTTTCATCATGTTTGGTTTTTAATGGCCATAACATTTGGTGCATCACTTTTTGTAAAATCTTTTTGTGGATTTTATGAGCAAGTTATGCTTTCTAATTGCTGGTTTTTCTTTGTAGGTACGGTTTCTCATGTTATGCTCGATCGTATTGTTTCAAAGTGTAAATCATACATGGGATAAAATATGAAATTTTTTTTAGGGGTAGCATTGTTGTACAATTTTTTTGTACAAAGCGCACAAAATTTACCAACTGCAAATTTAGCTTGCAAATGTGATAAGTTAAAGCAAAATGAATCTGATTTTGAAAAAAATTTAGTAAGCTTAATTTTAATGCTGGATGTTGTCTTACAACAACAACGTTTGCAGCAAAATTCCATAGATCAATTAGCAATGAATCCAAATTGTAATGATATGCCTAATCTATCAATTGCGCCAAGTAGTTTATTGCAGCGACGTCAGCAAAAATTAGCAGAAAATAATCAAAGCTTGCAACAGGTGCAATTAAATGTTGATCAATTAAAAACACCGTTAAATCTTATAGATTTAAATTTTGTAAAAATATATTTACCGCGTTGTAAATTAGGATATGAAGAACCAGATCGAGAACTAGGATTTCAAGGTTCAGATCTTTTAGGAGCTTATATTTTTTATAATCCTGAAGGTTTTTTGAATGCATATGGTTCTCAAGATCCTATTTTTCGAATATATGTAGCTGTATCTAGAAAATTAAAACATGTTAAAGAATATTCAATAGCTGTTCAATTCGTTGATCAAAATTCAGTACATAAAGAAGATCGTATTGTTACATTTCGATATAATCGAAAGGGGATACTTGAAGGGTATTCTTCAAGTAATCGTCAAAGTAGTGTTGCACAGTCTTTAAAAATGGATAAACAACCAAATTCTGTAACCTAATTATTTGTTGGTAATTTTAGATACAATTAGCGCTATCGTTGTGTTGAAAATATATCCTGCAACCATAACTGGAATAATTCCATCAAGTGGCCATAAAATTGCAGTAAGGCCACCAGCAATAAGTCCTGCTATCACACCGTAACGATTTAGCTGTTTTGAGTACAAACTTAATATAACAATTGGGCCAAACGTAACACCAAGTCCTGACCATGCATACAGTACTAAATTCCAAACGCCTGTACGATTCCATGCAATGAATAGTGATAGCATCGGAATTATAAAAATTGCTAAGCGTGTAAATAAAAGTTGCAATCGAGCAGATCTTTGTGAATTAAATAGTGGAAAATATAAATCTTGTGCGATTAATGATGCGCTAATAAGTGATTGAATATTGATCGTTGATATGGTTGCAGCTAAAATTGAACATAAAATTAATCCAGCAAAAAATGGTGTAAACATTTGCTTAACCATGACAATAAATACAAGTTCAGCATCACCAAGTTCAGGAAATAACATTACTTTTCCGACAACTCCGACAAGAACTGCTGCGCTGAGTGCTAAAATCTGCCAACTACAGCCAATCCATTTTGCTTTAGATAAATTTTCAGGATTGTTGATACTCATGAAATTAATTAAAATGTGTGGTTGTCCAAAATATCCAGGGCCCCACTTTAAAATAGCCATGCAAGTTACAAGAATGCCACCTTGTGGCCAAAGTGAAAAATAATCAGATCCCAAAAGTTGTAAGCTTTGATGAAATTGTGCAAATCCACCAAGTTTTGTGTTGATTGCAAAAATAGGAACAAGCATGATGCAGACAAGTAAAAATGTTCCTTGTAGTAAATTGCTCCAAGCAACTGCAAGCAGACCGCCTAAAAGTGTGTAAAATAAAGAAATTGTCAGTCCAATAATAATTCCATAGTGATATGGTAATTTAAAAATTAATTCAAAAGCTTTGCCAAGTCCTACAATTCCTGCTGCGATGTAAAATGTGAAAAAATATAAACAAAAAAATCCGCTGATGATTTTGATTAATCCTGATTGATCTTGAAATTTTGTTTCAAAAAATGATGCAAGGGTTAATGCCTGATACGATTCTGTTTGTTTGCGTAGTTGTGGTGCAATGTATTGCCAGGTTAAAAACATAAATAGTGCTAATCCAAATGCAAACCAAATGCCTGAAATTCCAAGTAAATAAATTGCGCCAGGAAATCCCATGAATAACCAATCACTCATGTCACTTGCTTGTGCTGCAATAGCTGTAAGCCAATAATTTAATGATCGATTACCAAGTGAAAATTCAGATTGATTCGTAGTTTTTCTATAAAAATAAACACCAATAGAAAGTAAAATTGCAAAATATAAAGAAAAAGAAGCAATCATTGCATCAAACATAACGGACCTTTCTTGAAAATATTGATACTTGTTAGTATAGCATGAATCATAACAAACCGAAAAGTTTGCGTGATGTTTGATCTGTTATTTGTGCAATGGTTTCAAAACTTTCACCACGAAGATTTGCGATAAATTCTGCAATGATTTTTATGTTTGAAGGATTATTTTTTTTACCTCGCATACTTTGTGGTGGTAAAAAAGGAGCATCGGTTTCTAAAATTATTTTTTCAAGTGGTATCATTTTGACCACGTTACGTAATGTTTCATTTTTAGGGTAGGTGATTGTACCACCAAAACCTAAAACAAAATTAAGATCTAAATATTTTTTTGCGTAATCTTTATTTGAAGAAAAACAGTGAATTGTTCCACGAAAATTTTTTTCACCACGATACTCAGCTAATGCTTGATATGTTTCTTCATCTGCATTACGAGAATGAATGACAAGAGCTAAATCGTGTTTGAGTGCAAGTTGAATTTGCGCATGAAAAACATCTTGCTGAAGTTTTAAATTAAAATTTGGATAATGTTTGTCGATACCACATTCACCAATTCCAACTATTTTTAATTCTTTTTTATTTTTTAATATCTTTTTGAATTCTTGCAAATTTGATTGCCAGGTTTCTGTTATATCGTTTGGATGAATTCCTAATGTTGCAAAACAGTTTGAAAATTGTTGTGCAAGTTCAACGCACAATAAGCTTTCTGCAAGATTGATTCCTACGTTGATAATTGAAGTTACTTCATGAAATTTTGCATCATTTAAAATTGTTGTACAAATTTGAAGTTCTTGAGCATTGAATGGAATAAACGTTGCATTTTCAGTAAAATTTCGGACCATAATGTTTAAATGGCAGTGCGTATCAATCATGATCTAATCATCCTTTTGATTTAAAAATGTATTATTTTATACAGATTTATTTGACAAACAGCTAAATAGATTTACTCTAGTGTACATGAACTGAAAAAGTTTAGTAGTAGTTAGGTAATAAGCAGTGTTTCATATATGTATATGTAAGGAGACATTATGAATAAAACTAAGTTGATCGACGCTTTGAGCGAAGAAACAGTTTTTAGCAAAAAAGATATCGCAAGAGTTCTAGATTCATTAGTACGCGTTATCGAACGTTGCCTTAAAAAAGGCGAAAAAGTTTCAATTACAGGTTTTGGTAGTTTTTGGATTTCTGAGCGTTCAGCTCGCAAAGGAATTAATCCTGCAACAAAACAAAAAATTAACATTCCAAGTGTTACCGTGCCTAAGTTTAAAGCAGGCAAAAATTTACGTGAAGTAGTGCGTAAAGTTCAATTGTAAGAGTAGTAATGTTGAATTGACATTAATTTACCTTGCAAAATAGTTATCCATGTAAGGTCGTACAGTTTTCTGTTCGACCTTATTTTTTTTAATTTGAAATAGATTTTTTTGTAGAAGAATTATTTGAATTTTCGTATACTAAAAATATATTTTTTCATTTTTTTAAGAATAGATCCGCGATAGGAGTTTTATCATGATTGATTTAGCAGAACTTCGAAAAAATCCTGAATTTTTCAAACAAAAAATTCTTAAAAAAGATCCTTCTTATTCTATTGATACTTTAATTCAAGCGGATGCAGCTCATCGAAATTTAATGATTGAAGTTGATGCTTTACGCAAAGAAAAAAATGACATTTCAAAATCTTTTTTTGGTCCTGTTAGTGATCAAGTTCGAGAACTTTCCATAAAAGTTGGTAAAGAGTTAAAAGAAAAAGAATCAATTTTAGAAATTTCTGAAAAAAAATTTAATGATCTCTATCTTTCTTGTCCTAATCCAATGGCTGATGATGTTCCTTTTGGAAATAAACCTGAAAATAAAGAAGTTCGTCATTTTGGGTCAAAACCAATATTTAATTTTATACCAAAAGATCACGTTATTTTAGGTAATGATCTTGGTTGGTTTGATTTTAATTCAGCTGCAAAAGTAACAGGAAGTAATTTTGCATGGTACAAAGGAGAAGCTGTTCGTGTGATGTATGCGTTAACACGCATGATGATTCAAACGAATATCAAACATGGTTTTTCACCAATGTTGCCACCGTACATGGCAAACACAAAATCTTTAGAAGCTTCAGGACAATTGCCAAAATTTGCAGACGGTGTGTATAAAATTGAAGGTGAAGATTTATACATGATTCCAACATCTGAAGTTAGTTTACTCAATTATTTTCGCGATACTATTTTAGAGGCTGATCAATTGCCGCAACGCTTGACATCATGGACAAGTTGTTTTCGTCGTGAAGCAGGAGCTTATGGTTCTGCAGAGCGTGGTTTAATTCGAATTCATCAATTTGAAAAAGTAGAATTAGTTTCTTTTACAAAGCCGGAAAATTCATATGATGAACTTGAGCGCATGGTTGCGTGTGGTGAAGAAATTTTGCAAAAATTAGGTCTTCACTATCGAACGATGCTTTTGGCTGCACAAGATGCTTCATTTCAATCTGCAAAAACATACGATATTGAAGTTTGGATGCCAGGACAGGGTAGTTATTATGAAGTTTCTTCTGCAAGTAATTGTACTGATTTTCAAGCTCGTCGTGCAAAAATTAGATATAAAGAACAAACGGGTGGAAAAACTGAATATTTACACACGTTAAATGCATCATCTTTAGCATTGCCACGTTTAATGGTTGCACTTATGGAAACATATCAAAAAGCAGATGGTTCAATTCAATTACCAACATGTTTGTTGGAGCAAGGATGGTAAATTATGATTGCTGTCGAAATTGCACAAAAGGTTAAAGAATTAGAAATTTACACGCGTCGTATGCTTTCAGGGTCTTTAATTGGAAATAGCAAAACACGTCAAAAAGGTTTTGGTTTTGAATTTGATCAACTTCGAACGTATCAATATGGTGATGATGTTCGATTAATTGATTGGAAAAGTTCAGCTCGTAATTTTAATAATTTGCTTGTACGGCAATATTTCGAAGAACGTAATCGTACGATTATGATTTGTGTTGATGTTTCTGCATCAACCATGTTTGGTTCAAATCAATATTTAAAATATGAAATTATGCAACAAGTTGCTGGAATTTTAGCTTTAGCTGGGCAATGGTCGCAAGATCAGGTTGGATTGATTTTGTTTTCTGATCGTATTGAAAAAATGCTGCCTCCTGCAAAAGGGCAAAAACATGTGCATGGGATTTTGACAGATCTTTTTTCATATCAAGCTGTAGGCAAAGGAACTGATTTTGATTTTTTATGTGAGCATGTTGCACAAAGAGTTGCAAAGCGAGCAATGATCTTGGTAATTTCTGATTTCATTGGTGGTGATTTTTCTCAATCGGTGAAAAAAATTGCTCATGATAAAGATGTGATTGCGATTAATGTGACTGATCTTCAAGAAAAAAAAATGAATAATGTTGGACTTGTTTGGATGAAAGATCCAGAAACTGGTTCAATAGAATTGGTCAATGTTGCAGGGTCTTCACAACAACAATTATCGCAAGCGTTAAGCCTTCGATTGTCAAAACAAAATTTGGCATTTCAAGGATGCAATGTTGATAATTTGTATATACAAGATGAAAAAACTTTGATGCATGATTTATTGGTTTTTTTTCAAAAAAGAATGATGTAGGATGAGCATGCAAGAACCAAAGATTGAGTTTGTCGATATTGAAAATGTTTGGTATCAACCATGGTGGCAAAGTCGTTGGTTTGCATGGTTGAGTATTGTTTTTAGCTGTTTAATTTTTGCTTTTCTGGTATGCTTTTTATATCGACGTGGTTGGTTTGGCAAAAAAATGTCATGTGACCAACAAGCTTTGAAAAAATTACAGATTTTAGCTGCGACACCATATGATTCACAAGAAAAAATGTATGCAGCTTATTTTCAGATAACTTTGATATTAAAAAATTATTTTGATGTTTTGTATCAAGTGCGTTTGGACGATAAATCTGATGAAGAAATTGTACCAATTTTAAAAAATTTAATTGATCCAAAATTGCAACCGTTGTTAATTGAATTTTTACAGCGTGCATTTCAAATTAAATTTGCTCGTGATCCTATTTCAGAGCAAATGCTTCAAGATGATATAAAATTTGTACAAAAAATTATTGAGCAAACGCGTAAAGATTTTGATAAGGTGGGACGTTCTTGAATTATTCTTTTTCATCAATGCAGCATTTATATGTTCATTGGCCATTTTGTCCTTATAAATGTCATTTTTGTGATTTTGTTGCGATGGCATCTCATGAACAATTTATGCAAGATTATCATAAAGCTTTAATCAAAGAAATTGAGCTTTTTATTCCTTTTGCGCCATTAAATAGACGTTTGCAAACGATATATTTAGGTGGTGGAACGCCAAGTACGTATCCAGCTCCTTTGCTACTTGACACGTTTGTTATACTAAAAAAACATTTTGAATTTGATCAAACAACAGAAGTTACCATTGAAGTAAATCCTGGCACAGTAACGTTGGAATTATTGCTTACTTGGCAACAGGCGGGAATTAATCGTTTAAGTATTGGCGTTCAAAGTTTAAAAGATGTTGTTTTGAAATCTTTGAATCGACATCAAACAAAACAAGATGTGGAAAATGTTTTGAAAGAAGCTTCAGTTTATTTTCAAAACTTGTCGGTAGATTTTATTTTGGGACTTCCTGGAGTATCAGATGATGAATGGAAATTGATGATTCAAGAAGCAATGGGTTGGCCTATTAAACATATTTCGGTTTATTTTTTAACAGTGCATGAAGATACGCCGTTATATTTTAAAGTGAAAACGAATCGTATGACATTGCCACCTGATGATGGCACTGTTGATTTGTATGATTGGACGGTTGAAACATTGGCAAAGCATGGATTTGATCGTTATGAGTTATCAAATTTTGCAAAATTAGGATTTCAATCTCGTCATAATTCTGCTTATTGGGATCGAAAAAATTATAAAGGGTTTGGGCTTGGTGCATGTTCTTTTAATGGAACAATGCGTTTTCAAAATGTAAAAAATTTAGGAAAATATCTTGAACTTTTGGGGCAAAAAGAAACTGTTATTGAAGTAAGTGAGCAGTTAACTTCTCATCAAATTGCGCTTGAAAAAATTATGTTAGGTTTGCGTCAAAGCAAAGGCTTGGTGGTTGCTGATTATATGAAAGAGGCAACACCGTCGCAACAGCTACATTTTTTTCAAGGAGCAGAAAAATTGAAAATAACTGGTTTAATTGAGTATGCAAATGGCATTATTTGTTTAACTCCAAAAGGCTATGCGTTAGAAAATGAAGTTGCGCTTCATTTATTTTCTGATTATTAAAATATGAAAGGTTTTTGTTATGGCAAAACATGTTGGTGTAAAACTTCCTGAAGATTTACATGAAATTTTAAAAAAAGGACAAACTGTTGCGGTATTGGCAACTTTTTCAGAAAAGGGTGTTCCGCATACAACTCCAATTCAGGTAATGTATCCAAAAGGATCAGAAAGTATTTTGATTTCAATTCATAAAAATCACCAAGGTTATCACAACATGGTTTGGCAAAAAAAAGTGATGCTTTGTTTTATGGATGAAGGAAATGTTGCATACAGTATTTTAGGTCGTGCTGGTGTTGTGCGTGCACCATCTTCAGTGCATCCGTTAATGAATGTTGTGCACATTGATATCATTGATATTAAATCAGATTGTTCAGTTTTGACGAAGGTTGATTCTGGTGTTCGATGGAGTTATACTTCATGGGAAGCAGAAGAATTATCCGTTGCTTTAATGAATGAATTAAAAGAAATTGCAAAATCATTGTAATTTGAATTTTCAAATTAAAAGAGGAGCCTTTATGGGGTTGAATAAAAAAACCTTAATTTTTGTGTTGATGATAGGCCTTCCATTGCTTGCAGAAGAAAATATTGCTTCGTTGGTTTCAACTCTTGCAGAACCAAAAATGGAATCACCTGTGGTAGAACAAACAGAGCAAGAAGAATCAGAAGCTTCTGCTGTTGATGCAGGTGAAAAGCCTGAAGAAAATATAACAACCATAGATGATGTAGCGTCAAATTCAGAAGAACCTGATGAAGAAACTGTGCCACCAGTTATCGCAAAAGTAATAACTCCAGTTTTTGTAACACCTGTACAACCAGAACCAAAAGTAATTGAACCGGTAAAACCTGTTGAGCCTGTAGTTGCAAAAATTATGCCTATAGTTCCGGTATCTCCTGTACAACCAGAGGTTGCAACAGCAACACATTCAACAGTTGCACCAAAAATGATAAATGCTCCAAAACTTACCGTATCAAAATCAGTTATATCACCAATTCAAATTGTTGATGTTTCTGATGAGGATATAGAAAAAGGCTTAGATACTTTAAATATTGATTCGAGTGGAAATTGGCTTGAAAAAAGAATTTGGTATCAAAAAGCTGAACAATTGTTCGAAGTGATTCGCGCAAATTTACAAAAAGCTGCTGATCTTCGTATGAAATTTGTGCATGAAGTAAATCATGTTGGACATAAAATTGATGAATTTTATGAAAGCGTGAATTTTGAAAAAGGTGAAATTGATGAAATGCTTGCCGTTGTTTTACAAAATTTAGCCCAAGAGCAAGAGATTCGTGGTGGTGATCTTTCTTCTTCTGAACGAAGTGTAAAATCAAAAGTGCAAGTTGAGCAAAAACATTTTGAAGTGCTCAGTAAAGATTTAAAATTGATTGATGATTTAGATGATCAAATTGATAAAACAATGATGAAAGCATTTAAAGAAATTGATACTTGTCGTGGACTTGAAACTCGTGCATGGAATAATTTTAAAGAAATAGGTCTTGAACTTGATGATAAAAAAGCGCGAGTTTTGTATTATGAAATGGAAAATTTTCATAAAAATATAGAACAAAAAATGAATTATCTTCAAAGCAATTTGTTGCCATATTTACAACATCAATTGGTATCAAAAGTTAATGAAACTATGGCACAAATTAAATCTGCAATTCAAATTTTTGATAGTAAAGGCTTAAATTTAACAAATATTTTGAAAAAAGATGAACATGGTGATTTGCTGATTTTAAAAGAGCGTGATGAAATGCAAGTTCAACAAGTATTGCAAGCAAAAGAAATTGCTGCAGCAGAAGCAAAAGCATTATTAGCTCCATGGTATGAAAAGGTATGGAGTTCATTTATTTTATTGATGCAACAAATTTTTTGTAAATTACAAGAATGGTTTGGCGTTGCAATATGCTTTGTACAGTCAGTATTTTGTAATATTTCACAATGGATTTGTAGATTATTGGGGTATTAACTTACCGGTTTTTTCGTTGAAAATAAGATGAATTCTGTTAATCTGTTCAATGATTATGCCGAAGTGGTGGAAAGGTAGACACGCAGCCTTGAGGTGGCTGTGAGAGAAATCTCTTGGGGGTTCGAGTCCCTTCTTCGGTACCAGTCTATGTTATGTACACAATTTCGTCTGGTTTCATTAGTACTATTAAAGTAAAAATTAATTAAACTTTGAAGTAATAAAAAATAAATTGTTTAATCGAAGTTGTAGATGAAAACGGACGAAATAAAAATTGAAAATATCATTAACTCATAAGTTTTTGGAGAGAATTCATGAATCACTCATTTCAAAAAATAGTTTCAGCAGGATTCACATTTTGGATCCTTTTTGCTTTAGCAACATGCGGATATCTTTATCGATATGGTAAAAAAGATATACGATTTGGCATTGATTTGGTGGGTGGTACGTACATTACGCTTGAAGTTCAAGAAGATGATGTAATTAGAAATTATCTTGGAGACAAAATTCGTATATTTGAAGGCATTGCTAAAATGTCACATTTTGAATTGGACGGCAAACCTATGCTTGCAGCCGATTCTTTAATTTTTAAATTTAATTCATCAAATATTGCTCATGAAGCTGAAAATGTATTTAAAACAGAAGAACGTTTTTTACGTTATGAAGTAGATGGTGCAAGTTTAAAAATTTCTTTACCTGATTCTTTATTTTCGAAATTACTTAATGATTCCGTTGAAGCAAATATTGATATTTTACGTAGTCGATTTGCAAGCTTGAGTGAAATTCATATTAGTAAACAAGGTACTAAGCAAATTGTTGTTGAACTTCCTGATGTTTCAGACCCTCATCAAGCAAAAATGATGATTGGAAAATCTGCAGTGTTAGAAGTGAAATTAGTTGAAGATTCTGCACCAAGCAGAGAATCACTTCTTTCAAAATATGATGGAGACCTTCCAGAAGGTACGATGATTGTTCCTGGTCATCGTCGTGGTATGTCTGATGAACGAATCTATTATTTATTACCAACTTATACTCCAGTTTCAGGCTCACATTTTAAAGGTGCGCAAGTTGGTTTTGGTGGTGACATGGGCACTGAACTATGCGTAAATTTTGAATTTGATGAAGAAGGTGGCAAACGTTTTCATGAACTTACCAGTGAAAATTTAGGTCGTTTACTTGCATTTGTGCTTGATGATGAAGTAATTCAATCAGGTGTCATTAAATCTGCAATTGGAGCTCGTGGATCAATTTCTGGAAATTTCCGTTCAGAAGAAGCAAGCACACTTTCAAAATTGCTTAAATCTGGAGCATTTAAAGCAAAAGTTGATTTTGTAGAAGAACGTCAAATCGGGCCAACATTAGGTCAAGAAGCAATTAAACAAGGATTGATGTCTTGTATTATTGGATTAGGTTTGTTATTACTTTTCGGTGTTGCTTACTATCGCATGTGTGGAATTTTTTCATTTTTCACGTTAATTTATAACATGATTTTATTGATGTTATTTATGGCAGTTTTGCATGCAACATTAACATTGCCAGGTATTGCAGGAATGATTTTAACTGTTGGTATGGCAATTGATTCTTCAATTTTAATTTATGAACGAATTAAAGAAGGCATTAAAGAAGGTTTAACTATTTCTACAGCAGTGGAAGATGGTTTTTCTGAAGCAATGTGGGTTATTTTAGATTCAAACATTACTACATTTATTGTTGCAACTGTGTTGTATTATTATGGTACTGGTCCAATTCAAGGATTTGCTGTAACGATGATGATTGGTATTGTGACTACTTTGATTACTGGATTGTTCTTTTTAAAATCATTATTTAAATTTTATTTACGATTTTTTGATGTACAAAAACTTAGTATTTAGGTATAGTACTTATATCTTTTACATGAATTTTAATGATCCTCGCTTTTTGCGGGGATCATTTATGAAAATGGCGACGTAGCTCAGCTGGTTAGAGCGGCAGAATCATAATCTGTAGGTCCGGGGTTCGAGTCCCTGCGTCGCCACCATTCATTTGGTTTATCCAAATGAATGGCAAGCCATTTTATTTAAATGACTCATTTTTTAATACGTGACGTTGTCACAAAATAAAAAAAAGCAGCAAAGTATGTTTTATGTTTATATTTTAAGATCATTATCATTTTCTGATCAAATTTATGTTGGCTATACCAATAATTTAAGTAAACGACTCGCTGTTCATAATTCTGGAAATTCTACCTATACTTCAAAATATGTTCCTTGGGAAATTGTTACGTATGTAACGTTTTCAAATTCTAATAAAGCAATTGAGTTTGAAAAATATTTAAAAACTAATGCTGGCAAAATATTTTTGAATCGAAGATTCTTATAAAATTCCTTTAAAAAGTTCGACCTGATATTCATTTGTGAGAATCACAGTGAATATGTCCCTGCGTCGCCACCATTCATTTGGTTTATCCAAATGAATGGCAAGCCATTTTATTTAAATGATTCATTTTTGATATGTGACGTTGTCACAACATGTTGAGATGCCACAATTTATGATGAGTTGCTTTTTTTTAAGTTTATTTTAGGCTACGATTAGTCTAAAATACTTAAAAAAAGGAATTTGTTTTATGGCATTTAATAAAAAAATTGTTCATGGAATTTATATTTTAAATTTCTTATTTTTTTTATGTAATTCAATGATTTTTGGTGTTGTAACAACGCAGCAAATTCAACAAGTTCAAGAATTAGTTGAAGTATTGAAAAATCTTAATGCTTTAGCTCCATCTGAAAAACAAGCATCTGCGCGAGTTAAATCGATTACGCCATCATCATCGCCAACAATAATAACTCCATCAGCAATGACAAATCCTGCAGCAAAGGTAACTCCTCCAATACAAACATCAACACCTCCAATAGCGTTACTAGCATTTAATGTAAACGGCTCAAAATGTTCAGCACCATTTACAGTAGTGAGTGTTGGGGCAGGAGCTGCATATAATGCGACAGCGTTATCATGTTCTGGAGGATTGCAATTAATAAATATTGCACTGACTGATGCAAATGTTACTGATTGGAGTGCATCATTAACTATTTCTGATAATGTTTTATCAAATTCTGTATTAATAAAATTAATGCAGCAAGGAATGTACATAGCAATTAATATGATGCAAAACCCTGCAAATAATCCAGCAGGTAATTATATTCAAATAAATTTAACAGATGTTTCTGGAAATTTGTATGCTCAAAGTCCGTTGGTTCAGTTGCCAGCAGGTATTGGATTTGCTTATGCAAATGTTGGATTTAATGTATTAAATACTCAGATGGGTATGAATCCAAATCAAACATATGTAAATTGGATGCCGATTGCAAATGGACAAGCGATATTTTATAAAGATCAAGGAACAGCAACAAAGGTTACAACTCCTGGAATTGGTGGTCAGGCATTAACACCTCCAATAGCGTTACCAGCATTTAATGTGAATGGCTCAAAATGTTCAGCACCATTTACAGTAGTGAGTGTTGGGGCAGGAGCTGCATATAATGCGACAGCGTTATCATGTTCTGGAGGATTGCAATTAATAAATATTGCACTGACTGATGCAAATGTTACTGATTGGAGTGCATCATTAACTATTTCTGATAATGTTTTATCAAATTCTGTATTAATAAAATTAATGCAGCAAGGAATGTACATAGCAATTAATATGATGCAAAACCCTGCAAATAATCCAGCAGGTAATTATATTCAAATAAATTTAACAGATGTTTCTGGAAATTTGTATGCTCAAAGTCCGTTGGTTCAGTTGCCAGCAGGCATTGGATTTGCTTATGCAAATGTTGGATTTAATGTATTAAATACTCAGATGGGTATGAATTCAAATCAAACATATGTAAATTGGATGCCGATTGTAAACGGACAAGCGATATTTTATAAAGATCAAGGTTCTGCAACAACGGTTACAACTCCTGGAATTGGTGGTCAAGTATCAACACCACCAGCAACAAAACAATCAGTATCAACAGGATTAACACCTCCCGCAACTCCTATTGCAGCAACTCAGGCATTGCAATGGTTAGATGTTTCAGGTTTTGGAGATTTACCAAATGATTGGCCAGCAACTGCAACATCAAATGCAGCGCTTGGATCATGGCCTGTTGCAACGATACAAAATAATACACCCTCTTCTTGTGCTCAGGGATTACAAACTTTGTATGTTGATTTAATGAATGCTGCAGGAACTGGAGTTTTAAATTGTCAGTTTACTATTTCTGCATCACCAATTTTGCAACAATTAGCACAACAAGGATTGTATGTAGCGGTACAAATTTCAAATGTGAATGTTTCAGCAGGAACTAGTACGATAACTGTTTTTGTGACAGATATATCAGGAAATGTTTTTGCGGCAACTGCAGCAAATTTAGCAAGTTCTGTTGGAGCTACGTATATTTGTGTAGGATTTAATATGAATCCTTATTTTTATGGTGAATTAATGAATCCATCAGGATCAACGCAAACGGCTGTAAATTTAGTAAAAATTTTAGATAGTTCAAGAATATTTTATAAAGATCAAGGTTCTGCAACTACAGTTACGACACCAATTTTTGGAGGTATAACGGTTCCTGTTTAAAAAATATTTGATTTTACTGAACGTGCTGTTTTTAATTTGTTATTAAATTTTTTTAATTTTTTTAAAAAAACAAGCTTGGATTTATTTCAAGCTTGTTTTTTTAAAAATTATATTTTAAGTTTGTTCAAAGTAAAATTTTAACAAAAAAGGATTAGTTGTATGAAAATTATACAAAATTTTATAAGAACATATGCATTGTATAGTTTATTTTTGCTGAGTTCGATGTTTTTTAGTGCTCGACAAAGAATTCAACAAGTTCCACAATTTCAACAAATTTCACAAATTCAACAAATTCAAAATTTAGTTGAAGTGTTAAAATATGTTAAATCTTTACCGCCATTATCAAAACAACCTGTGGCGCCTGTTCAACCGATTACATTATCTCCGCAATCACCAGTATCTGGATCACAAGGAGCGCAAGTAAATCCACCAATACAAATACCTTCAACTCCAATAGCATTACCAGCATTTAATGTGAATGGTTCAAAATGTTCAGCACCATTTACAGCAGTGAGTGTTGCGGCAGGAGCTGCATATAATGCAACAGCGTTGTCATGTTCTGGAGGATTGCAATTAATAAATATTGCACTGACTGATGCAAATGTTACTGATTGGAATGCATCATTAACTATTTTTGGTGATATTTTATCAAATTCTGTATTGATGCAATTAATGCAACAAGGCATGTACATAGCAATTAATATGCTTTTAAATCCTGCAGGAAATACCCCAGGTAATTATATTCAAATAAATTTAACAGATGTTTCTGGAAATTTGTATGCTCAAAGTCCGTTGGTTCAGTTGCCAGCAGGTATTGGATTTGCTTATGCAAATGTTGGATTTAATGTAGAAGATACTCAGGTGGGCATGGGTTCAAATCAAACATATGTAAATTGGATGCCGATTGTAAACGGACAAGCGATATTTTATAAAGATCAAGGAACGGCAACAACGGTTACAACTCCTGGAATTGGTGGTCAAGTATCAATACCTCCAGTAACAAAACAATTAGTATCAACACTAAGATTTTGGGGTACAGATCCAACAGATGATTTTATTGTTACAGGTAATGGATTGCCTGCGAATATGGCAACAGTTGTTGATTCTCGTCAAAATGGAACTGCATTTGCATGTCAAGGAGGATTACAATTTATTAATGTTGGACTTATTGGTTTAGAGATTGATGGTGGTTGGGCATGTAGATTCAATATTGAAGCTTCACCAAAATTACAACAATTAGCTCAACAAGGATTGTATGTTGTTGTAACGACGTATCAACAATCAGGTAATAATATTGCGGCAGTTTCACTTACTGATCAAAATGCAAACATTTATGCACAAAAGTTAGTCAATATTCCTGCAAATTCTGGATTTACTTGGATTAATATTGGTTATAATAAACATGACACACTTTCATCGTTACAATCAAATCAAGTCTATGTAAATTGGATTCGATTAACTGCAAACACCTTGGTTGCTTCATGGTATCAAGATCAAGGACCATCAACAAGTGTCTCAACGGCAAGCATTGGAGGTTTAATAGCACCTCTCTTAAATTCGCAACAAGGAAATTTACAACCAGGTGCAGTACAATTACCTTTCATTTTAGCTGCGGCAAATATTAATAATCCTTGTACTTTCCAAGCTCCAGGTCTGTTAACTTTTACATCAAGCGTAGCTGCTACTTTAAGCGGTACACCATTTTCTTGTCAAAGTGGATTGCGTAAAATAAATATTGGAATATCTGACACTGGTTCTTGTTTTGCATCATTTAATTTTGATAAAACTATCTTAGGTCAACCAGAAATACAAACATTGATGAATAATGGTATGTATATTGGTGTAAATACAAATGCTGCAACAAATACTATTGTTGCAATGTTGATGGATCAAAATGGTAAAATTTATGCCCAAGGTACTATGCAGTTGCCAGCAAAAACTGGTGGTAAAATTCAATTTTGGAATCTTGGTTTAAATACGAATGATTCAAATGTTGTAGATGGCAAAATAAAATTGGGATATAACGAAATAGGACTTTCTAAGACTGTGTTGTATAAACAGTTACCAAATCCATCGCAACCTCAAGGTGCTGTATTGCCACCGCAAATATATGGTCCAGGTGCTTATTAATGGTGTTTTGAAATTAAGTAATGCACTAAAAAAAGAACAAGTCTGAATTTATTTCAGGCTTGTTCTTTTTTTAGCAATTTTTATGCTAAGAATAAAAGAATGAATGCTTTAACTTGGGATAAAATTTATGAAATTTGAACAATTTGCTCAACGTTTACAAAAATTGGAAGAAGAATCATCGCGTACAGCGATGACAAAAGTGCTTGCAGGTGTTTTTGAAAAAGCTACAGCATCAGAAATTGAAATTATTTCTTATTTTTCACTTGGATCGTTGTTTGCACCATATCAGGATTTGCAATTTAATATTGCAAGTAAAGGAATGATTGCAATTATAGCATCACTTACTGAAAAATCTGAAAGTACGGTTCAAAAACATTTTAAAGAGGTTGGAGATTTAGGTCTTGTTGTTCAAGATTTATGGCATGGCAAAGATCAAGGACTTTTAGTTTTACAGGTGTATGAATTTTTAGTAGAAATTGCAAAAATTTCAGGTACAGGGTCAACAGATAAAAAATTAGAACAGGTGCATAAACTTTTAAACAAAGTGGATTCTATTGGTGCAAAATTTATTGTCCGGATGATTACCAAAACATTACGACTTGGTTTCTCGGATATGACGATTTTAGATGCATTATCTTGGACAGTTTCAGAAAATAAATTTCACAGCAAAGATTTGGAGGCTGCATATAACGTTTGTGCTGATTTGGGTCTTGTTGCAAAAACTCTTAAAGAAAAAGGAATTAAGGGTGTTCAGTTAATGCAAATTCATGTTGGAATTCCAATTCGTCCAGCAGCAGCAGAGCGACTCAGTAGTCCAAAAGCAATTGTTGAAAAATTAGGTGACTGTATTGCTCAACCAAAATTAGATGGTTTTCGAGTGCAAGTACATTTGAAAAAACATGGATCAAATACAGAGGTTCATTTTTTTTCACGCAATATGCTTGATATGTCTGACATGTTTCCTGAATTAAAATCTGCAGTTACTGCTTTGGATGTGAAAAGTTTGATCTGTGAAGGTGAAGCAATAGTATACGATGAAGATACTCAAACTTTTTTGCCATTTCAGCAAACAGTTAAACGAAAACGTAAGCATGATATTGAACAAGTTAGCCAAGATTTTCCACTTCGTTTGTATCTGTTTGATATTTTATATTTAAATGGCGAGTCACTGTTAGATAAAACTCATGCATATCGTCGTCAAATATTGCAAAAATTAATTAAAAGTAGCAATGATGAAGCATTGCAAATTGTTGAAGAAGTAAAAATTAAAACAGTTCAAGAACTTGAAGAATATTTTTTAGCAAATATTCAATCAGGCCTTGAAGGATTAGTTGTTAAACGAGAAGATGCAACTTACCAACCTGGAAAAAGAAATTTTAATTGGATTAAATTAAAACGTGAAGCTCACGGATCACTCTTAGATACGATTGATGTGGTCATTTTAGGATATTATGTCGGTCGTGGTAAGCGTGCAAAATTTGGGATAGGTGCATTTTTAGTTGGTGTGTATCATGCAAATAAAGATCAATTTGAAACGGTTGCAAAAGTTGGTACTGGTATGACTGATACTGAATGGAAAGAGCTGAAAGTTCGATGTGATAAAATTAAAGTTCATACGCAACCAAAAAATGTAATGTGTGCAAAACAGCTTTATCCTGATGTTTGGATTGAACCTGAACTCGTATGTACCGTACAATCGGATGAAATTACCTGGTCGCCATTGCATACTGCTGGCAAAACTGACAAAAATTTAGGAATGGCACTTCGATTTCCTCGCTTTGTTACTTATCGAGCCGACAAATCAGCAGAAGATGCAACTACGGTGATCGAATTAAAACATTTGTATGAACAGCAAAAAGTGAAGGCTTGATTCTTTTTTGAGGATATGTTTAATTCAAAACATTCTTTAAAAAGGAGAGTTGATGCGAATTAAATTATGTTTTTTGATTATCAATTTGTATGTATTGAGTTTTAGTGTTGTTTGTGCACGGACTAATACTTTAGATTTGTTAAATTTATTACAGCGTCCAGTTGCTAAAAAGCAGATTGATGAAAAACCAGAAGTAAAGGTTCAAGAAAAGCAACTTTCTGTTGAGTCAGTAAAAAAAACGATTAATGTCTTAATTGATAATGTTGAAATTGAGCAAAGCAATGCTAATTATCAAGATGCTTTAAAAATTTTGAGTGATTCAACTATGCGTGCAACATATCATGATGATATGGTTTCAATTCAGCTTTTTTTGCTGGATTATATTATGCAAATTCTTCAAAAATATTCAGTTTCTGTAAAAAAAATTCAAAAATCTTTGTCTTTGGCAGATCTTTTGCAAAAAATTGTACCAACTTTACCGACGGATGCGCAACATCAGTTATCAAATTTAACTGATTTGCTACAAAAAGAATCTGTATCTAAAACTGCACATGTTGTATCTCACATTGATTTAGAGCAATTTTTACAAAAAATAGTACCAGTAGTGTCTGCAGTATCAAAACCTAAAGTTAAAGTTAATTTAAAAAAATTATTAAAAGTAGTGCCACAAAATTCAGTTGTGCATATTGCAAAATCTCCTGAAAAACCTGATAAGTTATTGAATTTATTAATGCCAGGATAATAAAAAATGATACGAAGATTTTTGTTAAGAAATTTTATTTTTTTAGTTTGTTTTTATACTCAGGCAGCTCAAGATGTAAAAATGTCTGAAATTTTGCAAAATTATCAGCAAGCTTTCAAAAAATTATTGATAGCTCATAGTCAAAATCCAGAGCATAAAGATCAAATGATTTTTTCTGATCCGTTTATTGTAGCTACGTATCAAAAATTGATTGCTCCAAGCGTTTCATGGATTAATGGTTATGCTCGAGTTGTTTTTTCTGAGATTGTTCGTAAATTTCCGTATGAACAAGATTTGCATCGATTAACGGTTGAGTATGAACAGCATCGAAAAGCCGTGCAAAAAATTATTTTATTATTGCCAAAAAATGTACAAGCGCAAGCGTTGGAAATGTTTCATGAATCTTTAATTGATATTGTTGGGCAAACTTGTTTTAATCTTGTGCAACAATTAACCAATCAAAATACGGTTGATAATGTTAGTTTGACTGCTGCACATGAAGCTTACAATTTAATTTGGAAAATTAAAACAAAAACGATGAAGTTACATGGAGCTGCTTTAGAAAAAGATTTTGAAATTATTATCACTCAAAATATGACAACACTTTTTTCAAACGCGATTGCTTTGGCGCAAAATTCATTAGCGTCGAGTATGAGCTCTAATGTTTCTGTCCAAGAAATTTATAAAAATCTTGAACAATATTATACAGTTTTATATCAGGTTTATACGAATAGTGGCGATACTGCAAATGCAACATTACAGCAAAATTTGCTTTCAGCTTTAAAAATTGCACAAAAAAATTACAATCAAGCAAAAAAAGAAGAAGAACAAGCAACTGCTTTTGTTCAGAATGCGCGTGTGGCAATTGTGCTTGATCTGAGTCAAGCTACCGCTGTTTTGGCATCGATTGATGCAAGCATTAAAACTTTGCAATCAGCCGTTGAGTTATACGAATCAGCTCAGCAATCTTTCCAAAATGCAAATGATACTATTGGAGCAACTGTTTGCACGACGTTGCAATCGGAAATCAATGATGGTGATATATTGCTTCGTGTTATTCAAAAATTATGGGGCTTGTATTTGAATGATCAATCTGAAACAGCAGGTTTTTATACATTTCCAACATTGCAGCAATTTGTGAATGGACAGGCTGCAGGAGATTCCGCAAATGCGGTGCAAGCGATACAAAATTTAATCAGTATGTGTGATAGTTCTTCAGGGAATACAAATAATGTTGGATCTTTGATTAGCACAATAGACAGTTTGTTGATTTTGCCCATCTTAAAAAATGCATTGCTTTTTATGGAAGAAAATCCAAATTTTTCTGAAAAAAATGATCTATTGTTTGATGTGAAATTATTAAAAGTTGTACAAACTACAATTTCAGTTTTGATAGATTGGGCTAACGCATTAATTGATGCAACAAATAATTCTGATCAAGCAGCAATCGCGCAATCAATGGGGTATGCAAAGCTTCTTGATGGTTTGTGGGAAAAAAATTTAAATTTAGATCAATACGTACCCTATTTGCCAGACGCTTTAAGCTCTGATGAAACATGGATAAATTTTACAGCACAATTTTTATATCAAGCAGGCTTAGTCAGTAGTGCTGCAGATGCACAAGCTTTACTGAAAACTGCTAATGTTGCATTGCCCGCTCAATTGACTGCTCAGGATTTGGCGATGATGAAAAATAAAGCTGATACCTATTTTGCTCAAGCAGAAGCTTTTGAAAAAGCTGAAAATTTTGTACAAGCAACAACAGCTTATGAAAAAGCAATGACAGGGTATCAAAAATTATATCAACAAGAATCAACAGGTATGGAACAAATCAAAATGCTTGAATTAGCTAATTTGGCAAAAACGAGATTTGCAGCTTGTTCATTTGGTTCAACGGTGCAAAATTCTGGATCAGCAACGTTGGGACAAATTTTAAAAATTCCAACTTCCTATATTGCTACAAATTATCAACTTTCATTTGATTCAACATTGATGGGTTCTGCATTGCCAACATGTTTAAGTTCTTTGACGGCAGGGCAAACGTTAACAACTTTGAGCGCTGCAGATAAAAAAGATCTTTTTGTGTTTGTTAAAGGATATTTAGTTGCGCAAAAGATGATGGATTTGGGAATGATTTCAAATGATGGATCACCATCATTTACAGATTATTTTTCAGATTACACTTTGAACGAAGTTGTTCAGAGTTCGAATAGAGCTCAATCGGCAATCAACCAAATTTCAAATTATTTGAACAATTTTGAAAATGTTGGTGTAAGTGCTGTTACATTAAATTCTGCAAACCAGGTGACGATACTGTTGCAAAATTGGCCACTTGAATCATTGACGCCTCCTTGTTCAACGCTTTCGGTGGCTGGAACTTATTTTACAGCTGCAGTTACATTGTTTGCATCTGGAAGCACACCGTTAACGTTTGGAGGACAGACGTATGATCCTGGAAATGATGAATCTTCTCAAAATTTAATGTTGCAACATTTAGGGTATGTTTATTTGTCTGCAGCGCAAGCATGCAACAGTCAATTGACCGTTTTAATGCAAAAATTTTCATTAAGTATGGGTATGACAACTAAGGGAGCAACGGTTCAAAAATTACCTCAAGGATTTTCACAGCAGTTTACAGCAATTCAAAATCAAGCAATTACGCTTCAAGCTTTGTTGTATGGATCAGATAATGCGGCATATGGATATTTTGTGCAAGCAGGGCTATCAACGATCGCTCGCAAAATTAAAGAAGAATTTTTAAATGTTTACAAACAACAAATTGCTTTTGCAAAAAAATGTTTGGTTGGTGATCCGACAACATTTGATTATCAAACTGTTGTAACGGCGATTAATCAAGCGTATGTTTCCTGGGCATCAGAGCTCGATCAGGTCAAAGATGTTGGATTAATTGCTCACATTAATGAACAAATAGCTCAAATGTATGAATTTGCGGGTCAAAAATGTTTAAATTATTCCTATGAACTTCCATCATTTCCTGAAATTTCTCAAAAACATTACATGATTACAGCACAATATTATCGTTCAGCGCAGTTGCAGTATGGAGCGCTTCAGGATTTAGTTAAACAAAAAGCATTAACCGTAAAATTGAATGATATTTATTATCAAGCTTGCGTGCAAAATTTAAATCTATATTTGTATGTTAAACAGCATGGAGCATTGTATGATTCAGAATCACAACAAAAAGAAATTCCTATTTCGTTTACCCAACTGTTGCAAGATTTTTCTAATGGATCGGTTGGTAGCGGCGAAAGTACTTTGTATGCGACAGTTCAGCGTTTGTTGCTTGATGCTGCCATGGTATTTGAATATTTGAGTAATGGTTTATCAAATGGTGCTGCTGCAACGACACAAAATCCAAATCATCAAGTAATACTTACCTTTTTAGCAAAACAGGGCTTGATTGATGCTGATGTCGTTAAATCTTTTTCAACAGTTCCTATGGGTGCAACGGAAAAAATTATTAAAAGCTTTGCAAAAAATTACAGCAAATTTGTAGCAAATCCTGCTCAATTTGCAGCGCTTAATGAATTGATGTTTATGATGGTCAAAAATATTTATATGATGGATTATCAAGCGATAACCGAATCTTCAACTTCCAATGAAATTGCACTTGCGACACAACAATTTTTAAGCTCAATATCAAACGAAGCTTCAAATTTACAAAATCCATCTGCTGGATACGTTGGATAAAAAGAGATCAAGCTTTATTTTTCAATTTGCGAGATGGTTAAGTTTTCCAATTGTGATTCTTGATCTGTTTCTCTAAAATATTGCTTGATTGCCAGAGTGTACAGTGAATTATGCATGAAACAAAAATCACGTTTGATATAAATATTTGGGAGTGTCAAATTTTGACTTAAGTTGGTCAGTGTTGCTCCAGTTGGAATAAAAACATCTTGTGGATCAGCAATAAAAATAATGGTATTGAGTGGAATATTTTGGTCTTGCGGAAGTTTAGCTTCTGAAACTTCAAAATAATACAGTTCGAGTGCATCATTTGCTTTAAATTCAGCAAAATAAAGTTTTGTAAGTTCTTTTGGATCAAGCATCCAGTTATGTATCGTGCTTGGTGCGATCATGTATGCAGGAAGAACATTTTTTGTGACTAAAAAGTAAATATTGGGTGTTTGTTGATTACGTTTAAAAATGATTTGTCCGTTTTTATCACTGAGCGCTACGTTGCCATTATACAAGCTCATAATGCCTGCAACAGCGCTATCATGTTGTTTTATCTTTGAAATTGTTTTGTAAAAAAAAGAAGGTTGTTTTAACTGTTTAGAATATTTTTCAGGATCAAATTTTTGAGATGGTTCTATTTTAAAATAGGGATATTTTTGAACAAAAAAAGTAATGATTGAATCGATTGAATGTGTCTGCAAGGTTGTAAGTAAAATTATGGTTAAAATTTTTAAAACAAATTTCATCTTTGACTCCTTTTTTTTATATGATACCATTCCAAACATGATAAAAACCAGATTTTGATATATTTTGGTTTAGTTCTGCTAAAAATTGAAATTATTTGGCCTTGTAAAAAAGGAAATTTTATGAACAAACTATTCATAAACCTTCTCTTAATTTTAGGTATACATTTTTCATCATTTGCTTCTAATAAAGATACTTCAGAACGGCAATGTATTTATGAAGCAGAATGTGAAAAAGCAGAAAAATCTGATTCATTGATTAATCGAGTAACTTTTGATAGATCTACCAATCAATTTAAATTTGATGGAAGTCGGGAAAATTTAGATGCTGTTTGGTTTGTTGATGGTCAAAGAGTTCCAGATCAAAAATTAGAAGATTGTCGTCAAGTGCTGGGATCGGGACCAACTTTTTGTTATGTGAATTTAAGAAGAAAAACACAAAAACAACAATCAGAACAGGTAGATAAGAATGGATCATCAATTATTATTGCTCATACAAAATATAATTTAGATCAAAATGATTCTGAACATGAAGAAATATCAAAAGAAGCAATGTCGTATGAACAAAGAATTAATGCATACAATAAATTAACAAAAGAAGAACGTGTAAAACAAATACGAGCAAGCTTAAAGCGAAGAAATAAATATGATCAATCAAAAATACCAACACATATGGACCCAAATTCTGCAAAGCAGTAAAATCAATGGCGAACAGGAAAAGCAATTTTTGAAATATCTTCAACTGTTACTTGAAGAAAATAGAAAATATAATCTAACGGCAATTACCAATGTTGATGACGTGATGCTTGATCATTTTGCAGATTCACTTTCTATTTTGCAGCATCATGATATGTCAAACATACAAAAACTTATTGATGTGGGTAGTGGTGGCGGATTTCCTGGAATTCCGCTTGCAATAATGCTACCTAACATTGAAATTTGTTTGATTGAAGTAAATTTGAAAAAAGTTTATTTTTTAAAATTGGTTGCAGAAACGCTTGAATTGAAAAATGTGACCGTGCGCAGTGATGATTGGCGTACTTTTTTGCGATCAACTCCTGAAAAATTACAAAAAGATGAAAGTGACGGACGTAATGTTTTAGTTGTTGCGCGAGCATCACTTCAAGTTGATGAACTTTTACGGATGTTTAAACCTTCATCACATTTAAAAAATGGAACGCTTGTTTATTGGGCTTCAAAAAAATGGGTACCAACTGTTCAAGAAAAAGAGTATCTTAAATCATGCGTTGAGTATACGGTGGGGCAAAAACAACGAAATTTATGCTTTTTTAAATTTTCATAGTCTGAGTTGATCAGAAAGGCGGCACATGAATTTAGAATCCACAAAAGATCGATTTACATCATGGTTAAGTATTCAAGGTGGATTATCTTATACAAAAATTTTTCATTATTTTTATCCTGAATGTATTTCTGCTTTAATTATTTATTTTTTACCGTACTGTATCGATTGTTTATTTATTTGTCATTTACAATCGACCAATTCGTATGCCATTTCAGGCATCGTAGATAATTTTTTAACAATGTTTTTAAAAGCATCTGAAGGATTGTCTGTTGGAACGATCATTGTTGCAGGTTATTACAATGGTCTTCGTGATTTTAAAAAAGCCGGCGAAGCGTTTGTAGATGCTTTTTGGACCGTACTTTGTATTGGAGCTATTGTTTCTATATCGCTTTATTTTTTAGGTTTTGCGATTTGTGTTTTTAATAAATTTTCTCCAGAAATGATTGAGCAAGGTATTCCCTATCTAAAATGTAAAGCGATTTCAGTGTTTTTTATATTTTTATACTTTGCATTAGTTGGTTTTTTGCGTGCGATTAAAAATACTTTTGTGCCAATGGTTGTGTTTGCATCCGGAGCTATTGTTTTTGTAATTGTTGATTATATTTTAATTTTTGGAGCTTTTGGGATGCCGCAGTTATGTTTGTTTGGTTCTGCAGTTGCATCACTTGTGCAGTATGCGTTCATGTCAATTGTTATAATGATGTATATTATCTATGCCCAAAAACATGAAAAATATGAAATTTCAATTTTGAAAGCAAAATTTAATTGGTGTCGCATTGGAAAACTGTTGTGGGTTTCTATTCCTGTCGTGATTGATAAAGTTTCGATTGCCTTTGCTTATGCCTGGCTTGGTTCATGCATGTCGCATCTTGGAGCAACAGCTGGAGCTGCATTTTCTTGTATTAAAATGATGGAGCGTTTTGCATTTTTACCAGCAATTGCATCAGCACAAGTTATTACATTTTTAGTAAGTAATGATGTTGGTGAACATCGCTGGAATGATATTCATGCAAATATTAAACGAGTTTTGATTATTGCAACATTGATGGTTGGAACTATTTTGCTCATTGGTTCATTGTGGCCATCATGGTTTGTAACATTTTTTGATAAAAAAGGAGAATTTGGTCATTTGGTTGCTGTGATTTTTCCAGCACTTAGTGTACTTATTTTGATAGATTTGTTACAGTTAATTTTGTCTGCTGCACTTCGAGGTGCAGGTGATGTGCAAACAGTAATGTTTACACGCGCTGCAGTTATCAGTTGTTATTTTATTCCTGCTACTTACGTGATTTCTTGGTTTACTTTTGATGCAATGGTAACAAAAATGCTTGTAACGTATGCAGCATTTTTATTGGGTAATGCATTGATGAGTATGGTGTACGTGTATCGCTTACAACAAAATCATTGGAAAAAGCAAAAAGAAAAGGCTTGCAATGGCTAAAGTGACTAAAGAAGAGATTCAAAAAATTGCACAAATGACAAAAGTATCATTTTCTGATGCAGAACTTGATGGCATTATGCAACAATTTAACGATGTCATTTCGTATGCAGAACGTGTTGTGCAGATTGCGCAACAGGCTGAAATCGTTTCAGTAAAAAATATTAACGCGGATCGTCCTGACGTGATGATTCCAACAGATAGTGCAAAAATTTTAGCACAAGCACCGCAGGGTGATGACAACTATTTTGTGGTTCCAAAATTTTTAGATAATTGACGCTAATCATCCTTGTAAAAACGAGGATTTCGTAATTAAACAATAGGATCTGGATATGAACGATCTATCATTTGCAACGGTGCAAGAACTGCTGCAAGGCTTGGAAAAAAAAGAATATTCTCGTGAAGAACTTTTAAAATTTTTTATGCAACGCTTTGCGCAGCATGATGAAAAAATTAAGTCAGCTTTAGAGATTTTTGATGAAAATTCAATTTTGCAAAAATCAAAAGAAGGTGGAATTTTAAATTCAATTCCAGGAATTATTAAAGATAATATTTGTCAGCAAGATCGTATCACATCATGTGCATCAAAAATTTTAGCAACTTATCGTTCAACCTATGATGCAACAGCTATTGATCGATTAAAAGAGCAAGGTGCTTTAATTATTGGTCGTGCAAATTTAGATGAATTTGCAATGGGAAGTTCAACTGAAACTTCTGCATTTTTTAAAACAAAAAATCCATGGAATTTAAATTGTGTGCCGGGTGGTTCAAGTGGCGGTTCGATTGCAGCAGTTGCTGCAGGAATGGTTCCTTGGGCGCTTGGTAGTGAAACTGGTGGTTCAGTGCGACATCCAGCCGCATTTTGTGGCGTTGTTGGATTGAAGCCAACCTATGGTGCAGTTTCACGTTATGGTTTAATTGCTTACGCCTCATCATTGGATCAAATTGGTGTTGCAACGCGCACCGTTTATGACAATGCACTTGTATATTCTGCAATTGCAGGTCATGATCCAAAAGATGCTTCATCACGAACTGATTTAGCATCAAAAAATTATACCAAATTACTTGATGGTAAAATTCCTCAAGGCCTTCGAATTGGAATTGTTAAAACTGCAATTGATAATCAACATTTAGATTCGCAAGTGAAAGCAAGCACGCTTGAAGCGGTTAAAGTACTACAACAAGCTGGCGCAGTAATTTCAGAAATCGATTTGACAACGCTTGATTACGGTGCAGCAACTTATTTTATTATCAGTCGTGCAGAAGCCGCATCAAACTTGTCACGTTTTGATGGTGTGCGTTATGGCTATCGATCACAAGATGCAAAAAATTTAGAACAATTATATACCAAAAGTCGCAGTGAAGGTTTTGGTACCGAAGTTAAAGTGCGTATGATGATTGGAAATTATGTACTTTCTGCAGGATACGCTGCAAAATTTTATCATAATGCGCAAAAAGTTCAGTCACTTATTCGTCAGGATTTTGCAAATGCTTTTTCAAAAGTTGATTTGCTTTTAATGCCATCACAAGCCTGTCCAGCATTTGAAATTGGAAAATTTGATAACAATAAATTACAGATGGATTTGCAAGATTATTTTTTATGTTCTGCAAATTTAGCAGGAGTTCCTGCAATTTCAATTCCGTGCGGACTAAGCAAAGAAAATTTACCACTTGGTTTTCAGTTGATCGGACCTCATTTATCGGAACAATTAATGTTTCAAGTTGGTCATGCTTATCAGCAATTAACTGATTGGCATAAAAAACATCCAAAATTATAAGAAATATTTATGTATAAAAAATGGTTTATGTTGTTTGCATTTTTGAGCGTTAGTTGTTTGAATGCCTCAACTGTTGAATTTTCAAAATCAAAATTTAGAATTTATCGAGTAGCTCTTGATTGTGAACAAGAATTAGTTTCGATAGATGAAGTAAATTTTGAAGATATTTATGAAATTTATGATGATAATTTTTATTATGGTTTTTATGTTTGTTTAGTGCCAAATATTTTTGCTTATGTTGATAATTTTCATTTGGATAGAAAGAGATATTTAAATATTCAAACTGGTGAATGCTTTGATGTAGAACCAATTTTGAATAGTTCAAAAAAAGAATTAGGTTCTGTGAACCAAATTATCTGAGCCATATCAACATTCCTACAAAATAAACAAAAGATAGAAAACTGTTAGCGCATTTATCGAATCGAGAAAAAATGCGACGAAAATGTTTTATTTTACTAAA
>JAGOPI010000011.1 GCA_017992075.1 Candidatus Babeliales bacterium
TATTATTTTCATTTTTGTTATGCATCTACAATTCACAAAACCTATATAACGTTGAACCAACAAATAATACAGACAGTATATCAATGCCCTCTACAAAAAATTTCTTTGATATTTTTAATGAATCGACACAAAAATATCAATCTCAATCTACACATCAATCGACTCATTCAGCATGGAAAAAATCAACACAAAATAATTTTCCACTCCCAAAAGAACATAATCTTCCAATTCCAAAAAAACTTCCTCTAGACTTATATGAAGCTGTCGCACAAAATAACTATAGTGCTGTATATAAAATACTCACATCACCTAAACCATCTAATATTAATCAAAAAAATTCAATTGGCGAAACTGCATTACATATTGCAGTGCGTCATAATTATGTTGAGATAATCAAACTATTATTGGAATATGGGGCAAATCCAAACTTGCAAGATTTTATGCCTATGTGGCAATTTACGCCACTACATGTTGCAATCATGAATGAAAAAAAAGAAGCTTTCATAATTTTACTCAATAGCCCCATCATAGATATAACTATTCAAGATGCACTCGGTGAAACACCATATGATTTTGCAAATAAAAAACATTTAGATGAATACGCTAAGCTTATCAAGCAAAAACAACATCGCATCAACAATCAAACATCACAAATTTCTTAATTTTTTCTTTGCACATCAATCAGTCTATGATAACGTTACGTGTGTATAAATTTTAAAATTTAGGACACGCGTAATGTTTATAGAACAAAAAATTAAATACAATCTTTCTATCTTTCTTTTAATCAATTTCACACTTGTTATTCTTGGCATCATTTTTGTATATTCATCAAGCAGTTACTATGCACTTGAAACGTTAGGCCAACCACTTTATTTTGTAAAAAAACAACTATTTGGAATTTTACTTGGAATTGTTGCATTTTTAATTGCACGAACGATTCCATTACATTTTTTTAAAAACATCAGTTTTTTTTCACTCGTTAGTGTCACCATTATGACAGCGCTTCCTTTAATCAATAAATTTAGCCACAAAATGCACGGATCACATCGATGGCTTAATGTTCATGGATTTATTTTTCAACCAAGTGAACTGCTCAAAGTTGCACTTGTTATGTACCTCGCTTCACTTTTATCACGCAAAAAAATTTTAGATAACACAACACACAAAACAGCAATGCCACTCATTATCATTTTAGCCGTTATTGGATTTATTCTTTTAAAACAACCTGACTTCGGTTGCCTTGTAACTTTATTTACAACAACATTAATTATGCTATTTGTTGCAAACTTACCGCTACGCTATTTTATTGGCACAATTTGTGCAGCATTGCCTGTTGGTTTTTTAATGATTTATTTGCAACCGTACCGTTGGCAACGAATTTTAACTTATCTTGATCCTTGGCAGGATCCACAAGGAACCGGTTTTCAAATTATTCAATCACTGATCGCAATTGGCTCTGGTGGTCTTTGGGGTACAGGAATTGCACAATCACAACAAAAATTTTTCTATCTTCCGATGCAACATACCGATTTTATTTTTGCAATTATGGCTGAAGAAATCGGATTTATCGGATCATTGTTTTTTATCACACTTTGTATTTTATTTTTATTTTTTGGTTCAAAATTAGCATGGAACCTTGATAATTTATTTGCCATTTATTTAGTTCAAGGAATTATTGTTTTAATTTCGTTGCAATTTTTAATTAATCTTTTTGTATCAACAGGCCTTGCTCCAACCAAAGGAATCGGATTACCATTCATCAGTTACGGAAACACAGCGCTGGTATGCAATTTGTTTATGATTGGATTAATTAATAACGCAATTCGCGAAAAATTTTAACATAAAATCATTACTGATATTCTTGAAATTTTGCATAAACCGCATGTATTGAACTATTACTAATTCGCAAACTTTCTGCAATACTTCGCCATTCAGTAAGCATATCGTTATCTACTTGATTATGAAATTTAAAATTATGCAAAAAAATTGCAATCTCTTTATGTACCTTATTTGAAAGAATTAATCTCTTATCTTCAGTATAATTTCGTAATTCATTTTCATAATCTTTAACTGTCCAATCGTTATATTTTAAATTTTGTTGTTTTAAAGTATTCAACCCTGTTGAAAGATCAGATTCTATAAGTAGCCGAGTTTTAGCAGAAACACCTACGGATATTGCAATTGTGTAGGATGGTGGTCGTTGATATGCAGGAGGAAGAATTTCCAAAGATTCTTGAACAAAAAAAGAAGCTTGTATGTAATTTACAAAACTCAATGTCATCAAAGCTATAAAATATATTTTCATATTATCCTTTTTATAATTAAAGAGCCCAAATAATTTCTGAGCTCTTTTAAAAAAAATCAAAATTATTTATTTTTCCATTGCATTGCAATTTCAATTAATAACCGAACAGAGGACCCTGTTGCACCTTTTCCAAAATAAGAAATGTTGGGAACATTGTATGCTGAACTTGCAATATCTAAATGAACCCATGGCACATCACCAGTAAAATGACGCAAAAACCAAGCTGCTGTAATCGTTCCTGCAGCAATCGCTGGATTCCCCACGTTTTGAATATCGGCAATGTGCGATTTTACTGCTTCTTTAAAATCTGGAGTAAATGGTAAACGCCATACACGATCGCCTGCTAATTCACCAGCACGATGTACTTTTTCTGCCAATTCATCATTGTCAGAAAGCATTGCAGAAAAGAATGGGCCAACAGCATAAATACAGGCACCAGTCAATGTTGCCACATCAATAATCGCATCAAGTTTATAATTTTTCACAGCATATGAAAGAGCATCAGCCAAAACTAAACGACCTTCAGCATCCGTGTTACGAACTTCTGCAGTTTTACCATTATAAAATGTAATAATATCACCAGGCTTTTGCGCGGAACAACCAAGTAAATTTTCAGTGATTGCTGCAAAACCAATAACATTCACATCTGGTTTTAATTCAGAAAGAGCTGCCATCGCATTAATAACTGATGCTGCGCCTGCCATATCTTCTTTCATTTCTTCCATAGAATTTGCAGGTTTAATGCTTAAACCACCAGAATCAAACGTAATACCTTTGCCCACAAATCCAATAGTTTGTGCCTTTGGTTTTTTTGATTTGTATTCTAAAATAACAAATTGAGCATCTTGATTTGAACCTGCAGACACTCCTGCAATTCCACCCATGCCCATTTTAATAATCTCTTTTTCACCAAACACGGTACATTTTAACCCTTGTTCTTTAGCAACCGCTTGCGCATATTCTGCCAGAACAGTTGGAGTCAATTTACTTGGTGGTGTATCAACCCATTCACGTGCTTGATTAACACAATCGCCAATCATAACACCAGCTTCATGTCCTGCTTCTGCTAATTTTTTATCCGATGTATCAAGGCAGAAAAATAATTCAATAACACGATCACGATCTTTTTGATCAATCGTTGTGATAAATTTGTCATATTTATAAAACGCAATGTATGAGATTACAGTTACTTGTTGCAAAAAATAATCAACTTCAACGCCATAATCTTTTGCATCCGGCAACAAAATTGCAACTTCATCGTAACTTTTTGCTTGCACTAATTTAACAATAGTTCCAACTGCTCTTCGAAGAATTTCAAGATTGAATTTTTTTTGACTATCTTTTGAACCAAGCCCTGCAAAAAATAAATGTATAATTTTTTTAGGTTTAATTTGAACTGTCAGTGACGCAATCGATCCTGCAGCGCCTGTAAATTTTGCTTCTTGTAAAAATTGTTCAATATCTATGCCACACGCGGGCAAATCTAGATTCAAATCTTTTATATTAAATTTTTCAGATAACAAAATCGCAACCGCTTTACTTTCAGTAACAAATGGCGATTTTGTAGAAATTTGAGTTTGTAATTTCATAATTTATTCCTTATCAAAATATTTTTCATATTCTGCATTAGCATAACAAAAAAGGTCGCATGAGTCACACAACTCCTACAACCTTTTTTAAAAATTATTAAAAAATTTTAACTTGCTGTTGCACCTAATTCATCTAATGATGGAACTGATGCTACAAATGATTTTAATGTTTCATCTGCCTCTGCATCTGCAACTAATTGTGCAGCTTCAACATTGACAGCATCTGCACTACGATAACGAAGTACTAGAGATGAACCTGCAGACTTAGATTTTGTTGTATTTGATACAAGCATTACACTTACACCAACATTATTAAGCACGGATAACCAATCATCAAGATTTAAGCAGTAACCAAGAGACACACCAGTACTTAAGTCAAATAATACTCCATTATACAGATCAACATAAGCACCATTTGAAACATACGAAAAGGTTGCTGAATTATTTGCATCATAAGCTGGAATTGAAACAAAGAATCGTCCATCGCGAGAAGTTAAAACATTACCGGTAAATTTCACGGTCAATATTTCCAATTCTGATCCAGTTGGTAAATCTACAACAGAAGATATCGATGCTGCAGAAAGTGTTGAAACGTTTGAGATATCTTTTACAAACAAGACATGAGAACTTTCATTAGGTAATGATACTGTTATATTTTGCTTTCCAATAGTTACAACTTTTGACGTTACAGGACCAACTGGGAATGCAACAGTTGCAACTGAAGTTGTTCCAACAAATTTTGCACGATAAAAGCTTTGCTGATCTTCATCTAACTGATCCATAAGATACATATATTTATATGTATCTTTACCATCAAAAATTGATATATATTGAGCACCAGTATCTTCATCTTCTGCTTTTGTCATCGTAATTTGACTATTATTTGTTTTAATAACAGGAACCATTAAATATTCATTACCTTTTTTTGATGAAACTTTATACATCACTTCATGGAATAATAAATGCGTTGGTTTTCCTGCCGCTGTTACAAGCTGCGTGTTACGATATGAAGAACTTACAGCTTTTTGCAACAATGCACCACGTTCATCAATAGGTACTGCAAATAATGAATGCCAAACAACATCAGATGAAATTTTATAAATTTTTGAAGAACCTGCATCATCAACTACCGTGTATGTTGTACCTGCTGCATTTTTAGTAACCGTAATATCTGATTCAGTTTCAAGACTTGACCAACTCATTTCATTATTGTTTGCATCAACAACACCCAAATTAATATAGTTTTGACCGTTACTCATATATCCTTGTTCTGCATCCTTGACATTATCATACAACAAGATCATATCATCAGCCGTTGCGATTGTTGTTGATTTTCCTTTTGATTTTGTTGATTGCAGCATTGCAACTTTTTGTGACAATGGAATTGGCAAACCATTTTTACTATAAACATGACCACCCACAGATGATATCCATCTTTGACTTTCAGAATCATAAATATAATAAGTTTTCATACTCATGCTAAAATATAAGTAAAAGTTTTTTGCCATACGCACAGGACCACCAGGGAACTGATCTGACAAGCTTGAAATTAAATCACCATCAGAACTATTTTGACCAAGGGTTAAAAGCGCTGATGGATGTTGCATTTTAAAAAATGGTTGTGTTAATGGAATACCAAGCGTTTGTGAACCATCAGAATTTACAACAACACCAAACTGTTTTTCCATAACTTCAAGTTCAAGGCCTTTAACTAATCGAACAAATTTGCCATCAGCAGTATAAATTCCACCAACATGCTGATTTGTTGCTTTATCAACACCAACATCAAAAATCAGATACAACATACCATCAGACTCATTACCACTCAACGGTGATACATGAACATAAATCTCTTTAACGGGATTATATTGCAATAACCCGTACGGCGCGAATAAACCTTGAATTCCGCCAGGGGTTAATCCTGAAATAATCTCTTTTACTACTGACGGTAACATATATTTTGGTGATTGAATTGATCCTAAAGCTGCATCAAGTTCAGCTTGTTCATTTTGTTCTGCCGCAAGTCTTTTGGTCATCGCTTCTTGCAAATCAGTAACAGTATTTTTCAACCAGTTACCCCATCCATCAATTAACGAATCCGTTTGCTGTAACACTGCTTCTGATGGCAACCGTGAAACACTAGTATTATTTGAATCATATAAATTACCAGAGATCAAACTCATCATGTACGTTGTTTGTTCATTAAATGCTACTGGCATAGTTAGTTGCGGGAATGTTCCTTGACATGCAACATAAACATCTGATGGTACAAAATCTTCTTGATGCATATTTTGTGCAGGAAAATACACATAATTTCCAATTGCTTCATCTCCTGCAAAAATTCCAACATTTAAAGAACCAAAACTAAATGGTCCCATTGGTCGATGCATTTGTACTTCATAATTTTCTGACCAATTATGATATTTTTGCTCAAAGCTTTGAGTTGTAAAATTTGCAAAATCAAACTGTGTTATCATTTTTGTATAAATTTGACCTGTTATTGTTTGAGATTTATTCATAGAACCATTCATTGTTTGCACTGATGCGACAGGAGTTGTTACACGAACAGGAACCGTTCCATTCATTACCTGGTTTCCATGCATATCAAACACAAATCCTGTAACTAAACTGACGGCATACGTTGATGCTTCTTCTGCATCTTCTGCATTAATTGGAGTCAAATTAGCAAGTGTAGGCTGTGAAGATGTTGTAAGAATGAAAAGATCTTTATCACAAAATACCGCTGAAGGATTTGGTACAATTTCGTAAAAAAAGGCATTACTTGCAAGAGCTACGGTTGTATTAAATTCTGCAGGAAAGCTACAAGTTAAATCACCAATGGTGATACCTTGTTTTTGTCCTGATGAATCAAAATTTGCTACCCAACTTTTGCGTTGCGCCATAACATATGCATCAAGAGCTGGTGAAATATATGATGTTGTTCCTGACGGTAATGGATAAGTACCTTCAAGACTTTCTTCTAAAAGTTGATCAAGAACATTGTAAATACTTTTTGTTGAAACAGTATTGACGATACTGTAGGTCACTGGAGTTGTTGGTAACTGCTGGAGCATTGCAGCTTCTGAAAAATCAGAAGGTACTAAACTATTGTTTACCACTTTATAACCAACATCAGTAATCAAACTATAAAACATAGCAACAGTTGAATCCGGCAATGTTAAATAATTATTATTTGCATCAAGAGCTACCAGCAAATCATCTTCAAATGAACCAAAACAACTTGAACCTTGATACAACGGAACGACCGCTTGCGCAGCTGCACCCGCAGCAGATCCTGGAACAGTAATGTTGTAATTACTCAAAGTTAATTCAAGATTACCATAGGTAAATGGTCCATTTTCAATTTTGTATTGCATTGCTGCTTGATGTGTTGCAAATTGTGCAGAAAGTTCTGTAAACGTTCCAAGATCAGTAATCGCACTCGCAATGACACCTTTTGCTCCCCCAAGTGTTTCATCTCCAATTCCAAGCGTAGAAGCATTCACATCTGTTGGATCTACTGAATATTTTATAGGATATCCATTTTCATCTGCAAATCCTGGCAATGGTCCATTTGTACTTGTGTCAAATGCTGCAAGACTTGTCCAATATTTTATTGCAGGATTTTGAGCAAGAGTTGTGTAAGTTCCATACGTTTGCAAAACTGCAGAAGCTGTTATTTTTCCAGTAGAAGCTGGAGATGCTACATACTTAGTTTGTACAGGTACCATCAAAGGAACTTGTTCATTTTGTTCATTCAAGAAAATAATATAATCAACGTATGATCCTGCAGTTGAACCTTGATTTTGACTATTTCCAGCAACTGCTTGTGCAAATGGAGTATTTGCCGACAAATAAACCCAACACCCTAACGATGCATGATTTTTTTTCGGATCTGCAAAATTTGCAATTTCACCTGATTTACCAATTTTAAAAGCTGTTGCTTGAGATTGACCTGAATACCCTGGAAATGTCGTTGGATTAATCAATAACGGATATTGCTTACTACCCCAACCAAATAATGGTTGAACTGAACCGAGTAATTTTGCTTCAAATGAACAACCTGCTCCATATTTTTGTAAAATATTATTCATTGCACAATTCTCAGGTACACAAACTTCAGCACTTTCAGGATTTAAACAAGAACAATCAAATGCCATTTGAAGCCCACTAGAACCAGTTGATCCTGCAGCTCCTTCACCAATCGTTGAATATTCTATATATTTTACATCATCACCTGATAATGCCATACGGCTACTCATTGTTGCACAAAAATCTTTCATATTATCAGGAGTCAATGGTGATTGTGGCGGTTGCGGGTGCCAATCAAATGGTGTTACCAATGGATATGCTTCAAATCCAATAATTCCAGTTGCACTAATTTGATTACCAGATCCATCAATAATAACACCATTCATATCAATAACTTGACCACCAAACTGACTGCTTGTCAACGGTACAGATCCCCACTGTGGATAATTATTTGCAAAATATGCCAACACGATACCTGGATTTTGCGCCAAATACGCAGTTTCATTCATTTCATATCGATTTGGTCGCGCAGTTACGTTACCACCAAATGAAGCAATCGTTGCACCAACTGAATGGATCGCCGCAGAAACTGCATTTGCAGTTGTCGGACCTGACACATCTTGGTTATAATGTGTTGCCATTTGCAATGAGACAGTATCTCCAACATTTTCAACAGGAACCCGCACATAAATTGGCAACGTTGCGGAAGGATTTGAAAAATTAAAACAAGAATCTGGAATTTGAAAAACCCAATCACCAAATTTAATCGGGTTTGCAAGCGTTTGTAGTTCTGATTGACGTTGTTTTTGTGCCAAAAATGCTGATTGAAAAATATTTGGTATCATGAACATGACACCAGAAACAAGCATTTTTGCACCTTCTCCAAGAAGTTCTGCCGTTTTACTCACAGCGCCTTTAATTTTACTACCAACCGAAGAAAAACCATCGGCAATGTCGCCCGTTAAATCATTACTGATATATCGTTTTGCCCTTACAGCAGCTTCTGCCAAATTTTCATCAAGTCGCCCCCTGCGCACTCTTGCACGATCAGCAAATCCAAGATTATCTATTGCTGTATCAACTTTTTTTGACAAAGCTGTAACTTTTCCGTCAACATCACGTACAACGCTTGATGTTTTCGTTTTCATAACATTTAAAGAACTATCTAATCCACTTTCAACCGAATCTGTTGCATCAGTTAAAATAGTTTCAGCTTTAAGTTCAAAATTGTTAACATTTTTTGCATAATCCCGCATATTTTCTTTTAAAGCATCTGATGATGCATAATTTCCATGCAAATCATCTAACCCTTTTCCAACGGTATCTGAAAGAACATTTAATTTATCAATTTTAATTTTAAGATTTTGCAACTCATCAACAGTCTTTGCATTTTTAATTTCTTTAAATAAATCTGCTTGTTGTTCACCCATCGTTTTTGCAACATCACCTAAAGATACTCCTAAATTATCTAATCTTTCCATACTTGCACCATGCATGTCACTCAAGCTGCTGTTACAAGCTTTACGCAAATCTTCAACCGTAGGAACTGGTGGCCCTTTAAATAATTTTACATCTTCAGATAATTTATCTTTTAACTGTGATTCAAAATCTTTAAAAGATCTCTGAGCTGTTTCTAAAGATTTTAAATAAGCTCGATCATTTTTTAAATTTTTAACAGCGTTTGCACCTTGATCTGCATCATCCTTTACACCAGAAGCAGACAATTTTTCATCTTTCAATTTAGTAACAGCTTGATCAACGGCTTCATTATCTTTTGCAAAAGCTTTGGCCTCTGGAGAATCAGCCTTTAAAATTTCCTCTTCAGAAAAATCAAATTTTTCAGCCAATGTATCTAAATCTGTAAATTCATTTTTTTCAATTGATTCTGATATTGCAGATATGTCTTCTTCTGTTTTTCCCGAAAGATCCAGCATATCACCCGTGCTTTTATCCAAAATTGCAACTGCGCTACCTTCTGCATCTTCAATTACTTCCATTGCTTGCACGTCATACGACCATGACAAACTTAAAAATATACACCCGGCAAAGAATATGCCTAAAAAACGATTTTGCTTCATGCGCTTCCTTTTTCTTTTAAATACTTTTTTACACCGTCCTCACCATACACCAAAATTAAATTGAGATGCAAGTCTGAAAAAAGAACAATATTTGAAATAAGGCGTAAAAAGAAGTAACCTTATTTCAAATATTGTTGCTTTTTTGAAATAAGGAAAGTGAATGCAACGAAAATCAGGAACTATCAAGCGCTTAGAATCAACCGAATATTTTATCCCATTCCCTTTACCACCGGCAAATCCACCATTTGTCATTTCATCTGAAATTGACCAACTTCAAACCATTACGCTACAAACATTACAACAACTTAATGAAATTGCTCATTTAATTCCGAGCGTTCAACGATTTGTAAAATCATATGTTATAAAAGAAGCGCAATTGTCATCTTCTATTGAAGGTATTCATACAACATTGCTTGATGTTTTTACCAAGCCACTTTTTGAAACTCAACTTGATAAACAAACACAACTGGTATTAAATTATTATCAAGCAACACAAACTGCTGTACAAATGATAAAAATCCAAAATCTGCCACTCATGAATCGCGTCATCAATCAAGCTCATGAAACTTTATTACAAGGTGGATCACAAGAAAAAGCAAGCCCAGGACAATATCGCAAACAAGCCGTTAAGGTTGAAAATTTAACCCCAGCTCCAGCATTTGATGTACCAGAATGCATGTCAGAGTTAGAAAAATATATAAATCATGATGACAATTTGGGCCCTTTAATTCAAACGGGATTAGTACACGTTCAATTTGAAACTATTCATCCATTCCTTGATGGCAATGGTCGCATTGGACGTATGCTTATTGTTCTCATGCTGCTTGATAAAAATTTACTATCCGTGCCACTTTTATACCCATCCTACTATTTTAAAAAATATCACCATGAATATTATGACAAACTAGACATTGTTCGCCGTGATGGCAATTATGAAGCATGGATTTTATTTTATTTAAAAGTGATGCATGAAAGTTGCCAAGATGCACACGCTCGAGCATTAAAAATTTACGCTTTGCACACCAGCATGATACAAAAAATTAAACAAAGTGATATGCGCCCTGCACAACAAGAACAAATGTTGTTACTTTTAGATTATCTTTTTGAATATCCAGCGGTCAGTATTGCATCCGTTGCCAAACATTTACAAAAAACCTACAATACCGCAAAAGAACTTTTAGATCGTGCAAAAAACCTTAAAATTGTACGTTTAGCTAAAGAACAAACAAGAAATAAAGTTTTTGTTTGTTTCGATTATATTGACATTTTAGACAAATAAAAAAAAATCTCGCTTTTCATTGCGAGACTTTTTTCCCAGAAATATCTTTTTTTAACAATCGTAATTCCAACCAAGGCCGTATGGATACACACCCCAGCGCGAGTACGGATAATAACCATACGGCATCCAAGGATATGGTGGATTAATCCATGGAGAACTTGCATATTGATAGTAACTTGCAATGTTTTCTTCACGAGTTAAACGTGCATCTTCCTTACGATCAGAAATTAAAGTATCTAATTGATCGCCAACATTTTTATCTAAAAAATTTATAATATCTGATGTTGATTTTGGTGCAAATAATGTTGAATCAACAACTTTGCCATCTTTAAAAACTAAACATGTTGGAAATTTTGAAATTTTATAATCATGAGATAAATCAGCAGTTTTTGATGATCCACTATCAATCATTAAAAATCCAACATCTTTACGCAACAATTTAAAATCATCACGTTTTGATGCTGCCATCATACGATTTTTTAAATTTTTAAAATCCTCTTTTTGATCTTCAGTACCTTTTGCTGAAGCAAAACAAACAATTGTAAATTGATATTGATTCATAAGTCGTTGAAATTCTGCATCATTATGAACATCTTTAAATTTTGGAACTATTATTGTTGGTAAAAGTAATACCAAAAATAACGTTTTCAACATTTGCTTCATAATTCTCCCTACCTTTTCACCTGTTTAATTCTTATATCGTTTCAATCACAACACGATCATCTCGAATTTTTTCAGACACTCTAAAATCTTTTTTAAGTACTGCATGAATAAATTTATTAACTTTATAAGCGTAAAGTTCTGGTTGCGCTAAGCAAGAACCACAATGTTTTCTACCTTTTGTAATCCACAATCGTTTGAACGGTGATTGTACAGCATCATACAATCGCATGACCGAATCAACCTGTACACTTTTATCACATTCACATGAAATGAAAAAACAAGGAACTGTAACATTTGCTGCATTTTCAAGAGGAATAACTGGAACAAATTTTGTTGGAACAACATATGGATTCATACCAGATGCCCATCTAAAAAACTTTTTAACAACCGGACTCATTTTCTCACTGTAAAGCATTTTCATAAGAACTGCTTTACCTGGAAATTTTCGTTCTTTTCCTAAAAATTGAAACGTTAACATACGATCAATGTTTCGTTCCATACATGCACTACTTGAATCGAAAGGACTATCCAAAATCAACAAATCAAATAAATTTTTATATTGAGCTTGCGCTTGCAAAAGTGATACAGCTCCCATTGAAAAACCAAATCCAATGATGGGTTTTTCAACCGATGACGGTAAAGATTTTACAAATTGTACAGCACCAAGAACATCAAACACCTCATCTCGACCAATTGTTGAAAATTGACCTTTTTCAATCATTTCACCATGTGCTCGAAAATCAAATGCCAAAACATTAAAATGAGAAAATAATATTTTCAAAAAAAACGCTTCATGCTTAGACTGCGTATATCCATGACAAATAATAACGGTACCTAAAGCATCTGGCCGTAAAGCTAAAAGACCTTTACGCTCAAAAGTTTCTTCAGTTTCTGCATTTTTTTTAACAGAAAAAGAAACCGTTTGAACTTCAAGGCCATTTAAAACTTGTTTACTTGCTAACAAATACTGCTGATATGCATTAATTGATGCTTGAAAATTATCAGATAATTCATGTGAAATAATTTGACCAAAAATAGCCAAAACAATTAAAAAAACATACGCCTGAAATTCGTAACGCATGTCGCAACCCCCAAAATACCTAAAAAGCTCAAAAAACCTTTATTTATAACACTTTTAGTGTAACAAACAAAGATTTCGATTTGCAACTTTTTTTTATCTTTTTATAAAAACTTTTGTAAATATTCCATTAACTGCGATTTTGTCATGATTTTCGTATTCAAATCCAGCAATTTTCCATCCTTAAAAACAAGCAAAGATGGGGTCTTTTTAACCTTAATGTCATGCTCATAGTAAAGCTCTCTTAAAATAGTGGTTCGAATTTTTAATGCATTTGTTTTTAAAATAGTCAGTTTGTCAGCCAATTTTGAAGCAACAGCCTCTAACGAAGGCAGCATTTGCATACAACCTGGACAATCTGTTGAATAAAAATCAAGCAATACTAAACCCTTGGCATTCAAGATCAAATCATACAATTCTTTGTTTTCAGTAATTTCTTGAAGCTCAAGTTTGATATCTGAAAAATGTTCAAAAAAGTTTTTGTCAAGCTTTAAGCCGATTTCAGAATTAAAGCCGATTTCATACAAAAAGGAAGTAGCATCCAAGGCAGCCTTCACCCCTTCTCCTGCAGCCACAATTGCTTGTCTGTACACAGGATCCTGAATTTCTCCTGCTGCAAATACTCCTGGAGTTAAAGTTTCCTGACTACGACCATCCATAAGTACATACCCATGCTCATCAAGTTTAATTCCATCCTGCAACATTTGATTATTTGGGTCATGACCAATCGCTAAAAAAACGCCATCAATAGTACGGCGTTCTGTATTTTTAGTCTGATTATCATAAACATCAATTGAGGTTACAGTCTGACCATCACCATAAACGGCTTTAATCTCTTTATGATACTCAACAACTGCGTTTGGATGCTCAAATACTTTTTTTTGCATAGCAACTGCAGCTCTCATAGCATCCTTGCGTACCAGTATCGTTACTTTTTTAACATACGGTGCCAACTCAAAAACCATTTCTGCCGCACTGTCTCCACCACCAGAAATCACAACTTCTTTATTTTTAAAATAAGGAGCATCACATACCGCACAAGTTGTAACACCTTTACCCCAATATTCAGATTCTCCCACAATGTTAAGTTTTCGAGGTTGAGCTCCTGTTGCTAAAATAACTGCCATTGCTTTAAACTTTTTACCATCTTCCGTCTCGATAGCAAATGGCCACTGTTCAAAATTAATTTTCATAACTGAATCATGAATTACTGTAGCACCAAAGCTTTCTGCTTGTTTTTTAATGTCAGACATTAAATCCATACCCAAAACTCGATCTCGTCCAGGCCAATTTTCAATAAATGTAGTTTGCGTTAACTGACCACAAGGCACAGGACCCGCAAATACAAACGCCTTCATACCAGCGCGCGCAACATACAAAGATGCACTCAATCCGGCAGGGCCAGATCCAATAATAGCAACAGGAACAACGTTTTCTTCTTTTAAAGCATCATTTAAATGATAATGAACAGATGGTTTAAAATTTTCAGCTGAGCGTTTTAAACATGCAACAAGACAGATCATTGGTAGTATTAATAAAAAGAATTTTACTGTTTGACGCATTATAAAACTCCTTAAAAATCATTTAATTTATTTATTTTTCATATTTTGAATTTATAAGTTGAGCAACGACAAACTCAATAATTAAGTTAGAAATAGCTCAAATTTGACAACTATGCAAGCATTGTTTAATATATTTATATCTATAACCAAGCCAAAAATAAGCCATTTTATGACAAATAAAAAGATTAAAAACGTCAAATTGAATAGCGCAAAAAATACTCAATTTTGACATCATAGGAATATTTAAAATGTTAAAAAAATTTCAATGTCTTTTTTCTATAACACTTTTATTGGCATTCTGTCCAACAATTTTTACAAAATCTTCAAATGTACAAGAACAAGCAACTCCAGCGCATCAACTACAAAAAGAACATGAAATTTTTCAACATTTTATGTCTCAGGCTCGTGAACAAACTCAAACTATTGGCTGGAGTATTCAACAACTATTTCAAACCATTAATGCTGGAAAATTAAAATTAACACCTGAACAAAAAAAACAAGTGATTGAAGAATTAAGCCAAATCCAAGAATTTACCAATATGATGATTGAACAACTTTTTGTACAAACGACACAAGAAGCTTTATGTCAGGGAATTTTAATTAATCATATTCTTATCACTTATTTAATCCAAACTCTTTCAACAGATTTTACTAAAGTTCAAGCTTCAGCATTTATGAATCAACTTTCAAAACAAAGTGGATCTCCTATTAAAGAAGAGTCGATTTTACATCTTGCAGAAATCAATCAAGAAAAAATTAATGATTTAGTTACACTCACTGAGCATGTTGGCCTTCATTGGTACAATCATTTTTATCGTACCATGAAAAAATACAATGCTTTCATGATTGCAAAAGGTGTTAGTATTGCAGCGGCAACAGCCATAGCTACTGGTTATATTTTATGCCAATGTGAAATAGAAACAAACAATTCATGGTATAATGATTGGATTGGTCAACGACCACATGAATGGCGTGAAGGCGGATATTATGTTTATAAAACAACGCCAAATGAAAAAGGAATTTCTACCAAACAAGCTGAAAATATTAAAACATTCACTCCTTTTCAAAAATTAAGTATGATTTCAGACAATTTACAAAAAGCAGGAATTATCACAGTTGGTGCATTACTTGCAATAAATCTTAAAGACGTATTTTCATGGATGTATAAAGATTCTTATGCATGGATGAAAGAAAAAAGCGGGAAAACTCTTAAAGATTACGATCAAAAATTACAAGGCACTGCAAAACAAAACGTTAGCAAAAATGGCTACGAAAAAGTCTACTTTAAAGACATGGTCGGTTGTGAAGAACTTGAAACTTTAGCAAAAAAAATTGCGAACTTTATGAAACATCCTGAACGTTATGAACGTGCACAAATTGAAGAACATCGTGGAATTTTACTATTTGGACCGCCACAAACTGGCAAAACTTTATTTGCAAAAGCATTACGCACACTGATTGAAGATGAATTTGGCGATGATAAAGAGCTTCATTTTATCGATGCAAAAGCTTTACGCGATATACATGGTTGGACAATTGAATATATTTTCTGGTATGCATCGTTTTACGCTCCCTGCATTATTTTCTTTGATGAAATCGATTTAATTGGTACAAACCGTGATAAATCACCTGAACAAACAGCACAACTTTTAACCTGCATGCAAGGTGTTGACATGACAACCAAACAAATGATTGTTATCGGTGCAACCAACCGTCCTGAACAACTTGATACAGCGCTTTTGGTTGATGGACGATTTGGAAAAATTATTCATATCGAATATCCAAAATATAATGACCGCAAAATATATCTTGAGCAACAATTAGCAAAACGTTGTATCAACTTAAGTCCTGAATATATTGATTACATTGCACAAGAAACTGAAGGCTGTTCATATAACAATTTGAAACGAATCATTACGGAAGCTTACATTCTTTCTTCAATTGAAACTCGTCAAGTTACACAACAAGATTTTGAAAAAACTCTTGATGCTGAAGTTCGTAAAATTCAACCTGCAAAAACGATGTCTGACGGTGAACGAAAAATTGTTGCAACCTATCAAGCTGGTAAAGCAGTAGCTCGCCATATTTTACAAACAATGCAAGAAGTTGTTAAAATTACGATTAATCCTGTGATCAAAGAAGTTAAAACAACCAACGTTGGCTTGGTCATCGATTCAAAAGCTGAAAAAAGCTCTGAAAATGACAAACTGATTGATAATAAAAAAGAACAACGTGTCAAACTTGGTGAAGTGTTCACAAAATGCACTGCAAATCACAGTGAACTTTTAAGCAATACAGAACAAGAAAAAGAATGCATGGCGCTTCTTGCTGGAAGTGCAGCTTTACAACTACTCTTGAATGATTCTTACAGCCAATGCAACAAACAAGATCGTGCTGAAGTTATGCACATCATTTATAACATGATCAGTAACGGTGAAAAAATTGATGATAAATTAAAAGCTCAAGCTGTTGCAATCAAAGAAAAATATGAAAAACAAATTTTTGCATTATTGCAACAGCATAAACCGTTACTTGAAAAAGTGGTTGCTGAATTAATTTTAAACACAACTATTGATCGTTACACTTGGAAATCCTTAATTAGCTAAAAACAAAGGACCTTTATGAAAAAATTATTATTCTTTATAGCAATTTTGAGTACACAGGCTTCATATTCATCAAACAATAACCAACCTAGATTTTTAGGGGTTATTCCATCAATGTATGTATCTAATTCAGAATCTACTGTTCAACTATTAATATATATAGCAAAAAAAAACACAGGGAAAGTCGATATCACAGTCACTCCATTTGATGAAAGAAGATTCAATCTAGCTAAGCAGTTAAAACAATTGTTAAGTCAAAAAAATATAGAATTATATTTAAATAAAATTACAGAAGAAATAACAAAATATGGCACAGCATTGCCAAAATAAAAAATTTAAAGGCTCGCAAATTATGCGAGCCTTTTTTTATGCATTTTTACTGTACACAATATTTTTCCAGACCATCGCATCAGAATCAAAAATTGGTGATTTAATACGCAATGTCACGGTATATTTTTTAAATGGATCAAAAATTGATTTGCCTTGAGCATCATTTGCTGCAAAACGAACCAAATACGTTGAATTAAATTGATTCATTCGAATACCAAAACAGTTACGATACTCCATCGGTAAATCTACGAAACGTACCGACTCTGGAACATAGGTTTTATTTCCAACAACCATTGAAACATTCCAAGTAGCATCTTTTGAACCTAAGAAATCTGGAAATTTTTTATAAACACCTGTAAATAATGCTTTCCCTGAATCATACAAATGTTCTTTTTGATTTCCAATCAAATAAAATGAAACAAAATATTTATTTTCATTGAGCAGTCGTTGTTTTAAAATAGATGCTTGTTGCGCATCTAAATCATGAAATTTTGTATGATAATCGGCATAAAGCATGCGCATTTGATCTGTTAAAAAAATAGCATCAAATGTTGCGGCCATTGTAAATTCAGTGTAAACAAATGTTGATCTTAAAAATGCTTGAGAAGCTTTTTCAAACTCTTTTGAGTAGCGTTTCGTCTGCGCAAAATTTTGTTCTCCCCATTCAATCAATTTGTTGCAACCACTTAAAAAAAACATACACTCAAATAGTAGTACGATCTTAAACCATTGATGCACAGATCGAATCTTCATACCCAACTCCATCCTGTTTTTAACTCTTTCATTGTGATAAAATAACATGCATAACGTATATGAAAGAAAAATAATTGACAAGAGAATTTGATGCGTAAAAACTTTTTACATTTAGCTATTCGTTATCTATTCACAAAACATCATGAAGCAACCATAAAACTCATGATAAAAATATGTTTTATCGGAATTTTAATAGCAACATGTAGCCTTGCTCTTGTCATTTCAATTATGAACGGTTTTGAACAAGCAACGTATCAAAAAATGCAATCAATTTATCCTGATTTAATCATCAACATGCAGGATCATCAAAATAATCAAGAAAATATTCAAAAGCTGTTACATGATCCAAAACTCAACATTACTCATACAGCCTTACAAAAATATCACCAAGCACTTTTATGTAATCCAGAAATTGAACATACTCCTTGCATGCTTGTTATTCATGGAATTATTCCAGAAAACGAAAGCAAAGTTAGCAACATTGCAACCAAAATTATTAGCCCGAAAGAAAGTAAACTGGAAGAATTACTGCATGATAATCAAATTTTAATTGGTGCGCGCGTTGCAGAAAGCTTAGATCTATGCTTGGATGATGAAATTTTCATTTTATGCACCAAAGAAGAATCATTGCATCTTTCTATGGATTTCTCACATCATCAAGCTATAATTACTGGTATTTTTAAAACTGGCATTGAAGAATTAGACAGTTCAATGCTTTTTTGTCATCAAACATTTTTTGATAAACTATTTCCAAATCATTCAATTGATCAAATTCATATAAAATTAAAAAAATTACAACATGAATCAATAACTATTCAAGAATTAAAAAAGAGTTTAAAAGAAGACATTTATTCTTGGAAAGATTTATATCCAACGCTTCTTTCAGCATTAAAATTAGAAAAATATGCAATGTTTTTTATTCTAATGTTGATTGTTTTTGTAGCAAGCATGAACATTATGTCACTGATCAGCATGTACATAAATCAAAAAAAACGGGACATTGCGATTTTGCTCTGCTTTGGCATGCAGCAAGAAGCTATCAAAAATATTTTTTTAACGATGAGTATTATAATTTCAGCGGTAGCCAGCAGCATAGGACTGAGTATTGCTTGGCTTATTGGATTAGCTTTGCAAAAATATCCTTGCATTAAATTACCTGATAATGTGTATGATTCTGATTATTTACCTATCAAGCTTGAATTGTCTGTTTTTTGTGCTATTTTTATCATAACAATTTTTATTAGCATGATTGCCTGTTGGTATGCAACAGCTCATGTGTCAAAAATTAAAATTGTTGATACCTTAAAAAGTTCATAAAAAAGGATTTTAATATGCCTAAAAAATTTCAAGCAATCTCAATTCTTTCTTCAATTTTATTAATTTTAACTTTTGCTGGATGTGACTGGTGTTCTTGCTGCAAAAAAGAAAACAAGCCCTCAAAGTCTGAACTTGCTACGCCAAAAGAAACTCATCCAATGGTTGATCACCCAGAAGCTGCTGAACCAAAAATAATGCCTGAACATTCTTTTGAGCCAAAAATGCTACCTGAATATCATACTGCACCAACGATGATTCCAGCAACAATGCCTATTGAACCTAAGGAACCTTCAATGCCTTCAGCTCCTAAAACTGCTTAATTTTAACACTTAAAGATTATTTACTCTTTTTATGATGTCGAACTTGATATGATTGACGTTCTTTACCAATTGTTTTTTCCATATGAGCAATTGATCGAGCGATCATTTTTTTGACTTTGTTTTTGATACGAGCTGAAGCGTTTTTTTTCCCCATGGTCCCATTTCTCCCTTTTTTAAGAATATTCCTTATGCTTATAGGATACAGGAGCCAATAGAGTTAAAACAAGATTTTACTTAAAAAACAGGGCAAAATGAAAGCATATATAAAAATCGTAAAAAATGCTCTTCACCTATTTCAAAATCTTGCGGTTTTTGAAAAATCAATACACCCTGATTATCATGTTTCATCTCCCAAACGTGATACATTGGATTATTAATTTCAAGCTGATCGGCAAGTCCATAGATTTTTTTATCATCCATGCGGCGACCATCTAAAATTAAAGCTGAATCTTGTACAGATCGTACTTTTTGATTAAAATCAGAACTTTTCATGTGCGATGTAAAAGCCTTTTGATTTGTCCACAAATCACCGTTTTTAAAAGTTTCTGGTACATGATATCCAGCAATACCTTTCAAACAGATAAAATCAGGGTTATTAACCAAATAAGCAGCCTTCGGTACTTGAAATTGATCGATTGTGCAGACATCATGTAAAACAAATTCTGAAAGATTTTCAAGATGATGATGCTGCGTCATGTTTTTAGAAAAATCACTCAATTTTGTTAATAACTTTTTGTCATTTTGAGCGTTACTTGTATGAACCATTTGCCCCATCCTTACGTACAATTATAAGTTACAACATCATGTTACTGGTTTTCTAGCACACCAAGACAACCACAACAAATGGTTCTTGTCAAAAATGAGCAAAAATAGCTATTTAATCAATTTAATGAAGAATTGCCTTAAAACAGGTCTAAATTTGCAGAAAAATGGCAAAAATAGTATAATATAAGCATCTTTACGAAAGACAAATATGTATGAATAAAGCTCTTTTTTCAAAGACCTCTTTAATCATTTTATCACTCTTGCTGGTAAATAATTTTCTTAATTGCCGCAAACCTTCAAGGCCTGAAGATCAAAGTATCACTCCAAAAATTATCGTAACATCAACAGATCCTGAATACGCACAAACTTGGGTATCTGCAAAAAGCTACAAATTATCGAAAAAAAAAATTCCCAAAAAATATTATAAATTAAACCAAGGTCAATCTTATTTGCGGCTTAATCCTATCAAAAATGGGTTCAATCAACTTTATTTTGATCAGCATCTATTGCCTGAAGAAATAATCCAATTTCGCAATGGAACAGGCAGCGTTTCAGGTACAACACTGTCAAAATTAGCTCAAGAATTTCTTGAAGAAATCAAAGTTGGTCAAAAAAAATTCACACATTTTAAAATTTTGAAAGACCAAGATTTTAGCTATAAAACACTTTCAGGCTTGATCATTGTAAAATATAAAAATTATCCATTCGTTTTAAAACTTTCCATCGAACATCCACACACAATCGTACAACCTTTCAGCTCAAAAAGTATTGAAGCTATGGGACGATTTGTTGTTGGTGGAAACTTACGTCATCTTTCAAATTTTACACGAATTCCAAATTTAGAACGTATTAAAAACATGCTTAGTTATAATCCATTTTATCTTAAATCATTACAATTTCCTCGTAAATGGTATTGGAAACCAAATAAAAATTATGACCTTAAAATTGAATGGAATTGTAATGGATATCAAGAAACAATGTATCTACCAAGTATTTATGCAACGATTTCAGATTTTATTGAAACAGAATCAAAGCAACCTCAAGCGGATTTAAATCGTTTATCGATGAAAATTGCAACAGATACTGGATTTTTAATTGATCCACATTCTGGAAACATTGTGATCGAAAAAGGAACACATAATTACGTTTTACTTGATACTGAAGATTTTCGATTAATGGTCGGACTTGATCGTAGCATGAAAGCTAAAAAATATAGTGGTTGGATTCTAGAACTTGCAGGTAAAGGTTTTTGCAATATAGTTTGTAGAAATAAAAAAGAACGCCGCGAACATATGACAACTTTTTAAAATTTTAACCTAACTCTTCTTCAATCGTTCTTAAAAAAAATGATAATTTTTCATCACGAGCTTTTAAAGCCGTAATTTTTTGTACAGCATGCGTAATAGTTGTATGATCTTTACGTTCCAAAAATTCTCCAATTTCTCGCAATGATTTATTTGTGTATTGTTTCATTAAATACATTGCAAGTTGTCGTGCATGATTTACACCTTTACTACGATCCTTTGATCGAAGCATTTGCAAATCATAAGCAAAATGTTTTTTAATCAAATTTACAATTGTTGAAAAATCAATTTGACTAACAACCGATTTTTGTTCACACGATGTTCCTAATACTTTACGAACAAGATCAACCGTAATAGTTTGCCCTGTAAGTGAAGCATAAGCTAAAACTCGAATAAGCGCACCTTCAAGTTCTCGAACACTGTAAATATTTTGTTGAGCAATAAATTGAGCAACCGATTCTTCAAGCGATTCACCTTGTAAAAATGCTTTACGTTTTAAAATTGCAATTTTTGTTTCAAGTTGAGGAATTTGCACATCTGCAATAAGTCCCCATTCAAGACGCGATTTTAATCGATCTGCAAGACCACCAAGATATCGAGGCAAAGTATCACAAGAAAAAACAATTTGTTTATTTGATTCATATAAATTATTAAAAATATGAAAAAATATTTCCTGAGTTTGTTCCTTGTTGACCATAAATTGAATATCATCAACCAATAAAACATCAACTTCTTTATATTTTGCTTGAAATTTAGCAACACTATCAAATCTGATTGCATGAATAAATTCAGAAATAAAACGATCTGCTGTTTGATATAAAACAACCATATTACTATGAATTTGAAGTACTTGATTTCCAATAGCATGCAGTAAATGCGTTTTTCCTAATCCGGAACCACCATACAAAAGTAAAGGATTATATAAACAACCAATTTTACCTGCAACGGCTTGCGCGGAAGCATAAGCAAATTGATTATTATCACCGACAACAAACGTTTCAAATGTATACATTGGATTTAATTTTGTAGGACAAAAATTTGTAGCATTAACCGTTTTTTTTACAATTTCATTCTTTTTTTTACGCACAGGTTCTTGAATAGCTGGCAAAATTTTTGCTGATTCAATAGGTGATGCAATCACAGCTCCACCACCATTTTGAATCATAAAATGAATAGAAAGATTTTCAACACCAAGTAATCGTTTTAAATGTTTTGAAAAAAGATCTTTATAATGAACCTCAACCCAATTTTTTACGAACAGATTTGGCACGCAAACATACAAATTACGATTCATAGAATCATAATGCGAAAACGTAACCGCTTTAATCCATGTTTCAATAACACGCGATCCAACTTCTTCGCGAATAATTTTTAAAAAATCTTGCCAAATCTGTTCGTGAATAACATTCATATAATTTAAATTTCATCGTTATATTAATACGACATGTATCTTTACATCTATGTTACAAAAAAAAGATTATGTAAACGTGCAGACAGTTTAACATAAAAAAGATCTTTGCCCATATTGATTTTTAAAGGCAAAGATCTTTTTTATAAAATATTATTACATCTAAAACAAATACAACATTGATTATTTATTTTTTTTCTTCTTTTGATTTTTTTAATCCTCTTAATTTATCAAGTAATTAAATAATTTTATCAAGTAATTAAATTTATCAAGTAATTGTTGAAATTTGATTTTCACAATTCCATCAGTTATTCTAATTTTACTTTCTAATATTAATTTAACACCATCAAATCCTCCAAGTTTTGCAATTAAAGAATCATATTTTGGAAATAAAAGATATTCTTCAAACAAACTAACATTAGAGCCTATACGAAAATTCCAGACATCTTAAAAAGTTGAGCAGAACAAGCAATTTGCAAAAAAGACAAATGAGAGATTTTAGATTTTGCCCAACAAATTTTAAGACCTCGATACCAAGATAACCA
>JAGOPI010000035.1 GCA_017992075.1 Candidatus Babeliales bacterium
TATAATGCTCTTGATGTATCAGATTTTAAACATGAAAGAATTAATCATAGCAAGCTTTTTGCAGATAAAAGAAATCACATTAATGGAATTGAAAATTTTTGGAATCAAGCAAAAAGACACATGAGAAAATTTAATGGTGTACCAAAAAAGAACTTTAGATTATTCTTAAAAGAGTGTGAATGGAGGTTTAATTTTTCATCACCAAAAAAACAATTGAAAATGTTGATCAAATGGGCAAAATCAACAAATAAAAACGATCTTATCTAGGACAGCCCCTATTTTTTATAGCTCTGATTTAAAATAATTTGCAAAATTTTGCAAACTTTTAGCAACGCTTAATATTATTCGCTTACTAAAATTTTGCACTTCAAACCCCCTTGAGCAAAATTTATAATCAACATTTAAGCTTAAAATTTATTTTAAAATATCCTACTTTACATCACCGCTATGTTTTGAAAGAATTGAATCTATTTTTTTACTCAATTCTACTGTTATTTGGTGTTTCATTGTTTGTAATTGTTCTGTAAACTCTTCTATGTTTTTATTATTTTTAGTATTCAAAAATTCATTTTTTAATTTTTCTGCTAACTTTTTATATGTCATTTCATACGTATCAAATTCTACATTATATTCATTAATCATTTCTTTATTAAGCATTCCATCATTATCTAATTTCATTAATCCTTTATAATTTTGCACTTCAAGAGTTACAGCTTGCTTTTCTTTTTCAACCAAATCATTAACTTCTTTTGCTTTTTGAATTTCTTTCAATTTTGCTTGTCGAACTTTTTCTGATTTAGTCATTCTAACTTCACGATCAGCCAAATCTTTTTGATATTCAATTTCTTTAGGTGTCATATGCATTTCTAGTAAGGCATCAACGCTTTCTTTTGGCTTACTTTTAAAAATATTGTCACGAACCTCATCTCTTGTTGCACCAAAAGCTGCTTTTTTTCGTGCCACATCAATTTTGTCATCATCAGGTTTACCATGCCAAGCTTCTTTAAAACTTACATCACCCGATTTTAAGCTTTTAACTTTATCCCAAAATGATGATTTTTTAAATTTTTCAAGTCGTTCATTTTCCCTATTTTCAGCTTCATTTCGAGCTCGATTCCGCTCTGCAATATCATTTCGATCAGGACCAACTTCAAATTCTGGATAATTTGAAAATTCTGGAATTTCAGCAACAATAAATGGTGAAATAGTTAAAAAGATATAAATCAATAATTTTTGACGACTTAACATAAACTTATCCCCTTTAAAAAATTGTACGAACATATCTTTAAAATACCCTATATTTAAAGACAAAAACAAGAGTTTTACGCCCTGTTTCATTTACAAAACAGCTATCTTTGCTACAGTTAAGATCAGAAGCGTTAATTGAAACTCAATCCAGTCTTGAATGACGAAAAGAATTGGAAAATTGTATGTCAAATGAAATGACCAATCCTGTTGTACCCAACTCCACAGTAACCCTTGATAAAATCGTATCCCTTTGTAAGCGTAAGGGATTTGTGTTCCCAGCAGCTGACATTTACGGTGGAATCAATGGAATTTATGATTTTGGCCACTTAGGGTACCTGATGAAACAAAACATCAAGGACGCTTGGAAAAAATCGATCATTGACAACAATTTAGGTGAAATTTTCTTTTTGGATGGATCATTGATCGGTCCTCAAGCAATGTGGACAGCTTCAGGACACATTGAAAATTTTCATGATCCAATGATTGATTGCATGAACTGCAAAAAACGATTCAGAACTGATGATGACAATATCAACGTTGAAAAACCATGCCCTGCATGCGGTATCAAATCTTGGACCGCAATACGTGATTTTAACCTCATGTTTCAAACAAATTTAGGCGCACTTCAAGACGAAAGTGCAAAAGCCTACTTAAGACCGGAAACTGCACAAACAATTTTTGTTCAATTTAAAAATATTTTGTCGACCAGCAGAGCAAAATTACCATTCGGTGTTGCTCAAATTGGCAAAGCTTTTCGTAACGAAATTACGCCAAAACAGTTTTTATTTCGTATGCGTGAATTTGAACAAATGGAGCTTGAATGGTTTTGCAAAGATGCAACAAGCATGGACGCGTTCAACTATTGGGTTGAAAAACGAAAAGAATTTTACGCAAGCATCGGTTTAGACATCAAAAAAATTCGCATGTATCAACATCCAAAAGAAAAATTATCTCACTACAGCAAATGCACGTTTGATGTTGAATATGAATTTCCTTTTGGATTCAAGGAACTTGAAGGTATTGCTCATCGTGGCACTTTTGACCTGACACAACACAGCAAACATTCAGGAAAAGATCAGTCAGTATTTGACCAAGAAACAGGCACAAGCGAAATGCCAACAGTTATTGAAACATCAGTCGGCGTTGAACGATTGTTTTTAACATTACTTTTTGATGCATATCATGAAGATGTCATGGATGGTGAAACTCGAGTTGTTTTAAAACTACATCCTTCAATTGCACCAATTAAAGCGTGCATACTTCCACTAGTTAAAAAATTAAATGAACCAGCAGAAAAATTATATTTAGATTTAAAAAAACAGTTCATCAATATTGAATTTGATGAATCTGGATCAATTGGAAAACGATATCGACGAAACGATGAAATCGGTACACCAATTTGCTTTACCATTGATTTTCAAACACTTGAAGATCAATCAATTACAGCACGTCATCGAGACACTGGTCTACAAGAACGTATCAAAATTGATCAAGCTCAAAATTATTTACAAAAAATCTTGCTAATTTAACAACAACTATCAAAACTCACCGTGGACATTGACCAACTATGAATAGAACAAGTATGCTAGAGTTTATGTTATTTGAAAAAAAAGGAACGCTATGATCGCAACGCACGGCCGATATTTTTTAAAATATTATCCTCAGCATATGATTTTACTATCGTTATTGTTATCAACATTTTTAGGTGCAATAGTTTTAGCACTTCCTGCTTGCAGAGTTACAGAAATTCCATTTATTGATCTTTTTTTTACATCTGCATCACTTACAACAGTTACAGGACTAACAACGACCCCTTTAGAAAATTTTTCATACATTGGTCACATCATTATTTTATGCCTCATGCAACTTGGTGGACTTGGACTAATGACATTGAGTTTAAGTTTTGTCTACATGTTTTCAAACTTAGGAATTTATACCCAAGTAATTGCGAGTGAAATTTTATCACTTAAAAGTTTTAAAGATACAAAACAAACATTATTTTTCATCATCAAGCTAACCGCTATTACTGAAATTGTAGGAGCTTTAATTGTTTTGCCAACAATGTACAAAACTTATCCACTCAAAAAAGCAATTTTTCTATCAGTTTTTCATTCAGTTTCATCATTTTGTAACGCAGGATTTAGTTTATTTCCAGACAAAATGATTGAATACAATCACAATCCTTTAATGATTATAACGACCATATTTTTAATGATTATTGGCGGTTTAGGTTTTGTTACTTGGCATGAAATTAGCAATAAATATTTTATACTTTCACCCTGCAAAGGAATTAGCTGGCATACTAAATTAGTTTTAAGAACTTACTTAGTAACCAGCTTTATTGGATCAATACTTTTTTGGATGCTTGAACGCAATCATACCTTAGCTGATATGCCATGGACTCAAAAATTATACGTTGTCTTATTTACTGGTATCGCCATGAAAAGTACCGGTTTTGTTTTAGTTTCTTTTGCAACAGTACATTTGGCAACACTTGTACTTGCTATGCTTTCTATGTTTATTGGTTCAGCACCACTTTCAACGGGTAGTGGTATTAAAACAAGTGTTTTTGCAATTTATTTAGCCATTATTAAAACTGCCATTCAAGGAAAACGTCACGCTATGTTGTACGGACGTCACATCGTTGATGATCAAGTGTACAAAGCTATGGCAATCATTGCTTTAAGTTTATCATGGATAACACTCATCACCTTTTGTCTACTCATCACTGAAAGCAATTGGAATTTTATTGATATTCTATTTAGCGCTTTTGCTGCATTTTCAAATAACGGAACAGCTATTAAAGATCCTGCAGAATTTTCTGTACTAGGAAAATGTTTTATGATTATTTCAATGATCATTGGACGAATTGGAGCTCTTGCAATTATTTTAAGTATTAAACGCATCAGTGAATTACGTGATATTTCATATCCAAAAGAACATGTAATTTTAGGTTAATGAAATGTTAAAGATTTTTATAAATTTCTGGATTCCAAATCAAGTTTGGAATGACAAAATGAAAAACATTAATCCTTCAACCTACGCCAAGACTTCAATAAAAAAGCCCCTTACGTTTGTCCTGCGTAATTACAACAATGAGAGAAAAAATGATGAAAAAATGGAAAGCTTTCCGCCTTGTCATCCCAGACTACGATCTGGGATCCAGATATTAAATAAAAAGTTATACCTTTTAAACATAGGAAAAAAATTATGAAATTTTGTATCATTGGTCTTGGCCGGTTTGGACAACAACTTGCACAAAGTTTAGCTGAACACAATGCAGAAGTACTTGCAATCGATGCTGATGAACATGAAATTGCAGCAGTACAAAATTATGTTACACAAGCAATACGTACTGAAATCATTGATGCATCATCACTTGAAGCAATTGGTATTGAAGAAATTGATGTTGCCATCATTGCAATTGGCGAAAATATTGCACAATCAATTTTAATCGCAGCAATCATTAAAAAAAGATTCAAACATGTCAAAGTGATTGCTCGAGCAACATCACAAACTCAAAAAGAGATTTTAGATTTACTCAAAGTTGACCTTGTTGTTCGACCTGAACAAGAAACAGCAATAGATTTAGCTGATACTTTAAGCTCACCATTTAACAATCTATCACGGCTCAGCAAATCATTTTCAATCGGTTTAATTTCTAGTCCTGAAAATTTTATCGGCAAAAAAGTAAAAGAGTTAGATTTTTTTGGTAGTTTTAAAATCAACTGTATTGGCGTTAAACGCGACAAAGAATTTATTTCAATCAATGAAAGTTATACAATCTTGCATGATGATGAACTTGTCGTATCCGGCAAAAATGATGATATTGCTGAATTTATAAAACGAAAAAAGGATTAATCACCTACCAAATCAAGATTAACACTCTTTGGCGTTGAAGATCCAACAGATCGCCATGCATTGATTTTTTTTCTAAACCATGCACCCCAACCTTCAGTTTCTAATTTAGAAGATTTTTGCAGTCGTTTTAAATTTGCAGCAGCATCTAGAAATTCTTGATTTCGAGATTGTTGTTCTTGTTCAAGAATTTGACGCTGAAATGCTTCATTTTTCATAAATTTTAGTTTTTGATTAATTATTGCTTCTTTGAACAACAAATTTTTTCTATTTTCTACAGATTGTGCTTCATTTTCAATTTGTTTTAACAATAATTTTATTTTTTCTTCTTGAAATGATTTATCTATTGCTTTTTCTTTCTCATTCAATTGTAATTCACGTTGATTAAATTTATCACGCTCTGTTTTCAGTATATCTATAACTTTACTATTTGATAAAC
>JAGOPI010000036.1 GCA_017992075.1 Candidatus Babeliales bacterium
ATTCTAAAAATCTTAAAACGTCTTTTTTTAAATGTTCAACATCAATGTGTTGTTGTGTGATACTTAAATTTGTCTGTTTTGCTATTTGTTCAGACAAATTCGCCATAAAAGCATCAGGATTTTTTTGAAAATATGAAAAATATTGTGCAAAAATTTTACTTAATTTTTCTTTAATCACAATTTGCATTTCATGCAAAAAACTTGCTTCTTTTTTTTCTAAAAATGGTTTCATAGCGCAGGTTAATTTTGGCAAAAATTCTGCAAAATTTTCAGCTTCAACATATGGTGCAGCTTTAATTTTTTGCATAAACATTTTGATTACAGATCCTGCAAATTGTTCATTTTGTCCAGATTTAAGTCCATATTCCAAAAATTGAATCATGTGTGAAAAATTATAGGGCAAGTAATGAACATACTCCGGATGATTGTATACATATTTAAAATAGTAACTAATTCCTTCTGGAGTAAATTCTATTGGTTTGCAGAAAAAATTAATCAAATCAACTTCTTGACGCGTAAGCGTGGCAGCAGCTTGATCATCTTCTTTAAATTCTGAATTTGAAATTTTTGCGTCAACCGTTTCTAGCGTTACTTGCGGTTTGTTTTTGACTTTTGTTAACGGTTGAGTTACAACAATATTTGAATGCAAAACAAACATAACCATAAGTATATTCGGAACTAATTTACATTTCATATTTTTCTTCCTCCCCCGATATGCTTAATAAATTTGTATTTGTTTATTTTTATTCATGATACTTTAAACATAGAATAAAAATAAATATTTACAAGAATCACAAGGATTTTATGGCGCTTTATTTTTACAAAGCCCTATCTCGAGAAGGAAAAAAAATAAGCGGCACGATGGATGGTTCTTCAACAGAATCAATTCGAGCACAACTAACCGCTCAAGGTTTATTCCCTTTTGAAATAAAACTACAAACCGAAGGCACATCCAGTTCTTTTATCGGTTCATTATTCGAAAAACCGGTAACAACAAAAGATTTAATCATGTTCACTAAACAACTTGCAGTATTACTCAAGTCTGGTGTTCCACTTTTTCAATCACTTGAACTTTTATCTGAACAGTTTGAAGGAAAACTTCGATCTATTATTATTAGTTTAAAAGATGGAATTAAAGAAGGCAAAACACTTGCTGACGGACTAGCTTCATACCCAAAAACTTTTAGCAAAATTTATATTCAACTTATTCGTGCTGGTGAAGCAACAGGAAAACTTGAAACAATTTTGGAACGATTAACACAATATCTTGAACGTCAAGATGAAATTTCAAAAAAAGTCAGTGGCGCTTTATTTTATCCTATGGTTCAAATTGGCGTAATCGTTTTAGTGGTTATTATGATCATGGTCGCAGTTATACCAAACTTACAAAGCATGCTCAAATCAACGGGTAAAGAATTACCCTTTGCAACGCAAATTTTAATTACAGGATCACATTTAATCACAAATTATTATTTAGCAATCATTTTAAATTTACTTAGCATCGTTATCATATTTGAATATTGGCGATCAACTGCATCAGGTAAACGAACGATGGATCAATTAAAATTAAAATTACCTTTGATAAAATTTTTCTCACGCACAAGCGCTATTGTTCAATTTTGTAATACTTTAGGCATGCTTTTAGAAAGCGGCGTTAATTTATCACAAGCACTTGATATCGTATGCGATATTATTGATAACAGTATTTTAGTCAAAACATTAACCGAAGCTAAAGATAAAATTATCAAACAGGGTAAAATCACTCCATTTTTAAAAGAAACAGGACTATTTCCACCTATGGCAATCTATTTAATTAACACAGGCGAACAAAGTGGTAAACTTGATTTTATGCTTTTGACCGTTGCTCGAAATTATGAAGTAGAACTCACTGAGCTTACTGATAAATTAACTGAAAATATGCCAACGATTATGACCATAGTTATGGCTGTAGTTGTTGGATTTATCATGTTTGCAGTTATGGGACCAATTCTTGAAATGTATGATATGTCTGGCGTTTAAAAATTTAATAGAAAGGATTTAATCATATGATCACAAAAAATAAAACTTTACAACCAGGTATGAGTTTTATTGAAATTATTATCGTAATTTCAATAATGGCACTTTTTGCAGCGCTTGCAGGTCCTAAATTAATGAGCGTTCTTGGTCGTGGTAAAAAAGCTGCAACACAAAATAATTTAAGTGTTATGGCTTCTGCAATTAAACAATACAAAATTGACACTGGTCAATATCCAAATAGTTTGCAAGATTTAGTAAAAAAACCAGAAGGAATTTCTGGATGGCAAGAACCATACGTTGGTAACGATGTTGCAAATCCTGAAGTGCCAAAAGATGGATGGGGTCAAGATTTTGAATATAAAATAAATCCACGCGGCACAATTCCAGCTTTTGAACTTTATTCAAAAGGTGACCCTGATAAAGCTGAAGAAGATCGAATTTATGCAAAATAAAAGCAACACTCTTACATAACATGATATTGCATAAAAAAAAGAATAAAGCAGGGATCTCGTTTATCGAGATCCTTGTTGTTTTACTTTTAATGTCTTTAATCATGTCTTTTGCTATTCCTAAATTTTTATCATCACAGCAAGGACGTGCAAAAAAACAGTTTTTTGCAGAATTTGCAATACTGATTGCAGATGCAATGTATCAAGCTGTTATTTCTAAAAAAATTCATCAAATTTTTTGGGATCTTGATCAGCATGAAATTCTTGTTAAAATCTATGATCAAAATTCATCAGAGCATGATAAACATAAAAAATTTAAAATCATCAATCCTGATATCTTTCGAAACAAAATAAAATTTTCAGAAAATTTTTTAATTCATAATTTTTTTATTCAAGGTAAAGATGAAATGGAAGCAGGAGTAACAAAGCATACGCTCTGGACATACATCATGCCTGATGGCACAAGTCAACAAATATTAATCAACATTCAAGATAAACACGAAGATAAAAATAATCAATTTTCAATAAAAATTAATCCTTTTTATAGCCAAGCGAGCTTACATGACACCTTTGAAAAACCATAAAACATCAGGCTTTTCCTTTATCGAAATCATGGTAGCAATGACATTGCTGGCAATTTTTGGAACATCATTGTTTTTAACGCAAACAAATTTATTTCAAAGACTTTTAAAAACACACACAGCGATAATAAATCTTTTTGAAACAGATCAGCAACTTTTAAAATTTCATCAACAAATACAACAAGCTTTACAACAAAAAAAACCTGTTGATTCAGTCACCTTCCATCATGAAAACAAAAATCCTTCATACGTAACAGATATCAAAATAAAACATTTTTCAAACGACTCAAAACTGTTTAAAGATTTTGAAAAAACTGTCGGACTTGTACAAGCAACAATTCAACAAGATAATAAATCTGAAGATTGGTGGAGCTTTATATACATCGCTAAGCCAAAAGAAGATGAAAATATCAAAAAAACTCCTCAGCAAAAAACACAAGGCGTTGCCTCATGAAATTAATTAATTGTTGTAAATGTGTAGATTCTGGCTCAAAGACCGGAATAACTTACGAACCTGGATTTTCAGTTCTTGAAATGATCATAAGCGTTATGATTTCTGCAATGCTTATGACAGCGTCTTTAACAATTTATAATCAAATTAGCAAAGGAGCATTAACTATTGCACGTATCACTCAAGCTGATACACAAGCAATGATTGTGCATAATCGACTGGTTACTGACCTGCAAGGACTTATGCCTTTATGGTTTACCAAAGAACATTACGAACAGTTAAAAGAAACAGAACAGGGTAAAGAGGCAAAAGAAAGTTCACCAAAAACAAATAGTTCTTCATCTAAAAAACAAAATAATTTTTTATATGCACAAAGCAACAATGATCAATTTAATATTTTAACTTTTGTAAGCACGAATGCTTTACAACTGTATGGTGATCAACCTACTCGTACGGTACGTATCGTCTATGCGTTGCAACCGGATGGTGAAACGTTCAAACTCATGCGCAAAGAAGACAATACTATTACAAGTGAATTTGATTTAGAAAAATTAAAATCTGGAAAATTTGATCAATTAGCACATAAAATTACCAAATGCACAGTCGAGTATGGATTTATTGAAACTGATAAAAAAAAGGCTAGCACAGAAAAAGATACCGAAAAACCTTTTGAATTTAAATTTGTTTCAAAATGGGGTGGTATAACAGAAAGCAACACTGAAGAACATAAAGAACCAACATTACCTGACATTTTAAAAATGAAACTTTCGATTCAAACAAATTCTAACCAAGATCCAAAAACATATGAATTATATTGCACAATTCCAACAAGTCATGCACCAGTGGTATCATCATTTGCTCAAAAACGCCAAAAGGAAAAAAAAGAACAAAAGCCAAATGAAAATTCTCAAATTTCATCAACAACTCAATCAAACATAACAGAAGATTCTTCACAGTTACCAACATCTCGTACGCTTATTACAGAAACTTCAATACCTGGAGTAATACCATGACGCATGCTAAGCGTGGGTATATTTTATTTTTAATGTTTACCGTTTTATCCGTCTGCTCTGTTTTAATTTCTTTATATTTTTCTCAAGTTGTTGTGTATCGACAATTGATGCACGTTTTGATTACAAAAGAAAAAACAAATCGTTTAGCACTCAGCGCTGTTAGTTTAGCGCAAGGACTTATAACTCCAAAAGAGGAAAAAGAAGAAGAAAAACAAACAACAGTTCCTGCCGCAAGTGCCAAAGAAACAAAACTTTCAGAAGATCAAAAACTATTGATCCAATTATTTGATTGTTGGAATAAAGAACTTGTATATCCACTCAGCAGCAAGAGTGACGGCTTGGATGCAAAAATATTTTTAAACGTACAATCAGAACAAGGAAAACTAAATTTAAATAGTTTGTACGATTTTAAAAAAAAGAAATTTTTATTTGAAGGCACTCCAAAAGATCGGAAAAAAATATGTAGTTGGATTTTTGAAAAAATAGCAACAATCAGCAAAAAACCAACATTATTTCCAGCATTTGAAAAATATTTGGCAAAGCGAGATTTTGATATCAATGATGTGACAGAACTTTTAAGCATTAAAGATTTTGCAGATGTATTCGAAGAAAATCTTTTCATAGAATTTGAAGAAATATCTGAACAAAAAACAACTGATCAAGCACCAACAAATGGTTCTACAAAAATATTTTTAACTGATTTATTCACTGTTTCAACAGAACAAGATACTATCAATCCTTGGCTTTTTTCACCATCATGGATCAAAATTTTAGATTTAAAACCAAAACAAAAATTAACCATTGAAGAAAAAAAGAAAATTTTTTCTCAAGTTCAAAAAACTGCTAACTGGGAGTCGGATTGGAACAAAAATTTGAAAGATTTTTACCAAAAAGAATACAAAGATATTCCTCAAGAAATAAAAACAATATTGACGACAGAATTTGAAGCTAATATATTCTCCTTGTTACTCAAGGTAAACATAGGAGAGACAAATTCAACAATCTTTACTATAG
>JAGOPI010000012.1 GCA_017992075.1 Candidatus Babeliales bacterium
CAACTGTACTTTTTTTCTCATTATGTCCACCAACAGGATGCTCATCTCCAGAAATCATTGTGTTAGTATATCCTAAAACGTTCATACCAAAATCGAACATGACATTTTTTAACTCATCGCTTTGTAAAAAATTAGTATATTGTTTTTTGAAAAATAAAACTTTTAAAGAAGCACTTGTTTCAAGTTCTGGATATTTTTTTATGTATGGATAACATAATATTTCAAATTTCTTTTGAGCTTTCCTGTTAACTGTTAAAAATTTAATCATTTTCCCATACGCTTCTTGGATCCATATTTTTGCATTGTTTTTATTGTTAATCGTATTGTTTTCTTTTTGATCTTTTCTTTTTTCATTTAAAATGATCATTTCCCAATCTTGTTCAATTTTTATTTCGGAATCCTCGCCCAAAACAAATTTTACCATAATCATTTTTTGTAAAAAATTTCTAGCAAAATCTACATCAAATGGTATTGGTTCAAATTTTGGCGGTAAAGGAGCCGTCATGCCTTCACGTAAATCACTACTCAAAATAAAATTTGACAACAATACAAAACTCACAAAAATAACGATTGTTTTAAACTTCATAAAACGTTTCTCCCGTCAATACAAAAGATTCAACAAAGAATCTAGACAGATTTAATCGGAAAGTTCAATAAAATTAACAAAAAAAATCCCCATACCGAAGGTATAGGGATTTAAATTCGTAAAAAATGTAAGCTTATTTTGCAACTGTTGCAGCAAAATGTTTTTGAATTTTGATCGCTAAACGACTTACTTTACGCGAAGTTGTTTTTGGATGAAAAACATTTTTGCCTTTTGCACGAGCACATTGTGATTGAGCATCGTTAAATAATGCTTGAACTTCTGATGCTGTTTTTCCAGCAGTCAAAGCATCAACCACTTTTTTCATTGCAGTTTTTACTGATGATTTACGTGCAAGATTAATTGCATGACGTTTTTGCGCTTGAATTGCTTGTTTTTTAGCTGATTTTATGTTTGCCATAGTAAATAATAACCTTTAACCTTAAAAGACTTTTTGAATTTTGCCAGCTTTAACACATTTGCTGCAGACGTTGTCACAGTGAACTGGAACACGTTTTTTATGAGTTTCTTGAGGAAGAATGAATCTCATTTTGTGAACGTTTGGATAAACCCAACGTTTTGTTTTGTTATTCGCGTGGCTGACGAGATTTGCGACCTGTGGTCGTTTTTCGCAAAGAGAACAAATTCGTGACATCTTGAACCTTTAATTTCTTTAAATTTGGCTAATCTATTGGTTATTTTTCAAAAGTAAATACAATCTTTAGATTACTCTACTTTTGCAAGTTTATCAAATTAATTATCATTTTACACAATTGCGGGTCCCCAGCTATCAAGGTCTTTGATTGTTGATCAAGCATTAATCCATCATGCTGACTTACCCATCCACCAGCTTCCTGAACAAGCAAAATTCCTGCAGCAACATCCCACCATGCCAAATTTTGAAATATAACAACGTCAAACATCCCCGAAGCGATATACGCCAAATCTAAAGCTACCGCGCCATTAATGCGAAATCTGACTCCATTGTCAACAATTTTTAATGACGCTTTAACTTGATTTAAAAAATTATTGTTACGAGCAATTGCGTCAGCAACAACGACCAAAGCCCCAGTTTGCCTCCATTCATCAGATAATTTTAAAGGTTGCCCATTCAAAAAGGCACCCAATCCTTTTTGAGCACAAAACCATTCATCTGTGACCGGCTGATACGTAACTGCCGCAATCACCTTAGATGCATGCATAAGGGCAACATTAATGCAAAAATAGGGCAACCCTCGAACAAAATTTTTCGTTCCATCAATTGGATCAATCACCCAAGTAAACTCTTGAATATGCGAAATTTTACCCTCTTCTGCCAAATATCCTGAGCCTGGCAACGCCTTGATTAATCCATCAATCAAAATTTGCTGAACAGCAAGATCAACATCGGTCACGATACTTAAATCTTTTTTATAAAAAACGGTCATGTTTTTTCGAAAATGAGATACAGCCAATTCTGCAGCTTGTTGAATCACTGGCTGCATCAATTGAACATAATTCATAAAATTTTCTCGAATTTATGCACAAATCATATAAAAATAAGCATAACAAAAAAGAGTGGAAATTTGTCCCACTCTTTTTTGTAAATTCAGATTAAAATTAAAAGATTTTTTGATACCATGATTTTTTTGAATCTTCAAAACTTATTTTAATTCGCTCATAGGATGAAGCTATCTCATTATATTGTTGCTGCAAAGCTTCATCTAATAATTTATTAGTTTTTACAATATAATTAAACATTTCACTAAACCAACCGGGTTCAGTTAAAATTTCACAAATATCTTTTGAAACAACAGCTTCTTCATAACCTCTCAAAACAGCATTCATAAAATCTTCTTGTTCAATCATTACCATTTGCAATTTTGGCAATTTATAATTTAATTTTTCATATTCTTGCAAAAATCCAGCTTTTTTAAAAAAATCTAATTTTGTCGAATTTTGAATATCTAAACGCAATTCAAAAATTTGTTGCATCAATTTCGTAAATTTATTTTTTAATTTGTGCATTTTACGATAAATTTTTGAATAATCAAAATCCATTTTTGCATACATTAATTCAAATTGTAACATATCTGCTTTAAACTTTTTTAATCTTGTTTCAAATGCTTTAAAAAATTGCAAGGATGATTGCATTTTATCATCAGCTTCATCATTCAATTCAGGACCTGTTTCTACATACCTTTTTAACGCCTCACCAACTTTAGTAGCTGCCTTTTTATACGTTGCAGAATCCCATAAAAAACTTGAAGATGATGGTGCTGGTGATCTAATATCATTTGCTTCTTTATATTTTTTAAATCCATATAATGTACCAGCACCAGTAGCACCAATTTCTGCACCACGAGTAATAGGAATTTCTTTTGGTAAAGAAGCACTTAAATCATAACTTGCTTGCGTCATTTTCAATAAACCTACGATTAAAACCATGGTGATCAATTTTATGTTTTTCATATTTTTTCCTACAATTGCAAATCGTTACGAATTATTTGCTTCTTTATATTTTTTAAGACCATACAAGGTACCAGCACCAGCAGCACCAATTTTTGCACCACGAGTAAACTGATTTTTAAAATCTTGCCTTACTTGTTCATATGGATTTTCAACAGGCATGCCAGAACTAAGTTCTTTATCAAGCTGCTCAGCTTCACGATTTAAAAAAATTTGGCGAATTCTTTTTTCCCGCTGATCGCTTTCTGCTCTTCTTCTCCTTGCTGGATACTCTTTAATCATATAATTTTCAACATCCAAGCTTGCTTGAATAAAAGTTTGCATGTTTAAAAGAGTTGATTGCCCTTTAACATCATTTGAATCTAATTGACCTTTTAAAAAATTTAATTCTTGTAATCTTTCCGATAATAACGCACGACGCTTAAGATGATATTCTTCAGGTTTTAAAATATCTATCGTTGCATACATAGCATCTAAATTATTTAATTCAGCAAAAAGCCTTTGTACGAAATTTTGAGTTGAAACATTTAAAACCGGATATCGATAATTTTGATACGGTATTACTGAAAAATTCATTGAAGCAGCAGGAACTGCCATAACCCCTCTAGGTTGATTTGTTACCAATTGTACCTCTCTAGGTTGATTTCCTACCAATTGTAACTCTCTAGGTTGATTTGCTACCAATTGTAACTCTCTAGGTTGATTTCCTACCAATTGCACCTCTCTAGGTTGATTTCCTACCAATTGTAACTCTCTAGGTTGATTTGCTACCAATTGTAACTCTCTAGGTTGATTTGCTACCAATTGTAACGTTTCAGGCTGTAAAGTTGCTGTAGGAATTTTAGCTTGTGGATTATATGGATTTGCTTGAGGATTCATCAAATATTCTAATCGACTCCCCCATCCCACTTCACGATTCAAACTATCCTTTACACCACTTGTTTGTATAGCAGGCGCTTTAAAACGTGCTCCACCAAAAGATCGATAAGCTGCAGGTGTAGCTGAATACATCGCATAGATTCCCGACTGAGTGAGTACAAACACACTCATAATTTGTAAAAAAAACAATTTAAAATTCATAAAAACCTCCATTTAAAATAAGTAATTCCTTACTAAAAGAATATCAACTTAAAAGCTGAAAAAGCAACAATTTACAACGCAACTTAAACAATTTGTTGAAATTAATTACAAGGCAAGCTTGAAAATGATCAAAACTATTGATATTTAGTCCTCAAAACTGATACTTTTTATACAGAATCTTAAAAGTGGAGATTATATGAACAAAAAAAATCAGATTTTTCTACTATTTTTCACATTGGCAGGATTTGCTGAATTATCAGCAATGCAACGAACTACAAACAAAATGGCTACATCTCAAGGGGCAAAAGTAACTCAAAAATATATGCCCAAACTAACCACAGAACAATTTAAAAAATATCAAGCAACCTTGAAAAATTACAGCAAAAAAATTACTGGAAAAATTTATAAAACTTATTCAGATATCTTTTATCATCCTTTGTACACAAACTGGTTTGAACCATTGTACGTAGGAAACAAGGCTGAAATATGGGGTCATCAATTTGCATATTTATATAAAAATCCTTTAGATCCTTATACTAATTTTACAACCCAAAGAGCACACAAAAAATTTCATACAACTATTTATCAAAAATGGAAAAATCAGTTAACAGCTGAAGAATTATTTCAATATCAAGATGCAATCGAAGCATATGAAAATGCATATGAACGCTACTTAATCACACCAGCCGACCCTGACCATAAAAAAGAATTACTTCACCAAACAGAGCGAATTTATCAAATTTTGCATGATCATCTTGGATCAATGCCGATTGAAACCAAAGAACAAATTTTTGAGCATTAAAAAATGGCCTGCATATAAATGCTATAAATGTAAATTTACAGTGCTGGCTAACTTTTCGTCATCAGTAACTTCGATTTGGAATAACGAAAAAAATTGTTTCAAAAATTTAGGGTCTGCGTTAACAGACCCTTTTTTAATGCTCAAATTCAAATGAATTATTCAGTAATCAAACGTAAATCTTCACGTGGCGTGATTCCTAAAAGTTCATAAATTTCTGCTGCATACATTGTTTCTTTATCAAGAAGTGCTGCCGCAAGTTTATCTAACTTATCACGATTTTCAATCAAAAGCGCTTTAGCTAAAGCATACTGTTCATTTAAAATGCGAGAAATTTCAGCATCGATCAATTCAAAAGTTTTTTCTGAATAACCGCCCTTTGTTTCAAAACTATCAAAATAAACTCGTTTGCCTAAAGCATCACTCATGCCATAGTAACAAACCATTGCACGTGCTTGTTCAGTTGCAGCTTTAAAATCACTGCTTGCACCCGTTGAAAGTTCATGAAACACTAACTCTTCTGCTGCTTGACCAGCCATCGCTGCAGCAATGTTTGCCAATATTTCATCTTTTGTTTTGTTATATTTTTCACGTTCTGGTAAAAAATGAGTTACGCCAAGTGCACGGCCACGAGGAATAATAGTAACTTTATGCAATGGATCTGTTTTTTCTGGCATTAACAATCGCACCAATGCATGTCCACCTTCATGATATGCTGTAACTTTCTTATCATGCTCAGACAAAATCATTGTTTTTGATTCTTTACCAAGCATAATTTTATCACGAGCTTCTTCAAACTCATGCATCGTTACTTCATGTAAATTATTTTTTGATGCAATGATAGTTGCTTCATTGACCAAATTTGCCAAATCAGCACCAGTAAATCCTGGCGTTCCACGTGCAATTCTTCGCACATCAAGATCCGAAGTTACTTTTACTTTTTGCAAGTGAACTTTCAAAATTTCTTCACGACTTATTAAATCTGGAATTGGAACAACAATTTCACGGTCAAAACGACCAGGACGCACTAATGCTTTATCTAAAACATCAGGTCTATTTGTTGCGGCAAGAATAATAACTGGTTCTTTGCTGACTTCAAAACCATCCATCTCTGTTAAAAGTTGATTTAAAGTCTGTTCACGTTCTTCGTTACCGCCGCCCATTGCATTGCCACGCTGACGACCGATCGCATCAATTTCATCAATGAAAATAATGCATGGTGCTTTTTTCTTTGCTTCTGCAAAAAGATCGCGCACACGAGATGCACCAACACCAACAAAAACTTCAATAAAATCAGATCCGCTTACGCTGAAAAATGGACAGTTTGCTTCACCCGCAACCGCACGAGCAAGAAGTGTTTTACCAGTCCCAGGCTCACCAACTAACAACGCACCACGAGTAACTTTAGCCCCTAGGCGTTGATATTTAACCGGATCTTTTAAAAAATCGACTATATCTTTTAAATCTTCTTTTGCTTCATGCGCACCCGCAACTGATGAAAAACGTTCTTTAATCATTGCTGGTAAAAACATTTTTGCACGGCTTTTGCCAATGTTAAACAAACCACCACCTGCACCACCATTTTTACCACCGTTGCGCATTTGACGCATCATGTACCAACCAGAAAAAATACCAAAAAACAATAGTAATCCTATGATGATAAACACGTGCCATGCACCTGCAGACATTGGAGGTGTACCAACTGAAAAATCAACACCGTTTTGTTCAAACAGATCAAAATCAGTTGGACGCTGTGCAACAATAGTTTGAAATTTTTGATTATCTTTGGTTAATCCGTCTACAAATTGACCTGCAATCATGACTTTTTTCACGTTGCCTTGACGAACTTTGTCTAAAAATTCTTTATAAGAAATTGTTCCGATATCTTGCGCATAGTCAGTTAATTTTGTGAGCACTGCAAGCAGCCCAACTGCTACAACGATACCAATAAATACGCCCTTGGGGCCGAATGAATTGAATGGTTTATTAGGTTTCATAGCGCCTTTTCGTTCATTTAAACGTTGATAACTTTAATAAGCTTTAACTTCCCTTTAATACCCCTCTTTTGATCATCTCAAATTACATCTGAGATTTAGACACTAAAGAATTAATCCTTAATTGTCTTTAATTGTAATCAAAATATTAGGTTATGTCGATTCTTTGTCCGCTAAATTTAAAACTTGCACGGTTTACTTGCAAATAACCCTAAACATGAGATACTAATAGAGTATTATTATTCCATATTACTGATACTAAAGTACATTTGAGAAATAAGTAGAAAACTTAGCTTTAAAAGTCGAAACGGTCAGTAACAGTATTTAAAGGTCTTATTGTATGAATAACCAACATACGGTTTTTATTGGTAATCTTCCATTCAGCACACAGAAGTCAGAACTTCAAGAAGTGTTCGAAAAATTCGGAAGCATCACTGAAATCCACATCCCAGTTGATCGTCAAACAGGCAAATCTCGTGGTTTTGCGTTTGTAACTTTCGAAACTGAAGAAGCTTCTCAAGCAGCTTTAGAAATGAACGGCCAAGAAATGAACGGCCGCACAATCAAAGTTCACATGGCACATGGTAAAAAAGAAACATCTGGCGCTCCGCGTTCAGGTGGATTCCGCTCAGGCGGTGACCGTGGTGGCGAACGTCGTTCAAGCGGCGGTGGCTTTGGCGGTGGTTTCAGATCTCGTAATTCTAACGATGGTGGAAACCGTTGGTAGTTTAACTACTCTAGAAATTAAAATACCTGCTGTAAAAAGCAGGTATTTTTTTATCTGAATTTGAAAAAGAATTTAAAAATGAACTATTCGAAATATCCATGATCACTGTTATTCGAAATGCGTTCTTCTGGTAATTCAATCATCGCAGGTGCAACAGGCGCAGGAGCTGGCGCAGGTCGATTTGCAAGTTTATACCAAATTCGTCCCAACATTAATCCACCTGCCGCGACGTGCATTCCCATATGAAAATAACATTTATTTACTGTTTTCGGTGGACACGCTAAAGAAGCCGTTATCAACGTACTTGCTGTTCCTGCAGTAGCAACATCGATTACAGGATCAAGATCTCCAGTTTTATATGCAATAAGTCCCAAATTAAACGCATATACGCCCAAAGTCTTGATTATATACTCATTATTTGATGATTTGACAACAGGACAAATAAACGTCAACAACATACTTAAAATTAATAATTTTTTCATGAAATTCCCCCTTTAGAACTCACAATTTAACTACTTACAGTCTACTAAAAATACAGTTTTCTCGCAAAAACTACGGTTGTTTTTACGGCGCTTGATCAGAAGATGTAAAGTTTGTTTTAACAGTTTCTGCCAACGATGGATATGTTGCAAAATCTGTTACCATCGATGGTAACAGATGAGGTTCAACTACTGCATTATTAGAACCACTAGTTACACCAGTTGACTCACTTTTATAATAATATCGATATCTTAAATGACCTGCTATCCATGCAAATCCTACAGCAGAACGAACCATTTTTGTTGTTTCAGATTCATTTGGAAACAAATATGGCGAAGAAATTAAATACGCTGGTACAACCATTGCGATACCATCTCGAATTTTTGCTCCAGCAGTTTTATTTGGTGTTTTATCAACCATCTTTAATAATCGATCATGCATGCTCAACGTTCCTAAAAATGGCACAAGACCCATCCAAGAACTGTTTGAATTTGATGCGTGACTAAAACTAAAAAAATGAATAAAAATAATTAAAAACTTGAATAGCTTTAACATAAATTTGAAACCACCCCAAAAAACATTTAACCCTTATTTTAAAGGTAACAAAAGCTATATTTTTGTAAAATTTTATCGACTCAAAACTCCCAAACATTCATCATAAATTGGTGAACAATCAGGATACGAACAGGCATCAGTTTCAGATGTTAAAAATTTGATAGTACCAGTTGGCACATGCAATTGCGCAATACGTGCAATATTGCCTTTGTTATAACCGAATACAATATAATTTCCACAAGGTGACCAACTGCCTTCTTCTTTACTGCCTGGTGAATTTGTAATTTGAGTATGCAGCTCAGTTTTTAAATCATACGTAAACAGTTGCATGCCACTACCTATCATTTTTGAATAAACAATCTGATTTCGCAGAGGACTATAATTTGGACATGCACAGTAACCGCCATTCGTAATTTTTTTAATCGCCTTTGTTACAATATCCAACAAATAAATTTGAGGTTTATTCGTTTCAAAATCTGAAACAAAAGCAACCATTTTGCTATCAATAAAGCATGGTGCAATATTTTGACCATTATTAAAAGTTAATCGATCATATTTTCGTTGTTTACTGCGTTCGTCAATGTATGACAAATACAACTGACTTGAACCATCCTTTGAAAGGCAAAAAATAACTTTTTTACCATCTTTGCAAAATGTTGGTTGCATATTCAGTCCATCAAAATGACAAAGCACTTTTCGTTTACCAAACATGTTACTCAAAACTAAAGAAACGTTTGAAAGTGTATTTTCAGAGTACAATAACAACGGGCACGTTACATCATTATTCCATCGTGGTGCAAAACTGACCGTTGGTGCATCAATAAACAGCTGCGCATTTGATCCATCAAAATCTGCAACCCATATCTGCTTGTAAGGTTTTTCTCTGCCATATTTTTTACGCCAAATTTGCTTACAAAAAGCAATTTTTGATCGAAAACAGCTTTCACATCCAAACAGTTGCGGCCAAATTTCATCAGCAATTTTATGTGCAATATAATCAATCGTTAATTTTTCTTGTTTGATTTTTTTACCAGCAAGCATACTCATAGCTTCTAAATCATACAACCGCCAAACAATTTCATCATGTTCTTTTGATAAAAATACAGCTGCACTCACATCAGAAGTAAATAATTTTTTAGCATCAGATTGATGCACCAATTTTGCAACATATGCAATGTTAACGCTACATTGACCACTCCATTCAAAATCTTTTTGCAAACGTTGTGTTAATTTTTTCAAATCATGATCTTGATGACCGACAACAACAAACCCTACGATAACTTTTTTAGTTTTTGCAGATTTTACACTGATTTGTATGTCATTTGATAAATCGTCAGTATCAAAATTTGACTCACTGGCATTGACTAATGTGAAAAATGAAAGCATTAAAAAGAAATAACTCTTTATTTTTCTTCTGGATCCCAAATCAAGTTTGGGATGACAGGAAGACATGTTATTTTTTTTAATTGTCATCCCCGGCTTTGAACGGGGATCTAGTCCGAATACTTTTTTCATGATGATCCTAATAAAATGGTAATCGTTTTATTCCAAACTTCCTTCGGGTACTCAATTTTTTGCAATGTTTTTTTTGCACAAGAATCGTATACAAAAACACCCGAGCTTTTGTTTACTTTTGTTTCAACTGCTTCACCATCACTACCAATTTTTACACGAACTTCACACACAATATCTTTGCGCATACCCACCGGCGGCGTCCAATTTTGTTGAATTTCATGCTGTATTTTTGATCCAATCATCGACTGATCAAGCTCTTCATAACCGACAAAAATTACATTGTCTTCATCAAAATCATCCATTACTGCTTCAGTTTCAACAATGTCTGCAACATCTATCGACTCAACAACTTCCGGTTCAATAACAGATGCCGTTTGAACTGGCACAACTGCAGCAACTTGTTCTACAGAACTTTCTTTTGGTTGCTCGATTTCAGGTTGTTTGACTTCATCTTGAATCTTAGTCACTGATTTGTTTATTTTTGATTTTTTAGATTTTGCAGTTTGTTTTTTAGATATTTGCATTTTAGATGATTGCACCATGACAGAGGCTTGTTGTTTTTTTTGTTGCGCCATTGTTTTTGTAGCTGATTTATTTTTAGCTACAGATTTTTTTTCAATAATCGCGCTTTTTGATTTTTTACGTGCATTTTTTTTACGTTTATACGTTTCATGATCAATCACGTTTGATTTTTTGAATGCACGAGCTTCATCAATATTTATTTTGCGATTTTTTTGATCAACTTTTTTTTGCAGTGGCATTAAAACATAGGTTGCGCCAGATTGTGTCAGCGAAATTTTATAGCGATCATGACCACTTTGTACCCAACCGACAAGGCCATACAGCACAAAAATTGCAAAATGAATACCAAAAACAATTCCGATCAACTGCAAAAAAAATAAGCGCCGCTCTGAAAGACATCCTAAAGATTTATTACAAAGCACGCTTGGTAGCCAACGCCACATACTTGATGCCTCCAGCAACTTTTATCGTATCGACCAAGTCAATTACTTTTCCGTACGGCACACCTTGATCAGCTTTGACAAACACAATGTCATTTGAATCTTTTTTGACCAATTCTGATAGTTTTTTTAGCAATGGTTGCAAACTAAATTCTTCGCCATTCAAATACATTTTACCTGCCTTATCAATAAACACCGTCAAATCTTGTTGAGTGTGACTTTGTGGCATGTTGTCATCAATTCTGCTTGAAGGAAGTTCAACTTTAATCACGTTGTGCATCATCGGAGTTGCAACCATAAAAATAATTAAAAGCGTTAAAGCAACGTCAACAAGTGGCAAAACGTTCACTTCTTGCAACGTATGAGAACGATTTTTCAATCGACGTAGACGTGATCTTCTCATGGGTTGATTCCTTTTTTATAAATTAATTTCTTCAGGAGCAAATTTTTGTTCAATAGACTCTGCAGATTCTTTGCGTGCTGGTGCAATCATGGAGATACGCACAAGCGTAGTCACTTTATCAGTCATCATCATAAGTGCATACTCGATATCTTTCATACGCACCATAATATACTGTGAAAAAATTAATGCTGGAATTGCAACAAATAGTCCTGCAATAGTTGTGATTAAAGCTTCAGAAATTCCGGGAGCAACGGCAACAATGTCGGCAGATTGTTTTTCACTGATACGAACAAACGCATGAATTAAACCCCAAACAGTACCAAAAAGTCCTAAAAGTGTTGAGATTGAAGCGCTTACTGCCAAAATCGGAGTGTATGCTTCTTCATGATACATCACATCATCGAGCACACCGTCTGCTTGCAGTTGAAAAAGTTCTGTTGTTTGATGTTCTTTTGCTTGTTTGCCGTACGCTAAAAGTTGCACAAGCACATAACCTGGTAACGTTTTTTTATGATCTTGCGCGATTGCCAATACTTGCGATAAATTGGTCGCAGCTTTCATTTCAGAAAGTACCAAATCACATTGATGTTTTTTAATGCGAAGTAAAATCAATTTATATAAAGCGACAGCCCAACAGATAACTGACATAAAAAATAAAATCGACATAACCATTTTGGTTACAAAATCACTTTGAGCAACAAGGCTCCAGATAATATTTGAATTTGCTAATTCGTTCATACAAAACCCTTACTTTTGAAAAGAACATTTTTTGATAAAGTTCAGTGTATCATAAAAAATATGGATAAAAACATTTAAATTTACTCAAATTTTTCAAAGCAGTTCTGCTTATGAAATTCTGCTTATTGAAAAAAATCAGTCTCTTAAAAAAATAATAAACATTTGCACAAATTTTAGGACTTTAAAAAAAACAGAAAACTTGCTATAATTAATATTGAACAGTTAGGGATTTTTAGGGATAAATCATGTATACATTCAATTTAAAGAACAGTATGTTTTTATTCATTTTCATATTTTCAATCATTAATGCAAACCAAACAAACTCAGTTCAAAATTTTAATCCACGAACACCTTTGGTTTTTCCAGAAATAATCAAAAAAATTATGAATGATCAAGAAGTGCAAGATTTAAATCAAGAACAATTAGATCTGTTACATCGAATTTATGAAGCCTTACTTTGTCATAAAATAAAACAATATGAAAAAAAGTTACAATCTTTGCCGTTGTTTCTTATGGGAGTTAATTCAAAAAAAATTCAAGAAGCTTTTGAAACCTGTAAAAAACATGATCTTTTGCAACATGCAGAATTATTTAAACATCACGAAAAAACTCCAAACAATCTATGGATTTCTCGTTTATATCAAACTTCGCACAATTTAAAACCTGATCAAATTCATACATACCAAAAAGTATTTATGAAATCATGCAAAGAATTAATATCAAATTAAACAGTTAAATACCTGTGTAAAAATTTTATTATTTTTTAATAATTTTTTTTAAAAGTTTTGATTTATCATGAATTGCGTCTTGCAATTGCAGTTCGTATGCTTTTTTTATAAGATCTCCAAGCTCTTTTCCCTGAGCCTGACTCAATAAATCAGCACCTGTCAACAATGGCTCTTCTTCGTGATGCAGCACTTTGGCATTTTTTGCAGCGATCACAAATTTTTCAACCAACTCTTGTGAATACCAACAAGACGCAACTTCACCTAAAAATTGCAAATCAAAATCAGAACCTATCCAATGAGCCAGCCATTTATAGGCAACTGGATTATCAAGTTTTGCTATCAACGGAACATAGCGCACGTACCAACTTAACTTTGCTGCTTTTGAAATTAAATCAATTGAACCAATATATTTTTTCAAAAATGAACTCAAAAATGTCATTTGCACAGCATTCATTTTTTGATCAATAGCAATATTTGACAACGCATCATCAGGCAACCCTTGAGCAATTAAAGCAAAACAGGCCATATTTTTTTGTTCCGGTGTAAATTTATGATGTTGTGCGATTGCATCTAAACGTTCATAAAATTTTTTATCAAACGTAATTGCTGGAAAAATATCATTAAGACGATTAATATATTGCATCCATACAAAACCTTTAGATGGATGTTGTGATTTTGTAAAAAGTTTGAAAAATTCTTGTTCAATGCGTTCAACTGAAACATCTGAAATATCCATTGTTTTACACACTTGACTTAATGTTTCATCAACTTTCATGTCAAATCGTGCACACAGTTGCATAACTCGAAACAAACGCAGTGGATCTTGCACAAAAAATGTTACATCAGCAGTACGCAAAACTTTTTTTGTCAGATCAGATAATCCATCATAGGGATCAACTAATTCAAGTGAAGAAACATCAATTCCCATCGAATTTACCGTTACATCACGACGTCGAAAAGCTTGTTCAAAACTCATGTCAGGATCTAATTGTACCGTTGGTTTACGCCCATAACTATCTGTTCGAGGAATTGACCAATCAGCATCAAAACCATGCAAACGTAAAACACCAAATGATTTTCCAATAAAACTAACTTTGCCAAATTTTTGTAAAATATCTTGCAGATGATCAAAAGAAAGATGATAAACTTCAAAATCAAGGTCGCAACTCAAGCAACCAAGCAAACAATCGCGCACGGTACCTCCCACCAAAAGTACTCGACCACCTTGTTGATAAATCTCATCAAATATGTTTTTAACTTGAGGACTTTGCTGTATAATCTTTGCAATGCAAATATTAATGCGTTCTTGAATTTGAGTCATATAATTTTCCACCATCCCAGGATGTAAAGTCTATGAAAAATTTTTTTACTAAATATATATTTTTTGTACTACTTGCTTTTACTATACCGATACAGACAAAAATTTCTACAACAAACATTTCTACAAAGATTTCTTCATTTTTTACACGAAGCAAAGAGGAAATTGTTCATCAAGAATTTAATGACATCACTCGTTTAGAAATTTCTTCCGAACATGCAGCAGTCATTGTTGAAAGCTGGAAACAAAAATGCATACTAGTTGAATTGAAAAAAAAAGGTAACTCTGCATTTTTAGAAAATATATCTTTAAAAAGCAAAAAGGATCAAACATCCTTACATATTTCAACTATATTAAAAGATGAAAAAATTTCTGGCACAGCAACATTGCGCATTTTAGTTCCAAAAAATATTGCAATCAAAATAACAACCACAAATGGAGCAATCACCATTAAAAAAGTTTCAGGACCACTTGAACTTAATTCTGATCATGGTGAAATTTCAGTCATTCAAGGCAGCAATACGGTGATTGCAAAAACAATTGACTCCAATATTTTAATTCAACGAAAAAACATGAAATCTGATCACGCTTTAAACATTGCAAGTCAACATGGCAACATTACACTTTATGTACCCCAAGATATTAATGCTGATTTGCAAGCTCATACAGTATCAGGAAAAATCATTTCTGATCTTTTTGTTACATTACATCCTCAAACAATACAATTGCATGAAGAAATATTTAAAAACATGCACCATCATGTACATGGAATGATTGGACAACCGATGGCACATGTTGATCCTGCAACTATTTTGCTTGCAACAGACTTTGGGGCTATTAAAATTTATGGTTATGATCAAGTAAACAAAAAAAAGTAAAGGACGGCTTCGTTCCGTAATCCCGGCCACCGAGCCGGGATCCAGAAATTTATAAAAAATCATTTTAAATTTTAAAAAAGAATAACTCTTTATTTTATGTCTGGATCCCAAATCAAGTTTGGGATGACAAGCAAAAAATTGATAATCCATCAAAACAATGTTTAAATACAATAAATACAAAAGGGATCCCTGTATGAAAAAACTTTTACTTCTCACACTACTTGCAACAACCATTCACTCTTTTGATATAACAGTCCAAAATTATTTCATTTCAAATCGTAAACAAAATATACAACTTGATATTCAATTTGATCCAAATGAACAAATTTTAAAACAAACCTTAAGTGTTTCAGTTGATAATCCTCATGCATCAATTGGACAAATTTCAATCACCCCTGTAGCAACCAAGCAATATTTACCTGAATTTGCAGACTCAAAAGAAATTTTTGAAAAAAATACAACAGTTATAGTACCTGTTTACATAGATACTGATCAACCATTACAAACAAATTTGCATGTTAGTTTTTTACTCTTACCAAAAAATATCATGACTGAAAAAATCATCAACGTATCATTTAATGAATCCACATTTAATGAATCCGCAAGGGATACAAACTCTATATCAAACAGTTTAATTACTCATCATAATTACGAAACAACAACCAACAAAAAAAGTTTTACTGAATCTTTGCAAAATTTAGTTCAAACAACTGACAGTAACTGGATTCGTTTATTTTTTGCATTCTTACTCGGCCTACTTTTAAGTTTAACACCATGCATCTATCCAATGATTCCTATCACGATTGGAATTTTGCATAGTAAGGGCCAAAAAACATTGCTATATAGTTTTTTAGGCTCATGTTGCTACGCGTTTGGAATATCAACGATGTTTGCATGCCTTGGACTTTTAGCTGCATTTGCAGGTGCATCATTTGGTAGTTTACTTTCACAACCAATTTTCGTCTTAATACTCGTTACTTTTATTGGTTACATGTCACTGACCATGATTGAAATAATCGATTTAAAAATTCCAGCATTTTTACAACGCAACACAAACATGAATTCAAAAATGCATCCATTTATATCTGCATATCTTTTTGGATTAATTAGTGGATCTGTTGCATCACCATGCGTTTCTCCAGGATTAGCACTCTTACTCACCCTTGTTGCAACAATGGGAAATATTTTTGCAGGATTTTTATTACTCTTTTGCTTTGGAATCGGCTTGAGCACACCGCTCATCATCATTGGAACTTTTTCTTCATCAATGAACATGATTCCACGCGCTGGTCAATGGATGGTTGAAATAAAAAAAGCTTTAGGTTTTTTGATGCTTGCTACTTGCTTATACTATCTCAATAATATTTTATCAACATTTGCTATAGGATTTGTCATCATTGCATATCTATTATTTACAGCATTGTTTTACATCATTGACGCACAAAAAGATTTCAATACGAACACAAAAACTATCAAAAGTTTAATTGGCATTATTTTGCTTGCGCTTACCGTTGTTATCGGTTTTCGCACATATGATCAAATGAATCAAAAAAATCATGGCCAAGTAGAACAAGGTGTAATTTGGATGCAAGATTATGCTCAAGCGCTCGATAGTGCAAAAAATGAAAACAAATTGATCTTGCTTGATTTTTGGGCTAATCACTGCACCATTTGCAAAGCAATTGAAAAAAAAATATTTCAAAAAAATTCTGTATGGCTTGCATTGACAAATCGAATCATATTTGTTAAAGTTAATTGTACGCACAACACAAATACTCAAGCATCCATGCTTAAAAATCTATTTAAAGTTTTTGCCCAACCTACAATTTTAATTATTGATCCAAACACTCAAGAAATTGTAAAAAAATGGTCAAGCGAACCTTACAGTATGACGCCTGACGAATTTATACAAGCTGTGCAAAAATTGCTCTAAAACGAAACTTAAAAACATATTGTTTAATTCTAATGAGGTCCCACACAATGTCACATAAAAAAATTATTCTTTTTGCAATGATTATTTTTGGAGCAGCATCTATCTACGCATCTGATAAAAACCCTGAAGACAATAACGCATAGTTAGAAAAATTTTTAGCCAGAGATCGTGCGGAGATGACAAATGTTACAAAAGAAATAACTGAAAATGAGGATTTTCTAAGAAATCATTTTCAGCTAATTAAAAGCCTCGGTTTAAATATAGAAAATAGATTAGAAGAATTAAGACCCAGACGCACTCAACTTCAAATAAATATTCAATCTTATGAAGAATATTTATGCCTAGCAGAACTACAAAGATTTCAAAATCTTTAAAAGATTTAAACTAGGATAATCTAGTATCAAGAATAAGAAAAAGCCGACTGTTTTTTGTAGTCGGCTTTTTCTTATTCTTTTCTTACACTACTTTTTTACGTTTTCTTAAATCATCAATTTTACGTTGTTTATTTTTTTGTAAATCTCGTTCAACAATATGCATCGTTTCATCAATCAAAATATACATATCTTTACCCTCACGTTTCACCATAACATCAAAATGCTGTGTTTTAATTTTAACTTCTACAACGTTGATATGATGCGTATGATGCCCTTCAAGAACCGTATGTAAAAATATAGAACTTGGATCTTCCTTACCAAAATATTTTTTAAATTTTTCAAAATATTTTGCAACATATTTTTCCATTGCACCTGATGGTTCCATGCCTCGAAACACTAATTCTAGTTCCATAATTTTTCCTTTTTAACTTTTTTTAAATATGAAATTAAACTTAACATGAGGATAAAGGCAAGTACAGATTATGACAAACGTTCTTCAACTCTTTTTGGTTTACTTGCAGTAGCGCGAGTTTTTTCATAGAAAAATACTGGCACGCTTTTCAAATCAACAGCTTTACGCAATACATTTTCAAAAAAAGCTTTATGATTTTCTTCAAAAATTACAACGTTTTTTACAACCAACTCAATACGCATCGGAGCATTACCAACTTGTCGAGCTTTGTACAAAAATATCTGTTGTCCATTTTTAAAAATTGGTGTTTTTGAAATTGCAGCAACAAATAAATCTGTCAAATAACGATCGGTAAGTTTCATACCATAACGTTGCCAAACTTCTTGAACGGCAGGCAAAACTTTACCAATATTTTTACCGGTTTTGCAGGAAATATTAATCGTTTCTAATTTATTTAAAAAATGTTTATACTGATCAAGCGATGAATCTAAGCGTTCTTTTTTATAATCATCAAGTAAATCTTGTTTATTAAAAAGTACAATAACAGCAGAGCCATTATCAAAAGCATACGATGTTAATTTTAATTCTTGTGCCGTCAATTCCGGTTCATCCACGTCAACCACGAGCAAAACAATGTGCGCGCGTTTTGCAGCTTGAAGTGCATTGGTTACCATCATCGATTCAAGATCAGTATCAACATTATTTTTTTTACGAACACCTGCAGTGTCAACAAGCTCAATTACATTTTTATTAAACGCAATACGTTTTCGCAACGCTTCACGAGTTGTTCCTGCAACAGGAGAAACAATAGAAAAATCTTGATCTAAAAGTAAATTCATAAGCGATGATTTTCCAGCATTTGGTCTACCGAGTAAAGCAACTTTAAATTCAGGCGTATCATCTATTACTTTTTCAGATAATTTTATCGTTGCAAATTTTACAACAACATCATCAAGCACATCTGCAATGTTTCGTGAATGTACTGCAGAAACCGCAAAAACATCATCAAATCCCAAATTGTAAAATTGATTGAGCATTTCATCTTGATGCATAGAATCAACTTTATTCACTAAAACGATCACAGGTTTGCCAAGCGTATGCAACAATTTTCGAATTTGCATATCTTTTTCAGTCATACCTGTTTGTCCATCAACCACAAACAAAAGAACAGAGGCTTGATCTAAGACTTTTTTAACCCGATCAGTAACCATACATGTCATCGCATCAGATGATTTTTTACAAAGATCAATACCGCCTGTATCAATAATTTCAAATTTAACGTCATTCCAGGTGACAAAATCGGTCACCATGTCACGCGTCACACCTTCAAGATCAAGCGTTAAACTTTTAACATGCGGCGCAATACGATTAAATAATGACGATTTTCCAACATTTGTTCGTCCAACAATAACAACTTTATGCATCAAACTCATGAGTATCCTTTATAATTTCTTTAACCGTTCCCCCAAAATGCTCAAGTAAAGCATGGGTAACTTTCCATTTTTGTTGATCTGAAACATCCAAAGATCGTTGTTTTTCAACATTTTGATGTTTTACCGTTTCATATTTACGCAATACCGGTTGTTCAACATTTTTTACATTATCTTCAGGTACTACTATTTTTTTTGACTCTGCAATGTTGATAAAATCAACAATCAAAACCGTTTGAAATCCAAAAATACGATCTAAATATTCTTGATATACTTTTTTTTGCTCAATAAATAGATCTTGAAATAAAACAAATTTTTTCAAAGTTGCAACGCGTACAATTTTTTGTATTTGATCAAAATGAACAAACTTTGTTGCATACAACATTGACGCAAGAACCGGATCGACATGCGCAGCAACAACACGTACAAACATTTCCCACTGCGACAACCCGCCCTGAACAACAGTAGGTATTGAGCTATCGCCAATTTTTACATCATCTGATTTATTTTTTTTTTTCATCATGAACTGTTTCATGATGTGAGGTTGTAAGAGTTACATGATGCTGATGTTCATTTTGATTACGAAGCGACAAACGAAGCATCAAAGATTCAAACAAAAGTTGTTTTTTACTCGTTTTAGTCATTGCCATATCAATAGCACACAGTTCATCAAAACAGGCGATTAATTCTTGAATTGAAACGTGTTCAACAAGCTGTGTAATTTGCGTTGTCATAAATTCTGCATATTTTGGTTTTCCAGAATATTTAATAACAACACCATCATATAATAATTCAATAATTCGCTTAACTAAATATTCCATTGAAATAACTTGATGTGACCAATCATTAAAAATATTTGAAAGTACAAGTTGATCTTTATTAATAACAGCTTGCAAAATCTTTAAAATAATTTGATCATCCACATATCCCAAAACAGACAAAACAATAGTTTTTGTAACAGAAACAGAAGCAAATCGAGCTTGTTCAAGCAAATTGATTGCATCTCGAAGAGACCCTTGCGTTACCGCTGCAATCATTTCTAAACCATCACGCTCAAAAGTAATCGATTCTTTTTGACACATGTTTTCCAAATGTGCCACAACCGTTTGAACATTTACAGGATTAAAAAATAATTGAAAACAACGAGAACGAACAGTATCGGGTAATTTTTGTGCTTCAGTTGTTGCTAAAATAAACACAACAAATTTTGGAGGTTCTTCTAAAATTTTTAAAAAAGCATTAAAAGCTGCTTTGCTCAGCATATGCACTTCATCAATCAAATAAATTTTTCGTTCACCCAAAAGTGGTAAAAATGATGAAGTATCAATAATATTTCGAATATTATCGACACCTGTGTATGAAGCTGCATCAATTTCCATAAAATCTGGATGACGTCCCATTGTCATTTCAGTACATGATGTACAACTTAAACATGGAATTTGTACTTGAGGATTTTTTTGAAATTCTGTTAATTTTTGACAATTTAAAGCTGATGCAAAAACTCGAGCTGTTGAAGTTTTTCCACAACCACGTTGTCCTGAAAAAAGATAAACAGGAAAAAATTGATTTTTAAATAAACTATTTTGCAAAATTCGAACAACCAAATCTTGGCCAATAATTTCTTTAAATTGTGCCGAGCGCCATTTACGAGCGAGATTTAATGTTGGTTGTTCCATTACAAACCTTGGTTTAAACAAGAAGAGAGAGAAGTTAATACAAATCTATAAATACCCCTGCTGCTTCCTTCCGGACCTGACAGATTAGATATCATACATTTTATCAACTTCTCTCAACTTTTAAAATTTATTCTTTTTTACGACTTTTAATGTTCTCTTTCAATTCGACCCTTTGGGTCTTAATCTTTAAGTGACAACGTCACCTAACAAAAGATAGTCATTTAAAAGAAATGGCCTGCCATTCATTTTTCTAAAAAAATGAATGGTGGAGAGAGAGGGATTCGAACCCTCGATACCTTTTTCAAAGTATACATGATTTCCAATCATGCTCTTTCGACCACTCAGACATCTCTCCGAGACAAAGCGCATCAACTATGCAGTTTTTTTGCTCGGCTTTTTTGATGCTGGCTTACGAACTTCTGAAGTTTCATCTTCTACGTCTTCTGTCAAATCAATATTGATATCAACAGGAACGCCCGTAACTGGTTTTGCAACTATTTCAACCTTTCCAGCTTTTGCAGATTCTTCTTTTGCATCTTTTGCATCTTTTGCTTTTTTGCTGATTTCAGCACGTTTTGCAACGCCTTTTTTTACAGCTTCTTGCAAGAATGTTAAAACGAATTCAATGCCTTTTGCTGAATCATCGTTACCAGGAATTACATAATCAATCATGCTTGGATCTGAATTTGTATCAACCAATGCCACAACAGGAACATGTGAAGCTACAGCTTCAAGTAATGCTGTTTGTTCTTTGCGAACATCAATTAACACAACTGCGCCAATTGGCATGTGTAGAGTTTTTAGTCCACCAATGCTGCGGCGTAAACGATCTGCTAATTTTTGAATTCGAGCGATTTCTTTTTTAGTATACGGAGAATTTTCACGATTTGCTTTTGCCAAAATATCATCATAATGAAGTAATTTGGTTACAGCTTTTTTAACTTGTTGATAGTTGGTAATTGTTCCACCAACCCAACGATAATCAACATAAGGCATACCAGTTGCAAGACCTACTTGTGAGATAAATTCTTTTGCTGGTTTTTTTGTTCCAACCCACAAAACTGTTTCACCTCGAGCGACAACTGCTTCTAAAAAGGCTGCTGTTTTTTGGAGAGCATGTGCTGTTTTTGAAATATCAATAAGGTGCACACCACCTCTATGTCCCCAAATGTACGGTTCCATTTTTGGACACCATCGAGATTTTTGATGACCAAAATGAAGTCCAACATCAATCAATTGTCTGAAATCTATCATAGAAACACCTTTTTAGGCCCTTTGTTAAAATTATCAATAAA
>JAGOPI010000013.1 GCA_017992075.1 Candidatus Babeliales bacterium
ATGAACTACTCTTTGTCGTAAATCTAAGCCATAAATTGTTGCCATCTAAAGTCCTTTTTAATTGTTTTCAGATGGAACATAGCTTATCAAAAAAACAATTTTAGAGCCAACTAAGATTTGCTATAGAGTCTTGTTAATAATACCTTGCGCACACTCATATTTTGTCTTTAGCTCATCAAATTCTCTTTTCAATTTTTCAGAAGCTTCCAATGAATTTTTAAAATTGGTCAAAGTCATAACAAAAATTAAAATTTTCAATCTATTTTTCATACAAGAAATCCTTACATTGTGTATTTTAAAACTTAATTTAAGCACTAGTGTAATTTTTTTTAGACTTATTGCAATAATAACTATACTATACAAGCAATGTTCTTTTTTTACGATGATATGACACTGCAAACTGATGCGTTTTATCACGAATTTGCAAAATTAATGCATCCTCAGGTTTTGTATGATTCAGTTGAATAAATTGAGAAAAATTTGAAGAAATTATTGTTTCTTCTTTTTTTGCAAGCCCAACCAATTCTGCAGTACCTACCAATTTTTTTATTGCACTAATTTGTCCCTTGCCACCATCAACAATAATTAAATTTGGATAACTATTTTGACTTTTATAGCGACGTTTTACAATTTCTGCAAGCGCAGCATAATCATTTTGCTCAATTAAACTTTTAATACTAAATCGACGAAATGATTTTGGTTCTGATTGTCCATTCACATAGCGAATACAACTACCAACAATTGCATGACCTTGCATGTGTGAAATATCAAAACAATCAATAACATAGGGCACATGATTTAAATGTAATCGTTTTTGCATCGCCAACAAAATTGATAAGTTTTTTGTATCATCTGGATTTTGTTGCTTGCTTGGCATTTGCGAAAGCTTATCAATGGTAGCCACAAACTGTTCAAAGTTTTTTTTATACTCCAACAAATTACGCGCTTTTTCAAATTCCATATTTTTTGATGCTTTTTTTATTTCTTTATCAATATCCTTAACTGCTAACTTTGGCTCTTTAATTAATAAATACTTAGCGAAATTAAATCGAAACATATAAAAATCAACATCAAAATTTGATGAACAAAAACCTGCACAAACCCCAATGTGAAATTGTAAACATCCATGTTCAATCTTTTTTTTGCAAAGCTTCAATTGAAACGTACTCATAACATAATCAAACACTTTGCGTGCTGCTTTTTTAGTTAAAAATGGACCAACATAGGTACCTTTTTTCTTTTTTGTTTTTGTTCGCACAATTGAAAGAATTGGAAGTTCTGAAGACATGGATCCCCGCCTTCGCGAGGATGAGGAGACGAGCGAACTCTGTCGCGCCTGTCCTCCGTAGTTTCTTGGCGAAAGATGAAAGGATGATGAAGAAAAATCTGATTTGAGGTCTGTTTCCCCTAATTGAGAAGTAGATTTAAAGGATGAGACATCTGAAAAACACAAGTAAATAAAAGGATTTCCATCTTTTAAAAGTTGATTAAATTTCGGCTGATATTTTTTAATCAAATCTACTTCAAGATACAGCGCTTCTTCTTCACTACTGGTAGGAATTGTTTCAATGGCTATTGCTTCAGACAAAATCAAACTATTTTTAAAATCATTAGGATTTGCAAAATATGAGGCAATACGATCAGCAATGTTTTTTGCTTTGCCAATATAAACAATCTGTTCATCTTTGTTTTTAAAAAGATAAACACCTGATTGTTTTGTTATTTTTTTAGGCTTTAAGAGCATACATAAAATCCTAAACATATTTAAAAACCAGATCCCCGTTCAAAGCCGAGGATGACAAGGTATAATTTTTTAATAAATTATCACGTAAATTTTTAACTTCAAAAAATATCTAATCTCGTCGTCATATTCTCAATTTAGGTTAAGAAGCCTCGAAGAATACGCGCAACAAAAGCTCCTGTCATCTAACATCTTTATCATGTTTATTAAAAAAATTGTCATCCCCGGCTTTGAACGGGGATCCAATCCTTATTTGTTTTTACCAAACGATAACTTTATACCTTTTTTTTGACCGTACAATTGGTATCCTGCATTACCCGCAGCTTCTTGCTGTCGCTGATCAAAATCACGCTTACCAAATGAAAGTTTTATTCCTGGTGCATGCGATGAATATCCCTCTTGAGATCCTGCAAATGGTAATTTTACCATTTTTGCAAAATGATCTGATTGTGCAACCGTACTTGCATTTATCTGAATGCCATTTGTTCCAACACCAGCTGCTTGCACAGCTCCATACGCAGTTTGCGCAGCAATAATTGTTTGAAATAAAGGATCTTTGAGTAAATTATGTTTACTTGCGTAATTACCAAACTGTATATCCAAATTTGCACCTTGATAACTGGTGCTCCATGGCACAAGAACCGACGTTTTTCCACTTTGTATATTTTTAGAATAAACATTTCCAGAAACAAAACTAAATAACGCATTTGCAATTGTTGCTGTTGGTGGCATACCAATCATTAAATTGGTTGGCGTATAATGAGCAAACACCATATAATCAAGCATCGGTTTACCCGCAGCATCTTTCAACGTTTGAGTTGTAGTATAAAGATACAAACCATTGCTTAATGCTGTTACACTTGCAACATCTAATTTCCAAAAATCACCAAATTTTACATGCGTGAGCGCTGTTGAAATATCGGCTTGTTGTTGTTTAATAAATGCATCAAGTTTATCTGAAAACGGTCCAGCGCTTGAAGTTTGAAACTGTGTCCAAGCATTTAAAACATTACCAACAGTTTTACCAGCTGCATCATACATCACCCCATTAATCACACTAACTAATCGCGCATCAACACCACTTTGCAATGCTGTTATTGGATCAACACCAAGTTGTAATCGTCCAGGTTTATTGACAGCAAACATTACAAAATCAATCGCACTTTTTGGTAAAATCTTTTTCAAATCAGTATCACTTGTTGCATACAAATATTGACCTAAAAGTATCGATTGTTTTGATAACGGAGTTAATTTAAATAATCCAAATTTTGGTTCACTCATCTGAGCTAACAATAATTTATTTACTTGTTCGCGTGCAGTTTCATTATTTTTTATTTTTTTTGATCTGTTTTTTGTATCAATCATCGGCTTTGGAGTAATTTGATTCCATTCCATAGCAACACCAGAACAAATCATTCCATATGTACGTTGATTTTGTAATGCTGTGACTTGAATTTTTTCATGAACAATAGGATTTATTTGACCGTCCACAAAAAGTTTAACTTCCAACTCTGTTGTATTTAATGTTGCTTGCAATGTATACCGATGTTGTTCATCAAATTGGGCCTGAGCATCTAACTCTGTCTGTAGCAGCCATCCAAGTCCTTCATGTTCATACACTCCAAGCATAACTGCTGATGTCGCACTATCACGATACAACACAACCATTTTTGCCAAATGCGCTTCATCAAAATCAACTATAGAAGTATCAATGTTTGCAACCGGTACACTGTTTCCTGAAGCAAATATTTGTTGAATTTGTGCAATTGTCGTATTCATTAAATATTTTGAAACATAATTTGGCGCCAGATAATCGTGATAATTTCCACCTAAATACAGGCCTGCATGAAATGAAGAATTTAAGGTATACAACATTTGCATATCAACTTGCACAAAAAGTGGATCCTCCGGTTTTTTAACAGCTCCCGCTTCAGTCACAATATCACGAGCTGTACATCGTTGATTGAACCAAAGTTTTTCTGACCCTTTGGTATCGGTCAGCAATAGATTTGTTGTTTCTGGCGCTTGTGCAATTTCTTGTGCAAAAGTAAAATCAGAACGACCTGTTGTTGTTGTAAAAAATCCTTGCGATGGATACAAATCAACATAATCAGTTTTGAGTTTCCACGATGTTCCAATGTTTGCAAGCAGTAAATTTGAAAATGCATCAGGTGTTAAAAGTTGTACATACAATGGTGCAAATAATGCTGCCATTTCAGAACGTAAATTTAAAATATTTGCATTAATTGTATTTTGCGACATCGTAAGCGATAATGTTTGATTTGCAACCTGCGCTTGAACTTTTTGTTGCATTTCTTCAAGGTATAATAACTGTTGCTGAGCAACTGCAATTTTATTTGAATTGTTAAACGCCCATAAATTATTAAGTGTTTTTGATTGCGTTTCAATATCTAATTCATTTTTTGCATCTTGATTTGCACCACCAATAATCATACCCATGTTAAACGTTACGTTCATGATCATGCCAATTGGAGAAAATACATGACCTAATGTTTTTAAAACATTCGAACCATACCTTTTCAATTTTCCAAGCTTTGTTTCATCTACAATTTTTTGTGCATCATCAACTGCTTTTTGCGCTGCTTGCCTTTCTTCTGGTGTTGCATCTTCTGGTAACGTATCAAGCGCATCTTGCGCTGCTTGTAAAATTGCATCATTTGATTTAAAAATATTTACTGCAGTTTTTGGAATGCTAGAAGCAAGCATTTTTAAATTTTCTAATTTTTCAGATGCAACTTTGCCCACTTTTTCAGACAATTGTTGTGCAAAACTTTTTGAATCTTCAAGTGATTGCTTCACCGCATTTACAGCATTTTGTTTTAAAGCTCCTGCGGCTTTTGAAAGATCTGCTAATTTTTCAAGCTTCGTTGCTTTTGTGGCAGCATCTGCAGCTGTTTGTTCTGCTTGATCTGCTTTTGACAAAGCATCATCCAAAACTTCTTGAGCTTGTGCAATTTCATCTTCGGTTGCATCAGCTGACGCTCTTAAAACATTTAAAGCATTTTGTGCAGATTCTGCAGCAATAGCTGCCTGATCAGATTCTGCTGCAAGCGATGCTGCTTCTTCTGATGCTGTTGCAGCTTCTTCTGACGCAGATTCTGCAGCACCCATAATTGATGCATCAATTTCTACATCAGCAGCAGTTCCAGCACCCGCAGTTCCAACCGTTACTACCGCATCAGCTGCAATGCAGGCAACAACACCCATCACATCATTTATTGTTGAACGATGAGCTTCAAGCACACTTGTTACATGGTCACGCGTCTGTTGTGCATACGCAGCAGCTTGCTTAAATCCTGGAATAGATCCAAGTCCAAGCATTTTAAAAATTCCACCGGTAAATAAATAGGTAACTTCTCGCGATAAATCAATAAACAATGTTGTAATTGCATTCACAATAGTACCAAGTCCTGTCAAAATTACTTTCATCACATTCGTGCCAATACCTTTAAATGTCGAATACGCTTCAGTTACCGCACGCAAACATTCTTTACCTAATTGTTCACCTTGTGCTAAAAATTCTTGTCGTCCTTTTGTTGAAAAAATTGCCCATGCTGCATCAGCAACCGTAATTGCTAATTGCTCACCAATTTGTACAGATTGAAATGCACCTTGAACGCCATTGATTGCAACATCATCCATAGTATTTAAAGATGTTGCAGCAACATCAACCAACGTATCAGCAACTTGATCAATCGTTTTTGAAATATCTTGACCAATTTTTGCATCATCTAAAATAAATCCAACCAAATCACCTTGAAGCTCAGCGTACGGAGCAATGAATCCATCTTTTAAAGAACTAGCAAAATCATCAACACAAGTTGTCAAATCTGTTGTCGCTTTTTTAAGCGTTGCAGCTTCTTTACTAAATTCTGCATTTGCCCAATCTGTAATTTTGTCATCACCACCAATTTCTGCAAATGCTCCCACAAGTTCGGCTCCAATACCTGCTACACCTTGTGCGGCAGCAACAGCAAAATTCTTAACTGCATCTACACCTGCTTCAACAGCACTTTTCACATCATCAAATGCTTTTGAAAAATCATGACCAAGATCTTTAAAAAATGACCACATCTGAACTTTAACTTGCGACTCATTTATTTTTTTTAAATTATCACCAACTTCACGCTGATAATTTCGATACGTTTGTTGCAAATGATCTGGTGTTCGAATTTCATCAATTTTATAATTTTTAGGTAATGGATGAATAGAAGAGACATGAGTTCCTTCTGCTTTACTTTTTACCGAAAGTAATTCATCAAGCAATACATAATCTTGCGGTTTATAAGGAAAAATATTTGGTTGCAACTTTGTTGATGAACAAATTTGAAGAACTTTATCTAAATTTTGCTGATTTAAAAAACTGGTTAACTGTCCTGATGCTTCATAAATCATGTAATAACACCAAATTTGTTCTTTAAGCGGACTGATCAATTGCCTTCCACCTAAAAAATTAGCATCTGTCAATGTTGCTTCTGGCTCAACACCAAGCGCAAAATGTTGATCATGTGTCATTTTATAAAACTGTGTAGCACGAAATGCAATAACTTCTGCTTCCAGTGTTACAACATTTTTTGTTATTGCTTTTGAAACTGCAACATCAACTGTTGGAAGTTTTGACCACCTTATACATTGAGAAACCCATCTGGCTTTCAACGACTCTTCAATTACTAATCGCGTTCGCGCCATTTCATTAAGTGTTCGTAAATTTGTATAATCTGCATTGTAAAATGATGTTTCAAAATGCGGAATGTAATTAAAAGTTTGTTTTTCAACGTTGTGAATAACTTGAAGTACTGTTGAAAAATAAACATAAATATCTGCAATCATTGATTTACAATATAATTGCCAGGCTACTGAATTTTTCAAATCTTGCTCAGTTACAAGTACACCATTCCAACCTTTTGAATTTAAAAGTGCTGCTGTTGGAACATGTGGCAATGAACTTTTATTATCTTTCAGATACTCTGCAAAATCTTTTTTATATGATTGATATGTTGGATTTTGTTGAACTTTTGTCAACTTAGTAAGAAAAATTAAATACAAATATGTTTTTTTAAAATGGGTAATTTGATACTCGTCTAAATCAATTCCTGTTTTGCCATACATTGCATCAATTTTTGCAAAAATATTTTTTGTAAAAGTATCACTGACCGCATGTAAAGGAAAATTTATAATCGAAAGCGCACCAATCGATTCATGATTATTAAGCACTGTTACAGGACAAACTGACACAAAAAACAAAAAAACATAAAAATGAATAACCGTTTTTACAAAAATGAAAAAATTTTTCATAATTTTGCTCCAACTAGCGCATCAATATTTGTTGCAAAAACTTTTACTAACTCTTTTTGCAGCAATGATTGCACTTGCGCTTTAAACATTATTTGATGAGCATTTGAAAATAAAAGTTCTGATGGTTGCAATAATTTAAATTCACTAATTGTTCCTGGAGCCATAAAACCAACATCATGATACAAATACAAATTTGGATTCTTACTTTTCATCGTTTCATATTTTACAGGCTCTTTTTCTGTGGATGTCCAAAATTTATACTGAATTGTTGTTGGCGAATTTTTAATTTTTATATGCACCAAAATTGGATATTTTTTCAGATTTTGTAAAAGATTTTTTAATGTTTTTGTTTTTAAAACTCCGGTACCAGAACTAATTTGATCAAAAGGATAACTCCATACTGCAGCACTTGTAGCAGTAGCTGGAGTCGTTTGCGTAGCTTCAGCAAAACAAAGTTGTATATTTTGATTTTGATCACCATACAAACCAAATAAACGATATTTTTGCAATCGTGATTCATTTCCAGAAATCCAACGAGCTTTGTTAAAAATAATACCTACAAAAAACGGATATGAAGCTTGATACAATGTTATGTTACATACAATTTCATACGATGCTGCACGCGAAACCCATTCTGCAAAAATAGAATTATTAAAAGCTTTTTGTTCTACGGGCACATTCGACATTTGCCAAAAACTATCTGAGTTTTGATCATACTCCCAATTGCCGACAGGAAATAAATTTTTCCATGTTACACCTTGGGGTGTATACATCGTTGCTTGCGTAAATTGTTCATCATATGATGTTGGATTAACTAAATATTGCTCTTGCGGCTGCTGACGACTAATTGCTGCTTGAAGGTATGAATCCATACTTTTCATTTCTGATTGTTGCGCTGTTAATGCATTTGAAATATTATTTTGTGCATTTGAAAAAAGATGAAATACATTCGTTAATTGTTGTTTTTGTGCCTGTTGCATTGCTGTTGAAAAATTATTGATCGCTTGAGAAATATTTGATTGATCCGTAGCAAGTGCTGTTTGCATGTCAGAAAATTCAGAACTCACTGCTTGATTTGCCGCTGAAGCACCAACTTGTGCACCCATCATAACAGCCATATCTTTCATCATGTTGGCATAGATTTTATGTATCATCAAACAACTTATAATTATGATAAAAAATTTTGTACGCATACCTTATCCTTCAGTTGAAAGTGCCGGCAACACTGGCAATGATGATGGTAAATTTAATCCTGGCAATGCTGGCAATTCAGTTGCAGTAGCAAAATTATTAGTTTGAGGTACTGGTGCACTTACTTCTGATTTTTTCCAAATTTTAATTAAATTTGAACAAACATTTGAACCTACCTGAACCATTACAGGATCTTGACCATTTTGAACCGCAAGAACAACATTAATTAATGATTCCATACATGGGTCTAAAATTTCTAATCCAAGCAACGCTGAAAAATCTCCAAAACAAGCACGCAAAATTTTGCAAACACCATCCCAAGAACTTAACCAATCAGGTTCTGCAATTAATTGTTCTTCAAATAAATTTTGACCATTGCGTACACACATAAAAAGTTTTAAATTTGCATCATTTGAACTATTCGTTACAACGGTGTCTAAATTGTTACGAAAATATGCTAAAGGATGTGGTCCTTGTCCTGGCATATGCAAAATAATTCCTTCATTTGCAGCTTGCACCATCTGTTCTGGCCACATAATTTTTAAAGATTTTGCAGGCAATGATTTTGCCAAATGCGGAATCATTTTGAGTGCGCGAATATCATCATACGTAAATGAAAATAATGGTGGATTCATTTTTGCAACAGCAACTAATGCTTTGTCTGTTGTCGGATCAGCATCAGCATATAAAAATTGATTTATTTTTTCTGCAATATCAACAAATGCAACAAAATGTTGACGTTCTGCTTTCTTGGGATGCGATTGATTAAGATATGCAGTGTATGCTTGAAAAAAATCAAGATAAGTTGCCAAACCTTGCAGATAGATTTTTTTATGTGCTGCAACTTCAGAATTAATTTCTTGATCTAAAAATTGTGTTAAATCAATACTATAATCATTGTGTACCAATGTTTTACCGATAAATGATGCATACACCTGCGGTAATTTTGGAACACAAGATCGAATAGAACTATTAAATTGAGATTCAATCACATTCATTAAATGATTGATAATTAATGTTTTTTTATTTGCAGCATAATTTTTTTCTGATTGAATAAATGCTGGAATATCAACGCGTAAAGATCCGTCATCATTTTGCGCAATACCTGTATGTTGTAAATTAAAATTAACATAAACACTCATTAAATAATGGTACAGTTCGTTTAAAACATTAAGATGAACTTTGCGAAAAAAAGCGATAAAGTTTGGATTTTTTTCAAACATTGCAATCATTGCATCAAACTTTGCTGATAGATCTGCATAATCTGGAAACAATGATGCACCTACTGGATAATTTTTAAACATTTGATTGCCTGGCCTTAAAACTGAAAAATGACCTTTTGATAAAATAGGCCATGTTTTTTCAGGAGGCATTGATTTAATAATTCGATTAGAAATGCCCTGTTGCACGGTGCCATCATCAAGCACGCCACGTAAAGGATATGACGCAACGGTTTCGTGAAGTTTTTTTGTAGCATCAAGCATCGTTTGTGGAACTTGCACCGACATTAACATTTCAGAATTTGTTGTTGTTACTGATGCGTCAGGTATTGCAGCAGCAGATATACTAAAATTTTGTTGTATCAATAATGCAAGAAAAAATAATACTGATTTTTTTTGCTTCATAACTACTCATAATTTCTTTGAAATTTTTTTTAGATATAAAAAACTAATGAAAAAAAAGCAATGTTTTCTTTTCGTTTTTTCTTACAATAGGCTATAATTTATTGCATCTTTAACAGTAACATTTTTCCTCATTTCATATTTCCTAAAAATTTGGAATTTATAAACAAGGATTTACACATGATTCCGCACGGTCGATACATTTTAATTATTGGATTTTTAGCTCTTTCTGGTTACATTGCACGCCGCGTACATCTGTACTATTTTGACAAAACTCCACCGCAAGTAATCGTTATCGGTTTTGAAAACGAAAAAGGTTATGCTGGTGACGTAACAGGATCATTGAAAGGTTCAAGTCCTTACAAAATTGCTCATATTTCAATGTGGCTTGATGATAAATTGATTCACAAAGATTTTAAAATAAATCGTCGTCACATTGATCATCCAATTTCAATTCCTGCAAACACAATTCCTGACGGACTGCACACACTTAAATTTGAAATTATTGATGGCACAAAAAATCAAAACAAAACAGAATTACAACGCAACTTTTATACCGACAATTTAGATTTACAAGCAAGCTTGATTCCTGTTGTTAACGGCTATCGTGTTTATCAAGGTCGTTGCTTGTATTTGCAACTACAAACAAATAAACAGATTAAATCTGCACAAGCAAAAACGCTCAACAATGTGTACAATTTTTTCCCAGAGCGCAAAGGTTCTTGCATCTATGAAGTTATGATTCCTGTTGAATGTGAACAAGATGCTGGAGAATTTCCAATTTCAATCGAACTGATTGATCGTTTAGATAATAAAATTATTTTAGAAAATAAATTTGAAATCGTAAGTTTTCCGTTTAAACGAAAAATTTTAAATGTTGCTGGCAACAAATTACAATCAGAGCTTGAATTTACACAACTACAAGAAGCTGATTTAGAAAAAGCACTTGAACAACTTGCAAAGGCATCACCTCAAGAAAAATATTGGTCAGGACCTTTCGACATTCCACTCGTGATGAAAGGAATTACGACAGATTTTGGCGTCATTCGAACTTCACAAGAACGCGGTCGCAGAGTACACAAAGCCTTAGATTTAATTGCTGATCCAAAAAGTGTTATCTGGGCATGCGCGAACGGAACAGTTGTCTTAAAAGATAGATTTACCCATGCTGGAAATACGGTCGTGATCGATCATGGTCATGGAATTTTAAGCATGTACTACCATTTACATGATTTTGCAGATATTACCGTTGGTCAAAAAGTAAAAAAAGGCGCACCACTTGGTCGCATGGGCATGACAGGATATGCAAGCGGTGATCATTTGCACTGGGAAATCCGCGTAAATAACGTTGCAGTAGAACCTATGCAATGGACACAACGCTGGATATAATTAAAAGAATTGCGAAGAATTCAAAGAATAATGCCTAAGGTAAAAAGGGCACTTCTTTAAATCCTAATAGATATAATAACTTATACAAGCAGAGATCACTTACTCTAGAAAATTTGAGTGAACCGTGAACAAGATATATAGTTAATCCTAGTACACTAAGCACAGCTGTTGACATACTGCAATTATTTGTTTAACCTATTTATACTATACTTAGTATTATAAATGCTTTTATTGAGGAAAAATTATGAAAAATATCACACTTGCAGCAATATGCATCGCAGCTCTTTCAACAGCTACCACATATAGTTCGGAAACTAAAGACAAAGCGAAAGAACCACTAGCGGTTGTTTTAACATTTCGCCCCTCAATACAGGCAAAACTAGAGACTCTCCAATTCTATAATAGAAGTGCTCACGATGAAACATTAGATACCAAAACACGGGAAGGTTTTTCTTTATTTGCTAAAAATCTATTGAATGAAAATCCTGATCTCTTTTATGCAGTGCAAGCAAGAATTGAAGAAACACGAAAAAAAGTATCATTATCTAACAAGTAATTAAACAGCATTATTTTTTAGCTAACACAACAAGTGCTTTTCGAAGTAACAATTCGAAAGGCACTTGTTCATTTTGCACCATTTCTTTGACAACCGATGTTGCTTGTTTAACTTCAGGAATTGAATAATTGAGAGATATGAGCGTTTCATACAAATCATGCCAAATGCCAAGTTTTATTGCACCAAGTTGCGGATGTTGCAATAATAATTTTGATACTTTTTCTTTCAAATGCAAACACAAAATTTCTGCTTTTTTTACACCCAAGCCTTTAATTTGACTCAATCCTACAGCATTATCCTGTGAAATCATCTGCAAAAGTTGCTCTGGTTGAGTTTGTTGCAAAATTGAAATTCCCAATTTCGGCCCAATTCCCTGACAATCAATCAACATTAAAAAAAGATCTTTTTGCAACATATTTTCAAAAGCATACAAACTAGGACCACACTCCTGCGACCAATGCAAATAGGTTTGCAACGTTATCAAACTATTCAATTTTAGCTGATTTGCAGATGGACAGAACATTTCAAATCCAATACCAGCCTGCAAAATAACTACTTTTAATTCAAAAATATGGGTTATAACTCCAGAAATAGATGATATCATCACTTAAATCTCAATATTAAAGGTTTCACATTCATCAAATAATAACAAAGTTAATATCAAAAAACAGTGCCTCTTCATCACAATGCTACCAAAAGTTGTTTGACATGCACGTCAGCTTTGATAGACTTTAAAAGTCGATTATTTGTGGGAATAGCTCAGTTGGTAGAGCGTTGCCTTGCCAAGGCAAAGGTCGCGGGTTCAAGTCCCGTTTCCCACTCCATTCATTTTTCATATTGAAAAAATGAATGGCGGGCCAGTTTCTTTAAATGACTTTCTTTTGGTACGTGCCATTGGCACAAAATATTAAAAATCACCCAATTTTACCCCAATCAACAGATAAAAAGCCTAAATCCATTGTAAAAAAGATGCGTTTTACAGTATTATAAGAATAAGTAAGCAAGTTCATTTTTGGGGGCATACAAATATGCGGACAAGGAATTCAATGAAATCGGTTATAGCTCAAGGTTCTACAATAGTTAAAGCAGTTGAAGAAGCGTTAAAAAAAGCAGGTCAACCTACTGAATTTTTTGTGAAACTTTTAGAAAATGCGCAAAGCGGATTCTTAGGTTTTGGAGCAAAAAAAGCAAAAATTGCTCTTTTTTTCAAACAAAATCCTCATCATTACAAAAATGACGGCCTTTTAAGCCAAGATAGCTATCAAGATTTGTTTGAAAACAATTTAATACACAAACAAATTGAACAACAACTCAAAGACGTAGGCGCAGCAAAACAACAAACCTCAGCACCAAAAACGCAGCCGCAAAAACAACAGCACAAACAATCTCAAACAATGCAGCAACGGCCGCAATCAAAACAACCAGCCTCACAAACATCAAAACATCCACAACAAAAAAATAATGCTTTGTCACAACCAAAACCTGAACAAAAAAATAATCAACAATCGCAACGTCCACATAAAAATTTAGAACAGCGTAAATCACAAGAGCAACATAAAAATCAACGCTTAGCGCCCGTAAAAGAAAAAACAGATCCTTCAAAATTAATGGTTCGTCCATTGCCTCCTAAAAACAATGACTCATCCAAATCATAATACAGATATTTATCGCTGCATTGATCAAAAAAATTGTAATTTAAACTTGCATGATCAAACAATTATTGCACTTTGCACACCTCAAGGTGCTGGCGCTATTGGTTTAATTCGACTTTCAGGAACAAATGTTTTTGAAATTATAGATAAATTAAGTTTAACGGCTAACAAAAAAAAATTATCGGATCAACAAACTCATACCATTTCATACGGTTGGGTCATTAATGAATTTGGTAAATATATTGATCAAGTTTTGTTTTTCGTCATGCGCGCACCAAAAACTTTTACCGGTCAAGATGTCATCGAAATCACATGCCACAATAATCCTTTTTTAATTGAACAAATTATCGATCGAGCAATTGCATGTGGCGCTCGCCTTGCAAATCGTGGTGAATTTACACAACGCGCAGTACAACTTGGCAAAATTGATTTACTACAAGCAGAAGCGCTTAATGATTTAATTCATGCACAAAGCGCAGAAGCTTTACAATACAATTTAGCGCAGCTCGAAGGAAGTTTGTCATCTTGGGTTGCAGAAATTGAAACTGCAGTTCTTGAAATTTTAGCTTTCTGTGAAGGAAGTTTTGAATTTTTAGATGAAGAAATGGAATTTGCGGGCGAAATTGCATTGAAAATGAAAAACTTAATTCACAAAATTGAAAAATTAATTGTAACGTTTCCAAAACAACAGTACATCAAAGAAGGTATTAAAATTGCACTTATCGGTTCAGTCAATGCAGGAAAATCATCATTATTTAACGCACTTTTAGAAAAAAATCGTGCAATTGTTACTCCAATTCCAGGAACAACACGTGACAGTATTGAAGCTGGAATTTTTAAAGATGGACAATTTTTCACGCTTATCGATACAGCAGGAATTCGAGAAACTGATGATGCAATTGAACGTGAAGGTATCGATCGTTCATTTAAACAAGCAGCGCATGCTGATATTATTTTACTCGTAATAGATTTTTCAATTTCTTGGAATCAACAAACGCGCACTGCTTACGAAAAAATATTTGAAAAACATGCATCAAAAATTATTTTAGTTCGCAATAAAATTGATTTACAACAAATCGAAAAAGTCAATTTCAACGATCCAATGATTTCTGTTTGCACAACAGAACCTGAAACTATCAAAAATCTTTTTACTACAATTCAAACAAAAACGACCAAATTAAAAGATTCAAGCAATATTACATGCCTTTTGAATAAACGACAACATGATCTTTTGGTTCATTTTTTAAAAAATTTAAAATCAATTCTGCCTATGGTTGATAAACGAAAAGTTGATTACGAGCTTGTGGCTCATCAACTTCGTGAAGCTTTACAAAATCTTTCTGAAATGACCGGTCGAGGAATAAGTCAAAAAGCATTTGATAAAGTTTTTGATACTTTTTGCGTTGGAAAATAACTATTGTTATTTTTGTTCAACTTTCATATAACAATAAAAATTACCGTGAAGAATTTATGAAAAAATTAACTATTTTTGCTGTAATCTTAGCATTCATCGCTACCACAAATCTTTTTAGCTCTAACAGTTCTACAAAATGTAATTCTGACCGTCAAGAGCTTGTTAACACAGAACAAAAAATACTGACAACTGCCCAAGTAAATTTACAAGTAACATTAGCAGATTTATTTGCATACGAAACTTATACGCATCCTGAATCGTGCGATTTTTCTGCATGCGTAGCTGCAATGTTATTGCATTTTAGATATAAAAATTATCAAACATGTCATCCTCGACACCGATCGAGGATCCAGATATGAAATAAAAATCAAACATCTGGATTCCGGCTCGGTGGCCGGAATAATGGGATTATCAATTTTCGTATAATTTTTTATCCAACAGTTCACAATTCTGTCGCTTCAGCAACAAAGTGAAAATTCAAACAATAGTTACATACAAAACAATTTTTATTTTTATCAAAAAAAAAGCTCCATGTTCTATGGAGCTTTTTTAATTTAAATTTAAAATTTTTATTGAGCATCGATTGCGTAAATTTCAACACGACGATTAACCCATTGCTCAGCTTTACTGCCACCTTTACGTACTGGCATCTCTTGACCACGAGGTGCAATTTTAATGTGTGATGCATCAATGTCTGCTTCTGCAAATTTTTGTGCAACATAACGAGCACGACGTTCAGAAATTGCTAAGTTGTAAATTGCAGAACCTGCAGAGTGACAAGCATGACCTTCAATTACAATAATTTTGCCCTGTTTAATCATTTTTTTAGCTTCAACAATATCATAATTTAGTGCTGCATGTTGCGCTGGAGTAATTACATCTTTATCAAAATCAAAATAAATTGTTTTAAACTGATGCTTACTTTCTTCAGCATTTAAATTTTCCCATGAAAAAATTGGATTTTCGCCAGATTTTGATGCTATTTTGCTACCAGAATGTTTTGACAATTGATCATCAAGTGCAAAGGATTTCATTGCATCAGAATCTAAATCAAAAGCATCAGCTGATTGATCGGTGCTTTTTTTGTTACGTTTTACTTTTGAAGATTTTGAAAAATGTGATTTATCAGAATTGTCAGATTTTTGACCTTTTTTACAACCACCAAAAACAGTGAGTAAAACAACTGATAAAAATAGAAATTTTTTTGAATGAATTTGCATGAGGTATGCCTTTTTTAGCTTTTTAACAAATTTATGAACAAAAAATGATTTTTTAACCATTCTAGGCAACTTGTAAGAATTGTCAAACAAAATCAAGAATTAAAGCTATAGGTCAATGTTTTAGTTAAACTTGATTTATAAATTTTTGATTAAATTTCAAGAAAGTTTCGTTGTCGAATGGAATGGTGTATACTACCAAATATGGAGTGAAAAGTTTAATATATAACTTACCGTTAAGTGTATGAAAAAAATTTTAATTAATCATAGTTCTTGGGAAATTCGAGTTGCCATTGTTCGTGACAATGTGCTTGAAAATCTTTACCTAGGTCAAACAACCGACACTGAACTAGAACGAGCCTTTTTTAAAGGCAAAGTCATCAAAGTACTTCCAGGTATTCAAACTGCTTTTGTTGATATCGGTCAAGAACGTGCTGGATTTTTACACATTTCAGAAATTGATCACGATTTAGCAATCAATCGAATTATGGGAACCGATCAAGTTGAAGAACTTAAAGATTTAGACGATGAGGCCAAACCAAAAGTTTCTTCTGAAAAACTCGATATCGCAAAAATTCTTCATGAAGGTGAAGATCTTTTAGTTCAAGTAAGCAAAGAACCAATTGATGAAAAAGGTGCAAAATTAAAAACCTGTTTCACACTTCCAGGTCGATTTATTGTTTTAACTCCAAACATTGCACGCATTGGAGTATCTAAAAAAATTGAAGATCGTACTGAACGAGTCAGACTTAAAGAAATCATTGTTCAACATTTACCTGCCGGCATGGGCGCAGTTATTCGTACTTCAGCAGAAGGAAAGGGCACTGACGAAATTCAAAAAGATTTAAACTTTTTAATTTCTGACTGGAACAGTATTTTAACATCGTATGCAACGATTAGTTCGAAATCAAAAATATACGAAGATGTTAACATCGCTTTACAAGTTATTCGTGATCACCTTGATGGTGATATTGACGAAATTATAACAGACAGCAAACAAAATCATGATGATATTTATAAATATTTAAGCAATGTTGCTCCAGAATTTAAATATAAAGTAAAACTTTTAACAGATACCAGCGATTTATTTGAACGATACAACATTGATCAACAAATTAAAGAAGCTTTAGAAAAAAAAATTGTTTTAAAATCTGGTGGTTCAATCATCATTGAAACAACTGAAGCTCTTACAGTTATTGATGTTAATACTGGAAAATTTACCGGAAAAGGCAACCTTGAAGAAACAATTTTAAAAACAAATTTGGAAGCTGCACGTGAAATTGTTTTACAATTAAAACTTCGCAATATTGGTGGTTTAATTGTCATTGATTTTATTGATATGAATAATCAAAAAAATCGATTAAAATTAGTAACATTTTTTGAACAAACTCTTAAAGAATTAGACAAATTTCAATCAGTAGTTCTTCAAGTTTCTGAATTTGGCATCGTACAAATGACACGAAAAAGATCTGGCAAAACATTAATGCGACAACTAACTGATGTTTGTTACTGCTGTTCAGGACTTGGACGATTACCTTCAGTACGCGCTGAAAGTTACAAAATTTTACGCACACTCAAAACTAATTTGCAACAAAAAAAATATAACAAAAATCAATTGTTTTTCGAAGTCAATCAAGCAGTGTTTGAATTTATTTCCAGTATTGAATTTAATTCAATATTAGAACTAGAACGTGAATTTAATTGTACAATCACCCTTGTAAGCAACAATCACATTGATCGACATACATTTAAAATTAAAGAAACTTAAAAATTAAACTTTTGATAATACACATCCTTAAAGGAATCCTGTGGAAGAAAAAACAACTTTTGAACATGGTACATTGGCAAAATATCCTGATTATCGCATGGATATTGGTATTGAAGTTCACATTCAACTTAAAACTCAAAGTAAAATTTTTTGTTCATGCTCCAACGAATTAACAGATCAACAAAATAAAAATATTTGTCAGATTTGTACAGGATATCCAGGAGTTTTACCTGTTTTAAATCATCAAGTTGTTGAATACGCTATCATGGCAGGACTTGGCACCAATTGCCAAATTTCTTTAACATCAGAGTTTGATCGCAAGCATTATTTTTACCCTGATCTTCCAAAAAATTATCAAATCACGCAAAATAATTTTCCAATTTGTAAAAACGGTTACGTGATGATCAGATTAGAAGATGGTAATGAAAAAAAAATTCGCATCAATCGTATCCACATTGAAGAAGATGCTGGAAAAAATACTCACTCAGATTTAACCGGCGAAAGTTATGTTGATTTAAATCGTACAGGTACACCACTTTTAGAAATTGTTACTGAACCTGATATTGAAAATGCAGCAGAAGCAAAAGCATATTTAAAAGCTTTACGCTTAATTGCACAATATGCAGGAATTAGTGATTGCAACATGGAAGAAGGTTCATTTCGAGCGGATACAAATTTATCGGTACGCAAAAAAACATCTGATAAACTTGGTACGCGTTGCGAATTAAAAAACATTAATTCATTTAAATTTATTGCTGACGCAATTGAATATGAATCGGAACGTCAAATTTTAGCCCTACAAGCTGGTGAAAAAATTCGACAAGAAACAAGGCTTTGGGATAACAAAAATCGTAAAAGTTTGCCAATGCGATCTAAAGAAGATTTAGCAGATTATCGTTATTGCACCGATCCTGATTTAGCGTTAGTACAAATCACTGATACTCACATTGCAAACGTTGCAAAAACATTACCTGAAATGCCTTATGCAAAATTTCATCGTTACATAAAAGAATGGAATTTATCTGCTTATGAAGCTGATGTAATTGTATCTGAATTTGCATTCACCGTTTATTTTGAACAAGCAATGAACATATATCCTAAAAAATCAATTGTAAATTGGTTCTTGCGTGATGTAATTGGACTTACTAATGAACAAAAAATTGAATTAAAAGATTGTAAAGTCACGCCTGAAAAATTAGCAAAAATTGTTCAAATGGTTGATGATAATATAATCAACAATGCTGTCGCAAAAGAAGTTTTTGAATCTGTTGCAACAACCGGTACAAATCCTGAAGATATCGTACAGCAAAAAGGACTCAAGCAAATCGGATCAGTTGAAGAACTTGAAAAAATAGTACTGCAAGTTTTGCAAGAAAATCCTGCACTCATTGAACAGTTTAAATCTGGCAAACAAAACGTATTTGGATTTTTTGTGGGTGCCTGCATGAAAGCTTCAGGTGGCAAAGGTAATCCAAAAATTATGCAAGAACTTTTGAAAAAACATCTTAATTAATTTTGTCATTACCACCAACGTCAGAAATAAAAATCCAACTATCGCTTTGTCGATCATTTTTTGGTGTTGGCGAAGGTGAATTTAATCGATCAATCATTGTTTCTGAAGAAATATTATGAAATAGTCCTGAGTTTACAATTTCATCAACATTTTGAGTCGTAGCAATAGATTCATTTGATTCAAATTTTGGAATAGGTGGCGTTGGTGGACGAATGTTTATAAATTTTTTGCGCGCCCTTTCATCTTCGGATCTTTCTGCCGCTTCTTCTGCTAATCGCTCTATAGATGAAATATTTCGAGTAAAAGAAGGAGCTGGAAATACTCTTTCTTCAATTACTCGCGTAACAAAAAAACCTGCAACAACAAACATAACAAGGGTTTCAATATCCTCTAGCTCTGTTGGAATTACAACAACCGCATGTTTTGATTCAAGTCTTTCTCGTTCTGTATCAAATTCTTCACTTCCTGGAAAAATAAGTGAATCTAAAACTTCAGCAACTCGTGTTAAGCCTTGATCAATTTTAATTCTCATTTTTTCAAACATAGAAAAGTTCTGCATGGGAATCAAAAGTCCAAAAAATAAGCAACATATTATTTTTTTATTGTTCATGTATTTTCCTAAATAAGGAAGAATTAAATATTCATGGGCAACAAACTTACACATATATCAAAAAAATCAAGATGAATTATTCAATAAAGATTACTCTTTTCCGTTCTGTTTGTACTTCACTATCAAATCTTGACACAACAACAGGAGACTGCAACGAATCATCACTGCTGAAATGTCGAAATGCATCTTTTGAATTAATAGCTTCTTCACCCAAATTTTCAGTTAAATTTACTGCCAATATTTCCCATCCTGATTCATCTATTTCTTGACTGTTTACTCGAGGTAATGTTGGTGTTTTTATTGAACAATTTACAGCTACTGCTTCAGGACCTGCTGGAAGTGCTAATACTGGACGCACAGTTGCTGACAAAATAACTAATTCAACATCACCATTATTATCCAAACGATGTTGCAAGTCTTTATTTTTTTTGACAGGTTTTTTAAACCAAGGAAATAAACAACATCGCCAACTTACAGGATGCACACTTAGCGTTACCCACAAAAATAAGAAGGTCATCCACACTTTCATTTTTTTCATTTTTTAGCCTTTTTATACCGATTTGGCATCACTTACATGCTCAAAAGCTTTTGAAGCCTTTGATGATACAGACTTGCGAGAAATATTTTTAAATTTTTTCTGATTTTTTTTATTTTTAAGTACAACCGCTACCGTTGCAGCTTTTGTATCATTCGTTACTTTTGAAATTGAATCATCATCAGCCACAGTTCTTTTTGATTTTTGAATGCCTGCATTTATTTTTTTATAATTTTTATCCATTGCTTTTTTATCAAGCATCCAAGAAGTACCATTTGCACTGGTAATATAAATTGCATCAGTCACACCTGGCATCCATGCAGAACCTTGATACTCAACATCAATTGGTTGATCATTGATCATTAAATGTGACACTCCTTCAACAAAAGATTGCTCTGGAAGATTATGTACCGTATACTCTTGCAAAGTTTTTGCCATTTTATGTTTACCAGATGGCTGCAATTGATGTGGAACTTTTAAATGATGCAATTTATAATGAATTTTACCATCCAATGTTTTATATTTCGTTTTCCATCCGGTCCAAGAAGTAGAATATTTTGAATTATTTTTTACCGAAATAACTCCAACTATTTGAGATGCTAATTTTTCTGGTTGCACAAAAGGTTTTACAACAGCAGTGACTGGTTTTATTGGCGTAACAATTTTTGGGGCAACAGATTTTGCAGCTATCGGCATAGGCTTTGGAACAACTGGCTGAACTGGTACAATTTTAGGGACAACTGGTACAGATTTTTTTACAGCAATTGGTTTTACCGGTACCACTTTTGGAGCAACAGGCACTGCCACTACAGGTTTTGTAACAACTATTTTTGGTGCTGCAGGAGTTGGTTTTACCGGTTCGACAACTTTTGCAACTACAGGCACAGGACCATCAGGCATTTGCGCTACAGCAAGAATCAATTGCACATTCGACAATGCTACAAAACCTGCTAACAATTTTATAATTTTTAATCTTTTTTTCATACAACCCTCTTTTTTACAATATTACAAATAACAAAATCTATTTTTCATAAAATAATTAAAATGTCCACGAATCAAAACACACAACGTTTTTAAAATATTTTCAAATTCTTGTTCTGGATTTTTATGAAATTTCATAAGCGCTGTATAAATATCTGCATCATTTTTACACAACAATAAAATTTGCTCCAAAGAAATTTGCTCTTTAAAAACAAGGTACATTTTTTCTTCTATATCAGTGGTATTAATATCAATACACAATTTATTAATTGAATTAATACTGCTACCAAGTAATTCTGCACTAAAAATTTCCAATTCTTCAATAGAATAACCAGTAGATTCAATCACCTTAGTTAAAAAATTTTGTTCATCAAAAAAACAACTTTTAGTAAACGTAATTTTTTTCATCGTATTTTTAATTGCAAAAAGACAAAGCATATATCGACTCATCATTTGGGCAAATAAAAAAAATTCTAATGTTTGATCAATCTGTCGATATTTTGCAATGGAATCAATTACACAATTTCCCAAAAAATACGCAAGAAGCGCAAAAGGAAAAGGATCTTTTTCTATCATTTGAACTATTTTTTTTTGATTACAATACAAGGTCAAAACAATAATGATTGGAATAACAATTAAACGACATTTTGAAATCATTCCCTGTAATCGCAACTCTTCAACAACAGGAACAATATTATAGACTAAAGGAATATTTTCTTGATTTGATT
>JAGOPI010000037.1 GCA_017992075.1 Candidatus Babeliales bacterium
GATTTAACAACTGAAGATAAGCAATTTTTACAAGGCGTTGATGACATTGTTCAAAGTGCTATTGCTTGTCAAAAAGTTTTCATGTTGGATTTTACTTCAAAACAGTTGCAAGAAAATCGAATTAAAAATTTACAAGAAGAACTAAAAAAAGTTCAATTGTTAAATGATCAAGCATATCAAGTACAATTAAAAATAAATGAAAAAGGATTGCAACTTTTTTGGTGGCAAGAATTAATGAATTATGGTAAAGATTTCATGCAAGATTTTTCTGAAGAATTTAAAAAAGAAGTTGCAAATCAAACTAATAAAGCAGTTGTGCATGTTGGAGGAAAAATCGCCGGAACTGTTGGTCGAGAGGTAATCAAACCCGTAGCAGAAGCTTTAAATTCACAAATTGCTAAATTTGGCATTACGGTAAAAACTGAATCAGTTGAAAATTTCTTTAAAGATTTAACTCCTGCAGCGCGTGCTTTAAAAGCTGTAATTCGTATAGCTAATCCAGTTTTTACTTCTGCAGGTAATATTGATGTAAAAACGGATCTTTCTTTGTCTCTTGCAGAACAACAAGCTGTTGCAAGTCGTATGAAACGAATTAAACCAATTTTAAAACAAGAATTTGGTATTGAACAACCACTTCGTATGGCATTTTGTTGTAGTGGTGGTGGTGTTCGTGCCATGGTTGGAACGATGGGGATTTTTAAAGCTGCTGCTCGTGCAAAAATATTGCAAAGTTGTTTGTATATGGCAGGACTTTCAGGATCAACGTGGATGATTGCACCATGGAGTTATTTGTATCTGCAAAATAAATTAAAAAAAGATTATTCAGAATCATTAGAACAAATGGTGGATAATTGGAAGATTGTTTTAAATGATCCGAATATGGTTAAGGTTGGATCTAAAGTTCACACTCCTGCAAATTTAACAGGCAAGCAAGCTTCAATATTTTCTTTACAAATTGCAGTTCGATTAGCGTATGGTGCACCAATCACGGCAGTTGATATTTATGGTGCTATGGTTGGAAATTTTGCATTAAATTTAGCTGGTGATGATCGATTAAAAGTTGAATGGTCATCAATTTCGCAACAATTGAAAAATGGTGAATTGCCATTGCCACTTTGCTCTGCCGTGTTTAATGGTGTGCTTTCTGAAGATCGATTGACGAAAAATGAATATGAATGGTGTGAAATTAGTCCATTTGAAATTGGTGGAACGCAAATTGGTTATATTGCGCCGCAATATTTAGGATCTACGTTTATTGCAAATAAACTTGATACTTCTGACGGTCAATTACGGCCTTCATATCCATTAGCTTATATTTTAGGTGTCTGTGGTTCTGCTTTTGCAATTAATTTAAATGATGTAATTAACAAAGCAGTGCCGAATCTGATATTTAAAGTTGAAAGTCAAAAAATTACGTTGCCAATTGATATGTGGGTTCGATCAACGTTGGATGAATCGTTTGGGAAAAAAGGACGCTTTAAGCGTGGTGATAGTTTGTATGCATTATTTGCAAATTATTCAGTTGATAATTCAAAAAGTGTTTTATACAAGCAAGATATGTTTGAATTGGTTGATGGTGGTATTGCATTCAACGTTCCATTGCCATTACTTTTAGATCGACCGGAGCGAGCTCTTGATTTAATTATACTGTATGATTCAAATCCTGTTGATGTCGAAATTTTTACAGAAGCTACAAAGTATTATCAAAAAAATAGTTCAATTTCTGTACCGGATATGTCAAAAGTTACAGAAAGTTCATTGAAATCAAAAGTGATGACGGTATTGAATGATCCTCGTGACGTAAAATATGATGCAACTAAACCAACATTTTTATATTTTCCAACAATGGTAAATATAAAAAAATTACCTTATATCACGACAAACTTTAAATATTCATCAAAGGATATTGAAAAATTAATTGATATAATGGATAATGCATTTTCATCACAGCTTGATGATATTAAACAGATTATGAAATTGGTTGCAAAATATCGACATGTTGAAAAATAAAACATTGAATTATTTGTTTAATTTTTTATGATTTTTATATTAAAAATATAGAGTAAATAGTTATAAAGTATTGCTAATAATACTTTATAACTATTTTTTTAAGGAAGATATTTTGCATGAATATCGTATTTTTTGATTATTCATTGAACTTCAGGTAAGGCTGCGTTAAACTAACAATGTTTTTCAAAGTTTTCTAATTCGGTGCATGCATGAATTATTCTTTTGTTCAGGGATCAAAATATTTAATTGGACTTCCTCAGATTGATCAAGAAAAAGCGATTGCAATTTCGCATCGATTTGGTTTGTCCATGTCGCTTGCGCAAACGTTGATAGCTCGTTCACTTTTTGAGGAGCAAGCAATTGAAGATTTTTTGATTAGCCCGGTGGAAAAAAATGTGCATGATCCAAAATTGATGAAAGATGCACTTAAGGCTGTGCAACGGATCATGCAAGCAATTGAAAATAAAGAAAAAATTTTGATAGCAGGGGATTATGACGTTGATGGAATTACATCATCATCGTTGATGCTTATGGGGCTTTTACCGTTGGGTGCACTTGTAAATTTTTATTTGCCCAATCGTGTGAAAGATGGTTACGGTTTATCAACAAAAATTGTGCAAAAAGCATATGACAATGGATACAAAGTAATTATTACTGTTGATAATGGAATTACGGCTTTTGAGCCGGCAGTATTGGCAAAAACATTAGGTATAGATTTAATTATTACCGATCATCATAGACCGCACGATCATACTCCAGATGCATATGCAATCGTGAATCCTCATCAAATGGATTGTCTGTATCCTTTTAAATATTTTGCAGGTGTTGGTGTTGCATTTAAATTAATTAGTTTATTGTGCGAACAACGCGGGATGGAGATTCCGGGTAAAGTGATTGAACTTTTACTTTTTGGAACCGTTGCTGACGTGGTACCACTCACTGGAGAAAATCGTTATTGGGTTCGCTATGGACTTGGTTATGTTAATCAAACTGAAAGTTATTCTTTAACGGTGCTTAAAGAAAATAGTAAATTTGCAAAACCTGAACTTTTTTCGATGGATATTGGATTTTCAATAACACCGCAAATTAATGCTTTAGGTCGTTTAGATGATGCGCGTGAAGGTGTTCAATTTTTAATTGGAAACAACTCTGCTGAAGTTGATCGCATTGGAAAAATTTTATTGGAAATGAATCAATCGCGTAAAGAAATTGAAAAAAAAATTATTGATGAAATTGTGGATCAAGTTGAATCAGGTAAAATCGATATTTCAAAAAATGTGGTTATAGCATCAAGTCATAATTGGCCGGCAGGTGTAATTGGACTTGTGGCATCACGCATTGTTGGAATTTATGGTAAACCGACGCTTTTATTCCATCTCACGCGTGATGGTCTGGCAAAAGGGTCATGCAGATCAATTAAAGAATTTAATGTGTTTGAAGCGTTGACCGAGTCAAAAAATCTTTTGATCGCATTTGGCGGACATTCACATGCCGCAGGTTTGTCACTTAAAATTGAAAATTTACCAGAATTGCAACGACGACTGCAGGATAAGGTTGTTCGAGAATTGACTGAATTTGACTTAAAACAAAAGTTGTTGGTAGATGCAAGCGTTAGTGGTCTGGAAGAATTTTCAAGCAAGCTCATGCAAGATTTGAGACTTTTTGAACCGTTTGGTCATGAAAATCCACAACCAACATTTTATGTATCTGGCGTGGTGCTTGTTCAAAAGCCGCAACTACTCAAGGATTTGCATGTTAAATGCACTATTTTTGCACAAGGGGTGATTAAGCCGGTTATATTTTTTAATCGACCTGATTTGTTTGATAGATTAACTGCGCAAGCGGATGAACCATTTGATATTGTGGGTCAAGTCATGCATAACTATTGGAATGGAAATTATTCAATTGAAATTCAGGGTATAGATGTTGTAATTAAAAAATAAAAGATAATAATGATTTTGATCCCCGTTCGTAGCCGTGGATGACATAATAAAAAATTTTGATCAGCATTATATTTTGTGTTAAAGCTGCAGAATATAAATAAAAATGACATAAAATAAAATAAGTTTATCCAAAAATAAATAAAAATATTATCTTGTCATTCCCGGCTTTGAACGGGAATCCAGTCATTTAAAAATGGAATAACTATGATCATTACGATTGATGGACCAAGTGGTGCAGGAAAATCGACTCTTGCACTCAAAATTGCCAAATCATTACATTTTTCATATTTGAATACAGGATATTTTTATCGTGGTTTGGCGTATGTGCTCAAAACTTTTTATGGGTATGATACTCATCGAATGCAACATCCAAATGTTGCAGATATTCAAGCTATTTTTGCAAGTGGTAATTTGCAATATGTTTATGATCATGGAATTGCAAAAATGTTGTGGGTTGATGATATTACTATTTTTTTAAAAGATCCTGAAATTTCACATTTAGCAGCTTTTTTAGGACAAAATGATATCGTTCGTACACAAGTGCATCAAGCTGAACGAGCTTTTGTTACAGATCATGACAGTGTTGTTGAAGGTCGTGCTTGTGGTTCAGTTATTTTTCCACAAGCAGAAGTTAAATTTTTTTTAACAGCATCACTGGAAGTGCGTGCAAAGCGTTTGCAACATGATCAGCAAAAACGAGGAAATGAATTGAGCGCTCAAGAAGCTTTGCAGCATATTGCATTACGTGACAAAATGGATGTTGAGCGTCCAGTTGAACCACTGATTAAACCTGAAGGTGCAATTGAGCTTGATTCAACAAGTACCAATGCTGATGAATTGCTTGAAATTTGTTTAAAGTTTATAAAAATTGCGATGAGTGATAAAAAATAAAGGATTTTGTATGGTTTTTAAAACAGTTTTAAGATTAATTTTTTTGTTTTGTTGTTCATCCATTGTGCAACCTGTAGAGCCAGAACGGCCTATGTCTTCTTCGGAGGTAGAAAAAAGTTTAAATTTATACATGTTGATGAAATATGCTCGTCATGACAATGATCAGAAAAAATTGGCTCAACAAGTGTCAAAATTATTAGCCCAAGGAGCCTTATTTAATATTTTTTTTGAAAATAATTCAACAGCATTAAGTTTAGCACAGCAGAAAAATTTTAAAATTATTCTTGAATTATTGAAAGAAGATTCGTTGCAAAATGTTTGGGATGAGTTAAGAAAAAAGGGGATTTTAAAATCTCATCTTTAAAAAAATTTGGGGCTGTCCTAGATAAGATTGTTTTTATTTGTTGATTTTGCCCATTTGATCAACATTTTCAATTGTTCTTTGGGTGATGGAAAATTAAACCTCCATTCACACTCTTTTAAGAATAATCTAAAGTTC
>JAGOPI010000038.1 GCA_017992075.1 Candidatus Babeliales bacterium
TTAAAATTTGGGCACGCTTGTTACAAGCTTTGGTAAGTGCAGATTTAAATCCACTAACGTGAGTACCGCCTTCAACAGTGTTGATGTTGTTAACGAAAGAAAAAATCTGTTCGCTATAGCCATCATTGTATTGCATTGCTAAATCGAGAATATATTTTTCATCTTCATGATGAATGAAAATAATATCATCAAATAATGGTGTTTTTTTTGTATTAATAGATTCAACAAATGAAACGATACCACCTTCATAAAAGAAAACGTGTTCTTTGTTACTGCGTTGATCTGTAATGCTGATTTTTAAATTTTTATTTAAAAAAGCAAGTTCGCGCAGTCGTGTTGATAAAATTTCAAAACTGAATTCAACAGTCTCTTGAAAAATTGTCGGATCTGGAAAAAAGGTAACTTTCGTTCCATTTTTAGATGTTGATCCAGCTTCTTTAAGTGAAGCTACTGGGTCACCTTTTTTGTAAGTTTGTTTGTAAATGGTGTCGTTTTTATAAATTTCTAAATTAAGTTCTTTTGAAAGTGCGTTAACAACTGAAATACCAACACCGTGAAGTCCGCCGGAATATTTGTAAGAATCTTTATCAAATTTACCACCAGCGTGCAGTTTGGTTAATACAACTTCAGCTGCAGAAATTTTTTCAGTTGGATGAATATCGACCGGAATGCCACGTCCGTTATCTTCAACAGAGCATGAACCGTTGGTATGTAAAATGACTTCGATGTTGTCACAATGTCCTGCAAGTGCTTCATCAACAGAGTTGTCGACAACTTCATACACTAAGTGATGGAGTCCCTGCGGTCCTGTGCTGCCAATGTACATTGCAGGTCGTTTACGAACGGCTTCAAGGCCTTCCATAACTTTAATGGATTGTGCACTGTATTGTTGACTAGTATCTTTTTTATTGGACGGATTATCGGATTTATCTGCCACAAGGATTCCCTGAATATTTTTTTAAAGAACGTTTACTTTTCTTCGAAAAAAAAAATAATTCGTATACAATGTATAAATTATTTTGCGTATTTTACTCAAGTCTAGTAAAGAAATGAAAAAATGCCAACTTTTTAGTGTGCTGCGTGATTTTGTATTGTGTTGAAAGGTTTTATAGTGAAAGATCTTTTTTTTATGAAATCTGCTTATTGCCAAGCAGTCAAAGCTTACAACATTGATGAGGTTCCTATAGGTGCAATATTAGTTAATGATCAAGAGAAAATTATTGCTCGCGCTTTCAATCAAATGGAAAAAAAACAAACTCAATTAGCTCATGCTGAGATGCTTGTACTTGCAAAATCTGCAAAAAAAATGAAGAATTGGAGATTGTCGGGAACAACATTGTATGTAAGTGTGCAGCCATGTTTGATGTGTTTGGGAGCTTTATATCTTTCACGAGTATCGCGTGTAGTGTATGGTGTGCCATCGCCAAAATTTGGTTTTGACCTGAACAATCAATATGAAGCTGGAATTTATAAAAATTTAGATACAAAAATTGAATATTTACCGTACGAAAAATCAAAAGAATTGTTACAAATATTTTTTAAAAAAAAGAGGAGCTTGGTGCATGATGAATAAATCGGAGTTAGTAAAAATTAAGCAAGAATTGCTTCAAAGAAAAAAAGAAATTGAGCAAGAACTTCAAAATTTATCAAATGAAAAAATGGTTGATGGACAATCACAAGATGATGGTGATCAAGTCGTATCAGTAACCATGGAAACTTTGCGGAATTCTTTGCAGGGTGCAGAATATCAAGAATATAACAATATTGTTGCAGCATTAAAATCAATTGATGACGGTAGTTATGGAATTTGCCAAGAATGTGGACAAAAAATTTCAGAAACACGTTTAAAATATAATCCAAATGCTCGTAGATGCATTGTCTGTCAGGAAAAAGCTGAAAAAGGCGGAATCTAAAAATTAAAAAAGAGAGTTAATGATATGAAAATTCAAAATTATTTTTTAGCATCGATGATGATTGTCAGTCATATTTTTTGTGCAAGTGATATGAGCATAGAATTTGTATTTAATCCTGATGTGAAAAATTATGAATCTTTGTTTAAAAAATTTGGTTGTCAATCTTGTGCAGTTTGTTCAGGCCGTCAGATGGTTTCTAAAAATTTAGATTCTGTCTGTTTTGTCAAAAATATGCAATTGTACCAAGATGCCTTTCAAAAAGAGTTTGAAGCTCATGAACAGGATGAAACTGACCGTATGTTTATTCAAATGACTTTTTTAGATGAAGTTATTGGATTTATGTCTTGTCAGGTGATTTCTGAGTGCAAGGTCGTCATTCATCAATTGGTGATAGATCCTGAAAAATATGACGATAATTTGGTTAAAGATTTTTTATTTGTCATCTTGCAATTGATGCCAAAAGTGAAAGAAATCGAATTTGCTTGTCCGTTGTTTAGTGTTGATTTTATTGATTTATTTCAAAATTTTGGATTTATGCCAGTAGATCAGCAATTAAGTGATGATCTTTTTGTACATTTTGAACTTCAAGTGCATCCAAAATGTGCAATGTGCCAAGTAATGTATGGATCTGATTTTTGGGAAAATGAAGATCCTGACGCATGGGAACAAGACCCTGATGCAGAAGATTTGCCTGTGGGTTTTTATAATCAAGATGATCGTTTTGATAATAATCCATTGCCAGAATCTGATGATGCTGAAAGCTCCTATGAATAAAGAAAAAAACAGTTTTAGATCATTTTGACATTTTTTGAAACTATTTGTATTCTAAACAATATAGTTGCATATAAAAATTTGAAAAATTATTAGGTTACATTCAGAGAAAGGCTTACTTTTTATGGCACAAGCTCCAGCTTCAACAAAAAAAACAGCAAAAGCGCCAGCTAAAACAGCAGTAAAAACAGTTGCTGCATCGGTTGCACCAAAAACAGCTGCGCCGAAAAAAACACAAAAAATTGCAAATAAACCATTTGCTCAAGGCACTGGTCGTCGCAAATCAGCTGTTGCTCGAGTGTTGCTACGAAAAGGTAATGGCCAAATCGTGATCAATGGTCGTTCAGCTGATCAGTATTTCACAGTTGATACAGCGCTTACAGCATGTCATGCATCATTTAACATGTTTCCAATGACTTCTGGTATGATGGCAGATGTTAAAATTAATGGTGGTGGTTATGCAGCTCAAGCAGTGGCGACACAGCTTGGAATTGCACGAGCATTACTTGCATTTGATGAAAAATTGAAACCTGAACTTCGTAAAAATGGGTTTTTAACTGTTGATTCTCGCGTTAAAGAACGTAAAAAATACGGTCAAAAAGCAGCGCGTGCGAAATTCCAGTTTACAAAAAGATAAAGAATTTTGTACAAAATTCAAAAAAATGGGCACCTTTAACGGTGCCTATTTTTTTGTGTATTTTTTTAAATTTAAACAGGAGGTTGAATGGTTGAGGTTAGAGTGAAAAAAAAGATAAAAATGCATGCAGTGATAAAAGAAACATACAGACGATTTTTAATTTTTCGAGTCACGATAATTTAAACCTTTTGTCATGGGTAATATTAAATTTACGGGATTGAAGTAAAGTATCGATATTTGAAATTCTTGTCAATATTTTTCAAGGCTTGTATGATCAAATATATTGATAAAAAAGGAGTATCTATGACATTTTTTGTGCGTCGATGTTTAAAATTGTTTCTCATTTTTGAGCTGTTAATATTTTTTGTGATATATTGTTTTGGACCAAAAAGTTTAAAATCTTTACATGAAATAAAAAAAATGCAGGTTGAGACAGTTAAAGATATTGCAACGCTCAAGCAAGAAATTGAAACATTAAAATCTGATATTGTTCAAAATAAAACAGATTTTGCAAAAGAAAAAATTGCACGAGAACGTTTAGTCATGAAAAAAAATAACGAAATAGTCTATTTTAAAAAAATTGCAAGGTAACCTATGTTTAAACTTCCTCAATTGCCCTATGCTTATGATGCTTTAATGCCTTATATCGATGCAAAAACGATGGAAATTCATCTAATCAAACATCATCAAGCCTACATTGATAATTTGAATAAGGCTTTACAACCATTTCCTGATTTACAAAATTATTCGCTTGATGATCTTTTAAAAAATTTGAAAGCATTGCCAGAATCAATTCAAACAGTTGTTCAAAATAATGCGGGTGGTCATTTTAATCACAGTTTATTTTGGGAAATGATGACACCAAAATCAAAAATGGTGCAAGGATCGTTACATTCAGAAATTTTAAAAAAATATAACTCAATCGAATCGTTTCAGGAGCAGTTTGGTAATGCTGCAAAAACTCGTTTTGGCAGTGGTTGGGCATGGTTAGTTTTAAATTCTAAAGGGGACTTTGAGATTTATTCTACTGCAAATCAAGATGCAGTGATTATGAAAAATGATGTGCCATTGTTAGGGCTTGATGTGTGGGAGCATGCATATTATTTGCAGTATCAAAATCGCAGACCTGATTATATTATTGCTTGGTGGAGTGTTGTTAATTGGGAATTTGCAGAAGAACATTATAAAAAAGCGATAGGAAAATAAATTATGAAAAATAAAAAATATAATGAACCGCAAATTATTAATGTGGGTAAAAAAAGGGCGGTTGTTTTAGAGTTAGAATTATATGAAAAAATGCTTGAAACATTAGAAGATGCTTATTTAGGCAAAAAATCTCAAGAAATTTTAAAAAAGGGTAAGTTTCTTGATTTTGCAAAAACTAATAAAAAAGTTATCAAAAAATGATGCATTGGAATGCCTATAAAATATTGATTGAAAAGCAAGCCTAAAAATTTTTGAAATCTTTATCTGCGCATGAAAATGAAAAAAGTATTTCTAAAATTTTTTTAAATTAAATAAAGGATTTTTTGATGAATTTCAATATTAATTTTTTATTAGTCAACCGGGAATACCCCATGGCTTTTTAAGCCTGGGGATGAAAGGTTGACATATGAGTGAGCATTTTAAATCAGCATGATTTGAAATGCGAGAAACGCTAAGGCATACTATGGAG
>JAGOPI010000014.1 GCA_017992075.1 Candidatus Babeliales bacterium
TTGATTTTTTCCATGCTGAATGAGTCGATTGATGTGTAGATTGAGATTGATATTTTTGTGTCGATTCATTAAAAATATCAAAGAAATTTTTTGTAGAGGGCATTGATATACTGTCTGTATTATTTGCTGGTTCAACGTTATATAGGTTTTGTGAATTGTAGATGCATAACAAAAATGAAAATAATATATATTTATATTTCATAAAAAATCACTTTAGTTTTGTATAAAAATATTTAGTAAATATGTAACAAATATATCACATGATATTCAATGAAATATGTAATTATTTTAAGGTAAAGCAATGTGGATGCATAATCTCACTCTTTATGAAGGTGATTTTATAAAGCGTGAATCATTTTTTTAAATTGTTCGCCACGATCTTCAAAATTTTTGAACAAGTCGAAGCTTGCTCCAGCTGGGGAAAAAAGTAAAATTTCAAAATTAGCTTGTTGAGATAGATATTGATCTAAAGATTCTTGTAGTGTTGATGCGCTTTGATGAGCAATCTTAAATTTTTGGCATAGATTTGCAAGTAATTCTGCTTCTTTTCCAAATGCAAAAAGGACAATCGATTTATTTTGCAAATACTCAATGAGCGGTGTTCGATCAGTTCCTTTGCTGATGCCACCTAAAAACAGTGCAATTTTTTTTCCAGAAAATTTATCGACTGCATGTTTGGCTGCTTGCCAAACTGTAGATTTTGAATCATTGTACACAGCGACATTATTTAAAATTTTTACAAATTCACAGCGATGAGGTTCCGGTTTTAATGTTTTTGTATAGGTCGCAAAATTTTGGACATCAATATTTTGTAAATATAATGCTGCAACAATGACAAGCCAATTTTGTTGAAACGTAATGTCTGCAAGTTGATCAAAATTATTTAAAATAAGTTTTATTTGATTATTTTCTTGAAGTAAAAGTTGATTGTTATTGATGAAAAAAACAGGGTATTTCTTTTTGATATTGTTACATTGTTCGCTCGTTTCTTCATCCTCGCGAAGGCGGGGATCCATGTCTTCATTAAATAGATAAATTTGTGCTTGTGGTTGAACTGTTTTTTCTATTTTTTCAATCAAATTGTAGGGCAATAGGGCGATTTGATCTTTTCTTTGGTGACGAATAATATTGCATTTTGCATCAAAATATTCTTGTTCATTGCTGTGATGGTCTAAATGATTTGGATAAAAATTAGTCCAAATTGCAATATCGGGTGCAAAGTTTTGAGCATACTGTAACTGGTAACTTGAAAGTTCAAGAACTATTTTTTGGTGTTTAGTTTGAGAATTTAAAAGATGAAGCATTGCATACCCAATATTTCCTGCGGCGATTGCTTCTGGTGTCGCTTGGGCAAGAAGACTTGTTACGGTTGTTTTTCCAACCGTTCCGGTGATGGCCATTGTTGAGCCTTGAAATTCTTTTGCGAAAATATCAAGTTCTTGTACAAATTTATGAGCGTAATTTTGATAATCGTGCAATACGATGCCTGGGCTTGGAATAATTATGTCATTGTGTTGTAAAAATTGGACAATGTTTTCTGCTGTTTCAGGAATAATTGGTATTGTTGCATCAGATTTTTTGTCCATGATTTGAATTTTGTTTGTGAATGGTTGCAAATATTTAAAAACACTTTGTCCAACAATGCCAAAGCCCCAAATTCCGATTTTTGTGTTGATAAAATTAATATTTTTCATAATGGAAAGAATATCATGGAGCATAAATGAAATCAAAATAAATTTGCTTTTGCATAGCAAAAAAACGACGCTTTGGTATCTTTATTGTTATGTAGATAAATTTGTTCTTTTTGTTATGAGGTATGCTTTTATGCATGACGATTCAAAAAAAAATGGATATTCAGATACGTTAAATTTGCCAAAAACAGATTTTTCACTGCGTGCTGAATTTTCAATTCAAGATCCAGCAATGTTGCATCGTTGGGATCAAGAAAAATTAAGTGAAAAAACATTTAATTTACATCAGGGTGCAGAAAAATTTATTTTACATGATGGACCGCCTTATTCAAACGGTCATATTCATTTGGGTCATGCTTATAACAAAATTTTAAAAGATATTGTGTGTAAATCAGAACGTATGTCGGGCAAACATGTTCCAGTTGTTCCTGGTTGGGATTGCCATGGATTGCCGATTGAGTTAAAAGTTACGCAAGAACAAAAATTTGAATCGCGTGAATCTTTGCAACAAGCATGTCGTGTGTATGCACAAAAATGGATTGAAATTCAACGTGCTGAGTTTAAAAAACTTGGTGTTATGATGCATTGGGACAAACCTTATACAACGATGGATTTTTCATATGAAGCAAAAATTCTTCGTGCTTTTGGTCAGTTTGTCAAACAAGGATTTATTCAAAAAAAATTAAAAACAGTACCATGGTGTGCTTCGTGTCAGACGGTTTTGGCGAATGCTGAAATTGAGTATGCTGAACGAAAAGATCCATCATTGTATGTTCAGTTTCCTTTACAAAATTCAGTTTCGAAAAAATTATTTCCAAATTTTGTAGATCGTGAAATCAGTCTTTTAGTTTGGACAACAACTCCATGGACATTGCCTTTAAATCGAGCAGTTGTTCTTCATCCTGGCGCAATGTATTCGCTTGTTGAAATGAATGGCAAATTGGTTATTATGGGTGCTGAATTAGTTGCAAAAGTTGCGACGACTGCTGGAACTACTGCATCTGTTCTTCAAATATTTGTTGCAGAAGAGCTCATTGGTCAAAAGGTTGATCATCCTTTTATTCATGGTTTACAAGTACCTATTATTGGTGACGGATTTGTGTCATTGGAAGATGGTACGGCATGTGTGCATAGTGCACCGGGCTGTGGACCAGAAGATTATGAAGTTGGTGTAAAAAATAATTTAGAGATTTATTCACCGCTTTCACCTGATGGAAAATATACCAGTGAAATTGTTCCTGCAGAATTGACAGGAATGCCAGTTGTTGATGGCCAAATTTGGGTAATTAAAAAATTGGCAGAACTTGATCGTATTTTATTTAAACAATCGATTCGTCACTCGTATCCTCATTGTTGGCGTTGTCGTAATGGTTTAATTTTTCGAGCAACGAGTCAGTGGTTTTGTGATTTGTCGCAACATAGTTTAAAAGATCGTGCGCTTGCAGCTATTGAAAAATTAATAATGTATCCAGAAACAGGGCGTAATCGTTTTTCTGCAACGTTGCATGGTCGTCTTGAATGGTGTTTGTCACGTCAGCGTACGTGGGGTGTTCCAATTCCAGCATTGAATTGTAAACAGTGTGGTCATGTGTTTACATCGCCTGAATTGATTGAAGTTGCTGCGCAAGGTGTGCAAAAAGAGGGTATTGAGTTTTGGGATCGAGTTTCAGTTTCAGAACTTGGAGCGTATAAGTGTTCTTCTTGCTTACATAATCAATTTAGTAAAGAGTTTGATATTTTAGATGTTTGGTTTGAATCAGGCGTAAGTCATTATGCCGTGCTTGATAAAAACCCGTTACAAGCATTTCCTGCGAACATGTACCTTGAGGGTAAAGATCAGCATCGTGCATGGTTTCAAAGTTCACTTTTAACAGCTTTGGTTCTTGAAGGTGTTGCTCCGATGCATGAAATTTTGACTCATGGATTCACAGTGGATGCTCAGGGTAAAAAGATGTCAAAATCTTTAGGGAACGTTGTAACTCCGGATCAAATTATTGAAAAAATTGGAACTGATGGACTTCGTTTGTGGGTTGCAAGTAATGATTATGACAGTGATCCTGTTGTTTCTGAACTTTTACTAAAGAATGTTTCTGAAGTGTATCGTAAAGTTCGCAACACGTGTCGATTTTTGCTTTCGAATTTAAATGATTTTGAAATTTCACGTGATGGTGTCTCAGTTGAAAAACTGTATGCGGTTGATCATTATGCACTTGTCAAACTTCATGAATTTAACATGGTGATGCAATCGTCATATCGTGAACGAAAAACAGTTGCGGCGTTTGCAGCACTTGCGGATTATTGTTCTAAAGAATTAAGTTCACTGTATTTAGATGTGATTAAGGATCGATTGTATGTTGAAGGTACGGATAGTTTACAGCGACGTAGCGCGCAGACTGTTTGCTATCATATTTTGCATACACTTACGACGGTTATGGCGCCAATTTTATCATTGACGGCAGAACAAGTGTTTGATCATTATAAATTTAAGAATGATGAATCGATTCATTTACAAACTTTTGCAAATACAAAATCTTTGTATGATGACGTGATGAAATTAGTTGCTACCGATGATTTTACAATGACATGGCAAGCGCTGGAAGTCATTCGTGAGCAAGTTTTAAAAGCTTTGGAAGGTGTACGAGCTCAAGGAATTATTGGACATTCGCTTGACGCACGTGTTCAAATTTGTTTAACGAAAGATTTTGCAAACTTTGAAAAAATATTTAATTTATTTGCGAAATTATCAGGGCAAAATATTTCTGAATTTTTAAAAGAATATTTTATTGTTTCTCAAGTTGAAATTTTACAAGAACCATTATCTTTGATGGGTGCACCAGTTCCAGGACTTTTTGTTTTAGTTGATAAAGCAATTGGTGAAAAATGTCCTCGTTGTTGGCAGTGGATGCCTGAGTGCAATGGTGATAATACTTGTGATCGTTGTACAAAGGTTTTGAAAAATAAATCTTCGTAATATGTCTTAACTTTTTTGATAATATTTTTTAATAAATATTAAACATTGAAGAGAAGATTTTTCCCGCCTGTGGCGAAAACAGGCTAAGCGGGAAAAATCTTCTCTTCTTTTGTCTGTTTTTGTGTAATTTTGTAAAAAGAAATATTAGGGAAGAAATATATTGAATGAAAAAATAGTTGTTAATGCAAAATAAAAAACCCCAAAATTAATTTGAGGTTTTTTATTTTTTATTTTACGCAGCGGCAATTGCTGCAGAGCTTTGAGTTTTTTTTCGTCGAGCTGTACGTTTAGCACTGTGTTTAATGGTATCAATTTTGCTGAGTAATTTTGTAATTTCGCCACCAATTTCATCTTTAAGTTCTTTTACGAAACTGTCATGAGCGCTGCGATATTCTGGAACTGCAGCTTCATCTAAAATTCCAGGTTGTTGATTTGGAGCGTTTGCTGTTGCTGGTGACGTATTAACATCATAAGCCTTTTTTAATTCTGGTAAGATAGATTCAAATGTTTCTTGATATCTTTTTAATCGAGTTTCAATTGAACTTAAAGCTTTTGCTGTAGAAACTTTCTTTAAATCTTCTTGATTCATATTTTTAAGATCACTTTGAATTTGACTAAAGTACGTGTGTAATTGTTCAAATTCCGGATGAAATTCTTTTCTGACTTTTTCAAGAGTATCGATTGTGTAATTTTTAAAGCCAGTTAATTTAACGCCAGATGTAAGAGTTAAGGGAAATGGAGGCTTACTGCTAATGAAAGCTTCTTCTTGAGGTCGAGATGAATTCGTCGTGTTAAGATTTACGCTTGCAGCGGTAGGATCAGCTGCTGGTAATGTTGCCGTTAAAGCTCCGTTGCTTGTAAGTGCCGGATAACTTGGATAGTTTTTTATAAGGTCATTTTTCATAAAATTTACGAATTTTGATTCGTGTGCAGAATCAAATTCATTTAAATGATCTTCAAGTGAACTCATAGGATCTTCATAGGTATAATTTTTGTTTTCTTTTGGACTTGTCGCATTTGCATTAAGTTCTGAAGGTTTTGTTTTTGGATTTTTTTCATTTAAATCATTGCTTGCGCTGTCACTACCAGATCCTTCTGGTGATCCAAATTCAGATCCAGAATTATATCCGTAATTTCCAGGATAATTATCATAATCTGGATAATATCCACCACCGTAACCATCTGCATAATTTGAACCATAATCATTTGTTGCAGGATTATAATCATATCTTCCGCTAGATTTTGATTGTGCAGGCATAGAAGCTTGACGTTTGGTTGCATCAGTTGCTTCTTTTGCTGCTTTTTGACTACGAGTTTCTGTTTCTTTTGCAAGTTGCAAAGCTTCAGGATCCCATTTTTGCAAGAATTTTTCCAACAGTGGCATTAATGTATCAATAGCTTCATCACATGTTTCAAGGAACGCTTTGGTTTGTTTTAAATGTTTTTTTTCTTCAACAAAACTTGCAGGAAGACCAAAATCATCTTCAATGAGAAGTGAATCATTTTGAATCGTTAAATCTTTTAAATATGTTTTTAGATATTCAACTAATTTTTTGTCGTCATCTTTAAGATCTTTTTTACAAAGTTTTTGAGCAAGACGATCAATTTTAAGTTGATAAATTTGACGTTTCATGTTTGCAAAAGTTGATTTATTTTTCCATTTGTTATCAACTTGTTCGGCACATTCTTTTGAACTATTTATTTTTTGAAATATGTCATCAATACGTTGAATGATCGTGTTGATTAATTTTTTGAAATCTTCAAGATCGCTTGAAGTGGAAGGAAGTGATGTGTCGACAGATGATGCAGAAGGAGCTGCACTTGCTGTAGGTTCAGGTTGCGATTGTACAATGTGTGGTTCAACTAATTGAGCAATTGCTTGAATGTCATTAAAATCTTCTTCAGACATTGAATTTAAAGTTTCTTCAAGTAATTTTTGAAATTCTGCAATTTCTTGAGGGCTACCATTTTTTTGTAAATCTTCTAAAAATTTTTGCCCCATTTGAACTTGCTCTGCAATTTCTTGTTCAGACAGGCCTCCAAAAACATCTGCAACTGATGGTAATTTATTTCCTGATGAAGAATTAGCAGCTGAAAAATTAATATTACTTGTGAGTAGTGTAAGCACACACAAGCTTTTCTTTAAAAACTTTTGCATAATCAAAAGACTCCTCGTTTTATAACGAAATATATTTAAAAATTTAAAATTTAATATCTAGGGTTACTATATCAGTATTTATACTCAATCACCAGAGGGTCACATTATGATTCATGTGTTATCTTCAGCTCTTTTATTTATTTTAAGTCAGCTTGGTTCGTCAATTTCTTTGGGTTGTGGAATTTTTTGGTTTATTCCGTTAGTTATCTTTTGTTATCAAAAACCATTAAATTTCAAACAAGGATTTTTGTGGGGTTTCATAGTCTTTTCTTTTCATTTAAGTTGGATTTTAGCAATTTTTTTACACTATGGCACTGGATGGAAAGGCATAATGATTTGGATTGTTGGTGTTTTATGGTTTTCTGTAAGTGCAGGTGTTTGGTTTTTTGCTACTCGCTATTCTTTTATATGTTCTACGATTTTATTTTTTTTATTTTTAACACGATTTAGTTTGATACCGCTTGGTCGATTAGAAGGGTATCCTCTTGTTCATCCTATACTTCCATTCATAAATTATTTCCCCAAAAAAGAATATTTTAATCAAAAAGGTTTGATTTTTATTCAACCTTGGTGGCATGGACATAATAATCCTATGTTTATTGGATATCGAATGGTTGAAAGTATTTGTAAGTCTGTGCAAAAACATTCTGAAATTCATACTATTATTATGCCTGAATCAACATTTTGTTTTGATATTGATCAATATTCAGATTTTTTTCCAATATGGTGTGATGGATGTGAAAAAATTAATATTTTATTTGGTACTCATCGAAAATCAGGTAATGGATATTTAAATTCAATTTTTTGGATATTAAATGGAAAAATAATAAAAATCTATGATAAGCAGCATTTTATTCTATTTGTAGAATCTGCGCCATGGGGCTCTTTAGATTTATTTGGTCAAAAAAATAAAGAAGCAAAAGTTCAATTTTATGATGATGTTTTTGTTTTTGGATCACAAAAGTATCAATTATTTATTTGCTCAGAGCTTTTTTTTGAAGCTAAACTGTCGAAAGAATTACCAATTCTCATGCTTTGGAATGATTTTTGGCTGCAATTTGCATGGACAAAGCGCTTGGCTTTACGGTATATCGATTATTTTGCTTGGAAAAATAATGTTTGCATACTACATGCAAGTACTTTAGGAATGACAAATATACACAGATAAAAAACTATTTTTATTTTGTGTATAAAAAAATCAACTATAAGCATTTTAAATTGTTTGATATACTTATGAGTGTTAACATTAGAAGCATGAAAGGTTTACAATGAAAGTCTATTTATTAAAAAGTATTGAAAAAGTTGGCATTGCTGGTGAAATTTTAAACGTAACTGAAGGCTATGCGCAAAATTTTTTATTTCCTCGCAAACTAGCGATTAAAGTCACTGAAGGTAATCAAGGATTTTATGAGCAACGAGCAAAAACAGTTGAACATCGCAAAGAAGTAATTGAAACAGAAACAAGTATGCTTTCAGAACGTATTAAAGATTTAGTTATCACGCTTAAGAAAAAAATTCATGATGATAATCGTTTGTATGCGTCAATTAATCCAAATGATATTGTTGAAGCATTAGCTGCACAACAAATCAAAATTTCAAAAAGCCAAGTAGTTTTTGATAAATCAATTAAAGCTGTTGGTTCTCATCAAGTTACTATTAAACTTTCTTCTAAATTACAACCGCAAATAACTGTTAAAGTTGTTGGCTTAACAGAAAAATAATGAATTAAGTAATTCTATAAAAATACAAGAAGATGGAAAAATCTTCTTGTATTTTTATAATGCATGAAAAGAAGTAGAGTATGCAACAATCACAACCTTTCTTTAAAAAACAAGGCGTATCAGATGGACAACGAGAATCGCTTTTAGGTAAAACCTTACCTTGTAATCTTGAGGCTGAAAAATCTGTATTGGGAGCAATTTTGCTCAATGATAGTTGCTTTAATATGATTGAAGAATCATTGCAACCGCAAGATTTTTATGTTCCCGCTCATCAAATTATTTTTAAATATATGTTAACACTTGCTCGAGCAAATAAACGCATTGATTTGATTACGTTGCAAGATATTTTACAAAAAGAAAATGAGTTGATTGTTGTTGGTGATGTTGCATATTTAATTGAACTTCAGGAAAATATTCCAGCGCTTGGTATGCTTGAACAGCATGCGCACATTATTCGTGCAAAAGCGGTACTTCGTAATTTAATTTCATCTTCAGTCGATATTATTACCAGTTGTTATAATCAAAATGAAATTGAACTTGATGCGGTTATTGATGAAGCTGAAAAAAAGATTTTTCAAATTATTCACAATCGAACGAAACAAAATTTTGTTCAACTTAATATTTGGTTAAAGCGAACATTTCAACATCTTTCTTCAATTAAAAGTTCCTCCAAAGGTGTTACAGGTGTTGCAACACAATTTAAACATTTAGATCGAATGACTTCTGGATTTCAACCTGGTGATTTAATTATTTTAGCCGCTCGTCCGTCAATGGGAAAAACTTCTTTTGCGCTCAATGTTGCCATGAATGCAGCACGACAAGGTTATGGCGTTGGTGTGTTTTCTTTAGAGATGGCAGCAGAACAGTTAACGCTTCGTTTACTTTCAACAGAATCGGGTATTGATCATCAAAAAATTAGAAACGCAACAATTTCAGGCGAAGAATGGATTGCGATTACTCACGTTGCTGCAGAATTGGGTGATATGCAACTTTTCATTGATGATACTGCTGGTATTAACATCATGGAGCTTCGTGCAAAGGCTCGACAATTAAAATCAAAATATAATATTGGAATGTTGGTTGTTGATTATTTACAACTATTACATTCAAGTCGTCGTCATGAAAATAGACATCAAGAGGTTTCTGAAATTTCTCGATTTTTAAAAGCACTTGCAAAAGAATTGAATGTTCCAGTTATTGCTTTGTCTCAGTTGTCACGTGCTGTTGATAGTCGTATTGATAAACGACCACTGTTATCTGATCTTCGAGAGTCTGGAGCGATTGAGCAAGATGCTGACGTCATTATGTTTTTATATCGTGACATTGTGTACAATAACGAAACTGAACATCCTGATATGGCAGAATTAATTATTGGAAAGCAACGAAATGGTCCTACGGGAATGGTTCCTCTTCGATTTATACGCGAATTGACCAAATTTGAGGATAGTGAATAAAAAATTCAGTTTTCAAATAAAAAAATAAGGAATCGAATGGTAGTTTTGGGTATTGATCCAAGTTTTACGGCTTCTGGGTATGCTATTATGATTCAACAAGGAAACAAACAACAACTTTTACATTTTGGATACATTAATTTACCCGCAAACAAAATTTTGTCAGAACGCATTGCTTTATTTTATGATTTTTTTCAAAATATTATTCAAAAACATCAAGTAACTCGAATATCCCTCGAAACTCCATTTCTTGGAAAAAATACACAAACTTTTTTAAAACTTGGCTATCTTCGTGGCGTTGTCCATTTGCTCGTACATCAACATAAACTTGAAATTGTAGAATTTTCGCCACGTGAAATAAAATTAGCAGTTACAGGTTTTGGTGGTGCGCAAAAAGAACAAGTTGCACGAATGATTCAGATGCTTTTTCCTGCAATGACAGAACAAAAATCTCAAGATGTTACTGATGCGATTGCAATTTCCTTATGTGGATTGTGGAAACAATCTTATTATTCTAAACTTGATTAATGAATTTTTTCTTTAAAAACTTACTGATCCTTGTGCGCCAACTGAATAGGTATTAATCGTAGCGTTGCCGCCACCTAAAGCAAATTCACCATTTGCAATAAGTGAAAGATTTGGTGTAAATCGATATTCTTTCCAAGTATAACCAAATTGACCAGATAGTTTTGCAGTCATTGCTTGTTGTGTTGCAGCACCTTGTACATCAAGCGCTTGATTTAAATCTTGAGGAATGCGATTTGATGCCAAACGAGCATCCGCAATACCTTCAGGATACGGTGGTGTAGGAGGTGAAACTGTTGGTGGAGTGCCTGTACCTAAAACACGAGGCAGTGATTTATTAATTGTTGCAAGCGGTTCGCACAGATGAACGCTAAGAACTGCTTCTCCAGAAGGATTATATAAATAATTTCGAGAATCATCGCTGACCTGGCGACCAAGGACTGCATATTCATTTAAAATTGCAGCATCAACGTGAAGTAAATGCACCGCATCAAGATTTAAACTTTCATGACCGCGACACCAATATTCAGCGCCAACGGCAATGTTCCAATTACGTTCATGAAAATCAAAAACAACTGCAGCGGTACCTTCAATATTAAATCTTGAGATAACTGGAAGTGTTGTAATGTTTGCAGCTTGTGTGATGTAGGAAGGAATTGCACCGGTTGGGTTAGTAGCTGTTGGTGTTGAAAGAAAATATTTTTGAATTAAAAGATATTTTGATCCTGGTCCGTTTTGTTTTAAATCAAACGTTCGATAATTTGGACGACGACCTGAGCGAAGGTGCATGACATCGCCTTTAACCCAAAAATCAAGACCACGATCTTTACGAGCATCTTCCCAAATTTTATAATGTCCTGTAACTTCAGCACCGACTCCCCAGTGAGCAGCATGACCGAAAACTGGTTCAAGTACATGGCGACCGGTTGGCATATTACCTGTTGGTGCAATAAATTTGGCACCAAGACTGATAAATCCATTATCGCTATTGTAAAAACTATAACCAAAAGATGCACAAAGATCTGCAATGCGAATTGCAACAAGACGGTATGCTGAGAATCTTGCTTTATCTAAAGCGAATGGTTTGTGAGTTCCTGATTGAATGATAATGTTGGTGCTGCTCGATAAAATTCCAGCTTGAAAAGCTTCAGTAAGTGTTGTGTATTGGTTTGCAATTGAAGGATATTGAAGCCAAATCTGTTCTGTTTGAAAATCTGCAGCATAATCATGAACAGCTGGTTTTTCTTTTAAATTTGTATCAATAGTCATAGCACCAATTGGTGCACGAATGGTGCAATAAAATCCTCGATTGTGATTGTTGTGTGTTGCTTGAAATAAAAGATCGCAACCAACGTGCATGATGTTAACATTAAGTGAAATCGTTCCTTGATTGCTCATTTCGCCCATACCAAATTGATAAGCATCAAGATCAGAATTTCCATCATTTGTTCCATAGGTCATGGTATTTGTTCCTGACCAGAAAGGTAAAGAACCTAAATTTGCATTACAACCTTGAGTGCATTGGCCACCAAAATTAGTCATATATTCTAAAGCAAATGCAAAAGTTTTACGCCAACCAAATTCATTTGGTTTATCGGCCATGTACATAGGTTTGATCATGTAAATTTCACGAATTGATGAAGAAGAAAATGCTCGCATATGAAAAAAATTGCGACTTGTTTTGCAGTCAACAGGACATTTATTAACAACCGCTAAATCTTCGCTTGCAAATAATGTATTGCATAGTTGTAAACTTAATAATGTATATAAAGTTAAGCACTTCTTCATCTCAATTTCTCCTTCGTACTAAGGAAGATAAAATAAGAAAATAAATTATGCAAACAAACTATTTCAAACTTTAAAAATGAAATAAATATAGTGATTGTTTTTACAAAAGGCTTTAGGAGCAAAATAAAAAACATTTTCTTGACAATCTGGGCAAATATTTTTTATTGTGCAATGGAAAGAGTTCTTTTATTTTCATTAAAAAAATAGGAAGTATGTATGACAAAAAATACAAACATTCGTTTGACCGCGGAACTATTAGAAAACAAAAAAAGTTTTTTAATGTTCTGTTTCTTTGTAGCATCAATGATGAATACTGTAAATATAATTGCAAAAGATGAAGGTGATTTAAATGAAGAAACAATTATAGAACATAGAAAAATCGGTGGTCCTTATCAACAAGTTTCTCATATTCCTGGACCTGCAGCTCCACATACAAGTGTTAGTGGCGCTAGTGGTGGAGGGACAGGTCGGACAACTTTAACGCAATACAGTGTTCTTCTTGGTGAAGGAACATCACCAGTTAACTTTGCAGTTCCTGGTAACACTGGAATTCCATTAGTTTCAACGGGTGCTGCTTCTGATCCTGCATTTGGTACAGCATTGGTTCTTGGTGGTGGTACTGGTTTAACTTCAGCTACAGCATATGCAGTTTTAACAGGAGGTACAAACTCAACAGCTCCTTTCCAATCAGTTGCAAGCACTGGTGCAACAGGATCAGTTTTAACTTCAACAGGATCTGCTTCTTTACCAACATTTCAAACTTGGACAACTAATGTTCAAGTATTTACAACAACTGGTGCTGGTGTTTATACACCAACTTCAGGCATGAAATATGTTGTTGTTGAAGCTATTGCTGGTGGTGGTGGTTCTGGTGGTGGGGCTGGTACAACTTTATTTGCATCTGCGGGTGGTGGTTCTGGTTCATATTCTCGAAAAGTTTTAACAGCTGCTCAAGTTGGTACAACGATGGCTTATGTTGTAGGTACTGGTGGAACAGCAGGTGCTTCAGGCGGTGGTGCTGGTGCTGCAGGCGTTGCAACGACTTTTGGTGGAACATGGGTCACTACTAATCCTGGTTCTGGTTCAGCAACTGCTTCAGCAGCAACTCTTGCTGGTGGTGCAGGTGGTGCACTTGGTACAGGTGGTATTGTTGCAGGATTTGCTGGTTATGGAACTGTTGCAAACGGCGGTGGAACTTACCCTGCAAGCCCATCTGGCGCTGGTGGAAATACCATTTTAGGTCAAGGTGGTTATCCAGTTATGATGAATGGTACAGGTGCTACGCCAGGTACTTCAGGTCAAGGCTACGGATCAGGTGCTGGTGGTGGTACTGCAGGTATTGCAACTCCAGCTGTATTCCTTGGCGGAACAGGTGCTCAGGGAGCAATTGTTGTTACAGAATACATTTTAGCTTAAGCTTAGAATTTAATTTAAAAAAGAAGTTCGCTGTTAACAGCGAACTTCTTTTTTAATAATTTTTATTATAAATATTTTTCATTTTTTAAATCTTGAATTAATTTTTTAATGATAGTTGTTGGCACATAGGTGTTTGAGGCCCATCCGATAGCATAATCTGCTGTGAAATTTGTTGTTTTGATTGGTGTATAATTTAAATTCAAAATTTGAGCTAAATACCAAAAAGTACAATCATTAAGTCCTTGAAATAATTCAATAATTTTTGTTTTTTCGGTGCAAAAAATAGAATTTGCAAGTCCTGTTCCTTGTGGACAAATAATAATTTCAGCATTATGAAATAACAAAATTTGATCTGTAACTGATAAATTATCAAGTGTGTAACGTTTAAAGCCTTCAGCTTCTAAAATTTGAAATACGGCATCTTCATTTATTATTTGACGTTGTGGTGCATCTTTTCGAGAAATAAAGACACGAGAGCATAATTTTTCAGATGGTTCTTGTTGTAAAGCTGCTGTTAAAAGTTTTTCTCGAACATATTTAATAAGGTGCGGTTGCGTATAGCATGCAAACCAAACAGAACCAATACTGATATTTGAAACTAAAGAGGGTATAATTAATTGATCGGCTGTACAAAAAGGATAAATATCAGCATTTATAATTTTTTCAGACTTGATACCCCAAAGCTTTAATGTTTCTTCCATGAAATGAGAAAATTGTGGTATATGGAGATAATCATATTCAATATTTTGCAACTCTAAAAGTGCTAAACTTGCTAAAGTTTCTGTAACCCAATGCCAATAATTTTGACATGCTGTTTGATTGAGAACTGCAATTGTTCCTTGTACCTGTATCAATTGATTATCTGAAAGTTGTGTAATGTTGTTTAAGTTATGCACAAAACCTTTCCAAATAAATTCTTGTATGAATTGATTATTAACAATAACAGTTCCGTAGGATTGTACGGTTCCATTGGGTATTTTTAAAATAAAAGTTTCTAAAAATGATCCTTGATTTGGATGAATTTCAGGATTAATAGATAATGGAAAAGTCTGATAATTAAATGTAAATTTATCGAAACATTTTTGGTATAAAATCGTAGGATTTTGTGTAATTAAATCTTGAACTGAAATTAAATTAAACCACCAAGAATTAATTACACTTGGTAGTAGTAAAAATATGAAAAAAAAATATGATTTAAGAGTCATGATTAATATCCTTATTGGAACATAAAATAGCAGTCAAAAAAAAATTTTTTTGACTGCTATTTTATCGCACATAGGTTCATTTTTATTTATTAAATATCCATATTGATTCATCAGCATCAATAAAAGTTTTTTGCTGGTACGTTCCTTCATCACGTAAAAACCAAAAATTACATGCACCATAAATGGTTAATTGATTTTGTTGTGCAAATTGTACAACGGCTGCACGCACTGAAGATAAAAGCCAATCATCGCCACAAATCACTCCATGTTTACTTAATAAAGGATAATAAAACTCTAAATCATTAAGAACTGCTTCAGTTTCATGATCTCCATCGACAAAAATTAAATCAAATGATGGAGTATAAGCCAAAACATCATTAATTGCTTGATCTGAACGTTTTTTGATTGGAATAACTTTTGAAGTTAATCCAGTTAAAATAATGTTACTTAAAAATTGTTCATACATGCCTTTATGATATTCCCAAGTGTCTATAGCATATAATTTTCCATGTTCTGGAAGTAAAGAAGCAATATGACGAGTTGAAAGACCATAAAATGAACCTATTTCTATTGCATTAACGATATTGTTATGCTCAAAAATTTTTTTAATATATTCAGAATTGAAATACATTCCCCAGTTTTGAAAACAAAAAAGTTGTTCTAATTGACAGTATGGTTGAGGTAGGCTTTTTATATTAATGGTATAAGCATTTAAAATATTTATTGTTTCAATGTACTTTGTATAGTAAGGAAAGTATTTTATATAATCTTCTTTAATAAATCGCTCTTTGCCCCAACTTGTTTCATATGATATTTCAGCGTCATTACCATGGTAACTAACGTTAAAACTATGATTGACAAATGTAGTTAAAGACAAAATTAAAAAACTTAAAATGGTTAATTTACAATTATTCATAAAAATTCCTTGATTTAAAATTATTCAGAACGATATTTTTGGATCCAAAATTGTAATTTTTCTATATCTGGCGATGCGCAAAGATCAGGTAAAAGATCTTTGATTTGATCAATTTCTAAGTCCCACCATCGAAGCTTTAAAAGTGCTTGGCGAGTTTGTTCATCAAAGCGATAACGAATAAATTTAGCTGGGTTGCCACCAACAATTGCATATGGTTCAACATCTTTAACTACAACGCTGTGTGTTGCAATTACTGCACCATCACCGATGGTGATTCCAGACATAATAATTGCTTGACTACCAATCCATACATCATTTCCAATGGTAACACCACCTTTAGTAGTTGGATATCCTGTGATATCTTCATTTGAAAAATAATCTTGATGAATTTGTCCAAATGGATAAGTAGTAATCCATTCTATGTGATGGTTACCTCCAAGAAAGACAGTAACATCGTCTGCTATAGCTGTAAATTTACCAATGGATAATGGCGCACCTTCGCCCCATTCTCGAACATGAATTCCTTTGGAAATGTAAGTGAATTTATCAACTTTAATACAACTATTTCCAATCATAAATTCAATAAATTCTGATTGTGAAAAATTTGAAGCAATTAATGAAAAATTTGATAGTAATGCATAAAAAGATACTGTTATTAATAAAAGTTGATAATTTTTCATGATATGTCCTTAAAGGGTTTGAATTATTTGAGCAATAATTTTAGGAGAAATATAGGTGTTAGTTTTCCAAGCTTGCATATATTCATCTAAATATACAGGCCAATTGATCATATGATTTTCTGCAAAATCTATAGTTTTTATGGGTGTATAATTTAAATCGAAGAGATTTGCTAAATACCAAAACGAACTGTCAATTAATGATTGGAATATTTCAATCGCGCGCGTATTTGGCTTGCAATACATAATATTTACTAATCCAGTTCCATGCTCACCAATTACAATTTCTGCATTATTAAAAAGTAAAATTTGATCAGAAACTGACATTTTGCTCAGCTCGTATCGCTCAAAACCATGTATTTTTAGTAAATTAAATACTGCATCTTCATTAATCATTTGTCGCCAAGGAGCATCTTTTCTGGAAATAAAAACTCTTGAGTTCAATGGCGTTGAAGATTGTTGCGTTTGTGCGGCAGTGAGTAATTTGTTACGTACGTATTTTAAGGTGTAAGGATGTGCATAAAGTCCTACATGTGTTGCAAATCCAATGTCAGTATCAGTAAGCATGCATGGAACAATCAATTCATCAGCTTGTATACAAAAAAGTGGACTATTTGGAGATATTATTTTTTTAGGATCAATACCCCACAATTGTAAAGTTTCTTGCATAAAAGGTTTATCGCATGAAATGTAAAGCCAATCATATTCAAAATGTAGCATTTCAAGCAATGCTAAACGTCCTAAAACCTCATTAAGCCAATGTGAATAACTAGCAAAAGCAATATGTGCAATTACAGCAACGCGTCCTGAAATTTTTTGAATATTATTTTTAATAATTGGAATAGCGCTGGTTAACAAATTTGATTGATCAGCCCAAATTAATTCTTTAATGCAATAATTATTTATAAAAATAAATCCAAATTGAGATTGAACGATACCTTGCGGCAAAGTCACAATGAAAGATTCTGCAAAAGTACCTTGATGTGCATAAGCTGGTAAAATTGAAAATGGTTGAAAATGAAATGGTACAGCGTCAAAACATTTTGTATACGTAATTCGTGGCATTTTTTGCATTAATTCTTGAAGCGGTATAATTTCAAACCATGAATTTGAACAAATCATTATATTATTTATAAACATGAATAAAAAAACAATAGTGAATTTTTGATTTAACTTCATTAATTAAATTTCCTTTTGTTGAAATTTAAGGCAAAAATTCTTGATAATATTGTAAATTTTTGTATAAATAATCGATTTCTGGATGTGCCTGTAAAGCTTTAAAAGTTGCTTGCTTTCCTAAATTAAAATCTCCAACAATGTAAGCTGTCGCACTAAGCAATGCATATCGTGTAAAATTATAAAGGTCACTATCGATCAACGAAACATCATTTGCTGGATAAGCTATAGTGGCTGCATGACGAGCAAATAAATAGCAAAGGTGATATGAATTTATCTTATAATAATATTCTGCAAGTTTGATTAATGGTTCAGCTCGATATGGACGCATCGAAAAAGATTTTAAATAATTATCAATCATTTGTTCAAAATCTTTAAGAGCTTGATAAGATTGTGCCAAAAAATAAACTGTTAAAAAATTTTCTTCATCATAACCAGACATCGTGGATCGAAGTTTAAAACATTCAATGGCATGAGAAAAATCACCTAATGCAAAATTAGTTTGTCCTAAAAAAAATAAATTGCGACTATTTGTAGGATCTTTTTGTAGTTCTTCTAATAATATATAGCGATCTTTTAACCAGCGAGTTTCTGTTTTTTCTTGGCCATAGTCAGTAGGGGTAAATTCAAAGTAAATAATATTTGGAACTTTTACTTGTGGTGCAATATTTGGTTCTTCATGAATTTTACCAACAAATTTAACATTCGATTTGCAACGAATTAACCGTGAATGATAAAAATGAATATTAGAACCAAAAAGTTTGATACAATAAATCTGTGCAGAATTATTTTTTTGTTCATTGCAATATTTAAGTAATTCTTTTCCATTGTGCAAAATCCATTCAGCATCAAGCATGAGCATAAAAGTTGCATTTGGAAAATATTGTTCTGTAAGTTCAAGAGCTTTGTTGCGAGAAGTTGCAAAATCGATCCATTCACCTTGCTTGATGACAAAATTTG
>JAGOPI010000015.1 GCA_017992075.1 Candidatus Babeliales bacterium
TCGAAAATTGGTGGTTTGTGATTAAAAATGCAGTTCGTTATTTAATTTCAACTACTAAAAAATCATTTAAAAATTGTATTCAATCTGTTTTTCAAGGACTTTGTCATGCTAACTAAGATTTGCTATACCTGCACTGGTGACAAATCAACAAAACTTTTAACAACATTATCTTGATCTTGCGTTGACGGTCCCTCATTCCATATATTTTTCATTCGAGCACAACGAGCATTCCAAATTTCTTTTCGTTTTTCGCGCGCATCAACTTCAAATGCTACAGCTTGAGCGATAGATGATTTTACAAAATTCCAAGATTCTTTACGCGACAGCGGCTTTAATGCTTTATCTGATTGATCTGTTGCATTAAAATTTTTATTTAATCCATCATCTGTTTGATCTATTGTATTAAAACTTTCACTTACTGCATCAAATCTTGCACGTTCAAAATCACTCATCTTGTCATCAACAGATATTTTTTCATATATCGGTTGTGACTGTTTTACTATTTTTTGATGTTCTACTATTTTTTTAGACCGCTCTTGTTGTCCTTTTTGCTCTACTTCTTGTTTTTCATTATTTTTTTTAAATGCTTTTTTACCATGAAACGCAAAATTACCAACCTTGCAACCAACGTTCCAAATTCCTTGAGCACATTTGCTCACACCTTTACCAACGTAATACAAACCAGTTCCAACGTTGCTAATATGATTAATAGTAATTTCACCAGCATTATCAAAGCCCCCTTGCCAATATTGATTTACAATTGATTTTTCATAGCCATGTTTACACATATCTGCCGCAAGATAAGCAGCAATTGAAAGCATCACGTTGCGACGCCAGTGTCTGTATGAATGCACCGTAGCTTTAATTCGAGCATATTCAACAATACTATGACCTTTTACAGCATCAGCAAGCTTATCCAACTCATCAATCAACTGCTTGGATCTTGCATTATTATCAGAAAAATAAGATTTTAAAGAAAAATAACTTACAGGATTTACCCAACTTAAACGAACACCGGTAAAAAATATAGATACGCCTGGTTTATAACCACCAATCAAATAAACATCATAATCATACAAATACATAATCACATTTTCAAAAGCTTTAACTGCATCAATTGCCGCTTGAGAATTTACAGCTTGAGAAATATTGGTCACAATTGTTTGATATGTTCTAAAGTTTTGATCATTTCCATCAAAACCAGCAATCGCTGCATTTGCAGCAGCAAGAGTTGGATTAGGATTTTGATTAATTGGATTATTACCAATAACCGCTTGCATAATCGCACCACGCGCAACACCTCCAGCAACAAAGTCACCAAGCTGTAATGGTCCTGCTGCAGGAACGTGCAACCCTGCCCCAAACAAACCTAAACTCGATAAAAACATCGCACATGTTAGAAATAACTTTTTCATGGTAACCTCCAAGCAACCAATTAAATTTTTAAATAAATTTGTTACCACTCACCCTGCCACTTTGCAACTCCAAACTTCATTTGAAACTCAAATGTTAAACAAAGGCTTAACCTTTATTTAAGTATGCCTAATTAGATAATCAAGCACAAAAGCCATGGGGTATTTTTACTTTTTAAGCATGAAAAAACCCCAGTTTTTCAACTAGGGTTTTTTAAATTCAATTATAAACTGATTATGGCAAAACAATCATTTTAGCATATTTACCAGCTTGATTTAATGAACTTGCAAGAGTATTAAGATTTCCTGTACGATTCAATTTAACTGCAACGTTTAATGCCGCATATGCTGCAAACACAATCTTTTTATGATTCATCATCCAACGACCAGTTCTTTTTAAAATATTTCCTGAATTAATTTTAGCGTAATGCTTATTAATAACATCAGAATATTTCAATAAATCAGCAACTACCGGATCAGAATTAATCAACGATCTTGTTACATTCGTAAATGTAAAAATATATGAATATTCAAGATATTCTTTCAACATTGCATTAATTCGTTTTGACAAATCTGTTAAACTTAATGCCATACCTTGTTTTTGTTTTGCAGGCATTAATTTAATATCAGCTACTGAAAACGTAACCATTTTAGCATCAATTTTAGATATAATATCAACCAATTTGTTCAATTTTTCTTGAGTTGAACCAGATTGAATACCATCAAAACCTGCTAAAATGTCATTAAACGGGTTTTCAGCATCAGCTTTTGCTTTTGCTGCAGCTTGAGCTGCCGCTTGTTGAGCCGCAACAACAGCTGGGTCAACTTTAACAGGAGTTGGAGCTGCAACTGCTACTTTCTTTGTCTTCTTAGGGGCATATCCACCTTTAGAAAAAGTCATAACAGACGTTAAAGTGATAAGAGCTAACATTAATTTTTTCATAGTAACCTCCTTGAAAAACGGCCTTTTTAAGGGCCTTATTTAATATTCTATTATCACCAGTTTGCCCTATTTGCCAAATCTTGTAAAAAGGGGGGGGGTATTTTAAAAGAGATTATTTTTTTGAATAACAAAAATACATAAAAAGTCCAACCGCTAGCATAATGCCAAACAGATATAGAGATGTAAAATTATACTTTATAGCACTCATTACACAAGCAATGATAAATCCGCTGCATGTCAACAAAGATAATAATCCTGTAAACCTTGATCCAATCGCTAAAACTAAAAACGCAATACTGCTAATGGTATACGTAATCGTACAGCCAAGCGTTGAAGTTTGTTGCAATGGAATTTTTGCACCACCGGTTATTACTAAAAATAAACAACAAACAGCTCCTTCAACCAAAACTGCATACAGCGGAATTCCATGACGATTCAGCTTCGCTAAACTTTGTGCGCCAAAAGTATGACCATGCTGCGCAAGCGTATACAAATTCCATGCATTTGAAAACAAAAGTCCATATGCTGCACCCATTGCAGAAAAACCAATAAAAAAACTAATCGCTGTCGCCATTTTTGTTTGAATCCAAGGAGTAATTGGCATCAAACTGGTCAAATACGGAAATGCATCAGTATAATTTACCATTATTGCAATTTTAGGCGTTAGCATCATAGCTACAACCGTTTGAAAAATGACATAAATTGAAATAATGGAAAAAAATGAATAAAAAATTGCCTTAGGAGCATTTTTTGAAGCATTTTCAATATTGCGACTAATCGAGCATGCTGATTCAAAGCCTGAAAAACAGTATAAAACAATAGGAAGCATGAACACAAAATTAAAAATGGAAATAGGTTCAAAATTTTCTAATAAATTAACATCAAATTTATAAATTCCAAGACCGATCAAAAGCAACAATGGAATTGATTTTGCTGCAAAAAAACAATTTTGAATCAAAATACCAATGCGCAAATTCAAAGAGTTCAACACCATAAAAATTGCTAAAATCGCTAAGTCAATGACAAGAGCTGGTAACACACCAAAAACTGTTGGGAAAAGTTTTTGTAAAAAGGTCGTTGCCACATGCAACAACAAACTTGCTGACGCTAATTTTCCAAAAAAATACGTCCATGTGCTGATAAACGCCAAAAATGGTGAAATCGGACGCGCAAATGCGTAAAATCCACCCTCAGGATACACCTTAACAAGTTGCGCAAAAGTAAAAATTAACGGAAACATAAAAAGACCAACACCCAAGTACAAAAGTCCACCCAACAGACCAAGTTCACGTGTTAAATCAACAATGTTTACAAAGATTCCAGCACCAGCCATGATGTTTAAATTCATCAAAATAGCCGATTTTAAAGAAATTTTGTGTGTTGCGCTCATAAAAATTCCTAATTTTTAATTTTTAAATACATTGCAATAGATCCTGCTACAGCAGCATTCAAGCTTTCAGTTTTACCAGGCATTGGAATTGTTAATTTTTCATGACAATCACGAATAATGTCTGGTGGCAACCCTGCGCCTTCGTTTCCAATTACGAGCATACAATTTTTTAAATTAATCTGTTCTGGAGCTTTTCCACCATCAACGACCAATCCACACATTGAAATATGTTTATATGTTTTATAAAAAATTGGCCAATTTGTTGCAATAATGGATACAAAACCGATTGTTCCTGCAGTTGCTTGCACGACCTTAGGGTGATACGCATCTACACCCTGCATCGTAAAAATAGTTTTAATATTCATCGCTGCAGCTGTACGAATTAAAGTACCCATGTTGCCAGGATCTTGAATATTGTGCAAAACTAGTGAATTTGCAGTCACATCAACATCCTGATTTTTTGGCATTTCAAAAATAGCAACCAACCCGCTTGGCGTCATTTCGGTGCTAATTTTTTTGAGCACAGTCTCAGTTATTTCATACATCGTATCGGGCTTAATAAACTCATGATGCTCATCGTACGCCTGAGCGGTTACAAACACTGAATGCAGTTTTAATCCAGCCTGAAGCAACGTTTTGTACACGGTTGCACCCTGGGCTAAAAACTGACCATGCTCCTGGCGATATGCCTTTTTTTGCAATGCGACCAGATGTTTAATTTTTGGATTGATCAGTGACTGTATAATCGTAATATTTTTCATAACTCCCCTAACATAATTTTTTGACGATACTGCTGCATTAAATTATTCATATACGCAATGTTATGAATCGTTGCAAGTGTATGAGCTGTGGCTTCTTTTGCTTTAAAAAGATGATGCAAAAAACTATTGGTGTAATTTTGACACGTAAAACAACTACACCCAACATCAATTGTTTCAAAATTATATTTCCACAGCGCTTGTTCAATTTTTTTGACACCTTGTGATGTAAACAAATGTCCATGACGTGCGCACTTTGTTGGATGTGAACTATCAAACGTGTCAATTCCGAGTGGAATGATACTTTCAATCGATGGCAAATCTGCAATACCGAGCAAATGATTTGGCTTATCTTCAGGCAACTGAGGAATTGTATACTTTAACATTTCAACCATCTCAGTTCTGTTTTTTCCAACACTACCACCAATCGCAAAACCATCAAATTGCATCTTGGTCAAAGTATCACAACTAATTTTTCGAAGTTCTGATGAAATACCACCATGAATAACTGCATACATCGCTTGCTGCTGTTTATTTGCCAGATGCACATCAAGTGATCTTTTTTCCCAACGATGGGTACGATCTAAACTTTTTTTAAGCGCTCGAGCATCAATGTGATACGGCGGAAGTTCATCAAGTGGAATAATGATGTCTGCACCAAGTTGTTTTTGCGCCAATACTGAAGACTCTGGAGTTAATTTGATTGCATCACCATTACGATAAGATCTAAAAATTACACCTTCTTCTGTAATTTTTGCCACTGAATTTTGATGCTGCTTTTGTCCCTTACTTTTCAATTCACTCGCCACTCCACCATAGGCTAAACTAAAAACTTGAAATCCACCTGAATCGGTAATAATCGGTGATGTGCGATTGATAAATTTATGAAGACCCCCAGCTTGCGCAACAACATCAGACCCTGGATGTAAAATTAAATGGTAGGTATTACAAAACATCAACTGTTGATTTAAAGTTTCAAGTGTTTTATTGTCCAGTGACTTTAAAACACCATTTGTTCCAACAGCTACAAAACTTGGAGTGTCGATAATTCCGTGAGGTGTATGAATTCTTCCAACACGAGCGCGAGATTTTTTTGATTGATACAGAATTTCGAAATAAAAATATGAATTCATGAATTTTTCAACTATGCAGGGATATTAATTTTTGATAGTATAACAAAATCTTTTTAGTTAGCACATTTTATCAAAAAATCTTAATTTTTTAGGAAAAACATATGATCAAAAGATCACAGCAATTTTTAATTTTTTTAACATTATTTTGCAACCAAGTTCATAGCTCAAATCAACTTTCTGAAAATACAGAATATTCACGAAAAACAGTAACACCTCATCCATCAAATCATTCTGATGAAACACGAAGTTCAAGCCTTGAACAATCAGATAGTACAGCAATTGAAAACCTAAGCTCTCAATCTTTAACACCATCTCCTGAACCACAAAATCCAGAAGAGTTAGATCTCCAAGAAATTTGCGCAATTATTAATATTCATCCTGCAACTCTTTTAGAAAGAGCCAAAAATTTAACCGGTGAAAACGAAAATTCACAAGTGCTTAGGGTGATCAAAAAATTATTAAAATTTGGACTACAACGCATAGTTTCTGTTAAGCTTGCATCAAATGATGAGACAGGAGCTCCAATTTGTTATAAACCAACTCAAATTATAATTCACGATTCATTTTGGACAAAAAACTCAACCCTGCAAGACATTTTACTTGCACAAGTTGTTCATCGATTAAATAATCGAACCTCTGAGATTCAAATTTTAGCAAAAGATAGACTTACAGAAGAAAATATTAATCCTGAAAAATGCAAAGAACTACAAAAAAATATGGAACTTTTTTGCGCAAAATTAGATAAAGATGCCATTAAAATGCTTATCGCAAGAGCCCGCGATACGCGCAATAATAAAAAAATTGTCAAACTTCAAAAATACTTACTAGCTAATGAAATTTTTAATTCAGAAGAACCATGCGAATCTAAATCTTCTAATGCAGATGATACAGAAGAACCATGCGAATCTGAATTTACCCAAAAAAAACGATCAAAAAAAGATTCCTTTATTCATCAATAAAAAATAAAAAAGGAGAGTTATTATGAAATGCAATCTATTTTTACTCATTTTAACATTGTGTCAAAGCACACAGCCTATCATCTTTAATGGCTTAACTGAGACCAATATTTCAAAAAACAATTTTTTATGCCCAGTTAATAGCTCATCACCAGTTTCCTGCAAAGAATCAATCACAAATGCGACAGGATTTAATTTTTCATCAGGCAAAATATTGCAAATTTTTAACGATCAAGCTTTTTGGCTTCATGAAGAAGCTGTACAATCACAATACGTATCACAAGTTTTATCGTACACAGGATCTGAACTACAAAATAAAATGAATGCCGATGGATGGGGCGCAATGGGAAGCTATTGCATCATCATCAGCATTGATCCAATTTTGACAAGCATCGCGCAACCAAAACTAACACCAAAAAACGATGAAGAAAAATTAGTTGTGCAACTGTGGTACAACGGAGATGGCGCACTACAACTTTGGTCACAAGATGTGCAAGTATTGCAAAAAAATGCAACCTTTACGATTGCGGTGAACAACAGCTCAGATCCTTTGCCTGGAGTCATTGATGCAACATCAAACTCGCAAACATCACTTCGTGCAAAATTTTTATCCGAATTGCATTTGCAACAAAATAGTCGCAAAGAATCTGTATATCAAATTGCGACACAATCACCACGATCAATAAAAATTCAGATATCTTGATTGAGAAATTTTAAAGCGTATTTTCTTTAAAACCAACTAACTGACATTCAGGTTGTGGCGTAATACCAAATTGATCAAACACCATTTTTTGCATTAATTGAACCAACTGGATGATGTCAGTACTTGTTGCCTTACCACGATTAACAATCATATTTGCATGCTGATGCGAAACGATTGCATCCCCAATGCAAAGCTCACCCTTCACGCCAAGCTTGTCCAAATAATAAGCAACATAAATTAATTTTTTTTCAGTGTTTACAACTTCTGCTGGTAAAAAGTTTCTAAAAAAACTACCGCAAGTACGAACTGTTGGATATCGACGCTCACGATGACGAATAATTTCTTCACGACGCCCACGCGCTCGAGCAATTTCAAGATCAGTTCCATGTTTTAATTGAAACGTAGCTGAAATCAAATAATACTCTTTTTCTTGCAATCGAGATTGGTCGTATCCAAATTTAAACCATTTTGGATCAACGGTTATAATTTTACCGGTTACTTTATGAATAATTTGAGCATTTACTAAAAACTGTTCGAGCAAAAATTCATAATAATGCAGATTAATATACACTGATCCACCAACCGTTCCAGGAATGCCACTAAACTCTTCCAATCCCAATAAATTTCTATCAAGACAATAAGAAATTAAATCATGAAATGTAACTCCAGCGCCAGCCTTTACATAAGCTATTGTTGCATCATGTTGCGTAAATGAAATATCTTTGATTTGTGGACGAATCACTAAACCATCAAAACCGTCATCACTGATCAAAATGTTGGCACCTTGGCCAAGAATGAAAATTTCTAAATTATTTTTTTGAGCAAATTCAAGCGCTTGTGCAAATTGCTCTGCTGTTGTTGGTTCTGCAAAAAATTTTGCTAATCCACCGGTTTGAAACCAATTTTTATCAGCTAAAGAAACATTTTGTTCAATAATTACTTGTGGCAATGTTGACGCAAATTCTTGATGCTGATTTTGATGAGACATCGCGGTCCTTGATTAAATTTTTTGAAATGGAATTCTTTCTGGAGTCTTTTTTTCTTGTACCAAGATTTGGCATTTTTGACTACATGTTTTTGCAAACTTTTCCAAGCAAGCAGGACACGAAACAAAATGTTTATTACAAAAAGCATTCAAACAATTTACGTAATCATCACTTGGAGTTGTACAATTTAAACAGGTACTAATCACATCATCATTAACTTTAACGGTAATGCGTTGATCAAACACATAATTTTTTCCACGGAAAAATCCATCTGGATATTGTTCAACATAACGATGAATGCCACCTTCAACTTGGTATATTTTTTTCGCCACGCCTTTTTGATTTAAATAAGCACTTGCGCGTTCACAACGAATACCACCCGTGCAGTACATAAACACTGTTTTATCTTTGAATTGATTAACGTTTTGATCAATGTACTCAGGAAATTGACGAAAATAACGAATGTCAGGAGTGATAGCACCAACAAATTTTCCAACAGCCGCTTCGTAATTGTTACGCCCATCAAGAACCACAAAATCTTTGGGTGGATTTAAAAACAGTTCATGAGTTTGCTCTGGAGTTAAATGCTCTGCAGTATCCGCAATGGTTAATTTTTTTGGATCAATTCCAAGATGCACAATTTCACGTTTCACACTAATTCGACATCGAGGAAATGCATGAGCACCACCAGGTGCAGTTTTAAAATCAATACCACCAAACAAAGGATGCGCGTTCATTGCTTGCACATATGCATCAGTTGCTTCTTTTGTGCCACCAAGAGTTCCATTTATTCCTTCATGAGCAAGCAAAATGCGCCCCGTTAAGCCAAGTGAAGCACAAAGCTCTTTTTGCCAAGTTTGAATTTGAATCGGGTTGTCAATTTGAACGTATTTGTAGAATAGAAGAATAATTCCCATGATCATGGCTCCAAAAATCAATAGCTCTATGTGTTAAGTATTTTTATTGTACCATGAGAGCAAAAGATCTGTCTAGCTCTATGCAATTTGACCAAAACGAACCATCAAGGCTTGCAATGCTTTGCTTGCTCGACTTTGAGGGGTTGGATGTGCAGGATCCTGCAAAAATTGAGAAAAAGAATTTAAAAAATTAGGAATTGCAATATTTTCAAAACTCATCAGCGTATTTAAACGAGCAAACCAATTTTTTCCAGCTCGTAAAGTCGCAGCATCTACATTTTGATTTGCAAAATTATCAGCACGATATTCTTGAAAACGACTATACCAAATTAAACCTACGCACGCGATTGTCGCAATACAAGAAGTTGACAAAATCCCTGTTGAAGCATTAAGATTGTCATTTTTCCAAAGACACGCAGCACTCAATGCAACAGTAAGTATCAAGACTCCTGAAGTCTTTATCGCTAAATATCCATGATAAACATCATGCTTTAACACATGCTCTGCCTCATGAAGCAAGAGGTACTCATCTTCTGCAAATGGGGCAAACATTTTCGCGGTATATTTTTTTAATTTTACATCACCGAAAACAGTATTCATATCGCGCAATCGATACTCAGGAAAAAAAATAACGCTATCGCCCGATTCATACGCATCAGAGATGCAAAATTGAATTTGATCAAGACGAGCTTGAGGGTATTTAACCGTCATAGCTTCATACCATTTTTGAGCACCTGGATATTTAGAAATAACAAATTGCTGACCATCTTCCCGACTGCCATCCGAAATGGATGTGCAAGCATCAGCAAAATGTTCAGCAAAAAAAGAAAATTGAATACAAAATAAAGCAATTTTTGACAATGAGAGCAAAGAGTGTTGATTCATTCTAAAATACAATGATTCTAGTTAACCTCCAGAATCAAATCCTTATAAAAAAGGGTTTATTTTTCTTCTTTGTACATTACATGCTTACGAACTACTGGATCATACTTTTTCATTTCAATACGCTCTGGATCATTTTTTTTGTTTTTATACGTTGAGTATACATGCGGGCTTTGTGAACTTTTCAGTTTGATAATCTGACGATTGCCTTTTTTTGCCATGAGCTGAAATCCTTTGAGAAATAAAAATCAAGAAAGCAAAATCTTTAATATCTCTTTTAGTATACGTACAAAACTTACTTTCGTAAAGTCTTCTTTTGCAAGACGAAAGGTTGTCAGATCTTTCTTTTGTTTTATACTATTTACAATCTATTTGTTTTAACAAACCCAAGGTTTTTATGAAAATTCTGCTGTCTTGGCTTATAGACCATCTTGACACAACAATTACCAACATCAATGTTGAAAATTTAGTCCATCTTTTTAATATACGTACTGCAGAAATTGAAGCTTTTACAAAATTAACATTTGATCCATCACGATTTTTCATGCTACAAATAACCAATATCAACAACGAACTTGAAACTTTTTGTCCAGAACTCAACGAAAAAATTATTGCCCCAAAACGAACCGACGCTACAACAAATAAACATTATCTTGCTGTGCGCGATGGCAAAAATTGGCGTTGGGCAACGCTGCAAGACTTTGGAGCTGAAAAAGAAGGCCTTATGCCCGCAATGCACGCAAGCGATTCTGAAAGCAAAGGCTCTTGGAAAAAAAATATTCCAACAATTGACTATGTTTTAGAAATAGACAATAAATCAATCAATCATCGCCCTGATCTTTGGGGGCATTATGGCATTGCTCGTGAAGTTGCTGCATTTTTAAACATAACGCTGAAATCACTCAAGCCAGGACTTCAAAATCTTGCGATTACAAACTCTTCTAAGCAATTTTCAATCAAACTTGAAGCTGAACCTGCATGCACACGCGTAGCAGGAATTTTTTGCTCAAATGTTACCGCACAAGACAGTGCTCCATGGATTGCAATCAGACTTGCACAAATCGATAGCAAACCTATGAACTTAGCTGTTGATTTAACAAATTACGTGATGTTTGACATCGGTCATCCAATGCATGTATTTGACGCTACTGCGTTTCAAAACAATCAAATGATTGTGCGCATGGCAGACAAAAACGAAAAATTAGAACTTCTTGATGGTCAAAACGTATCGCTTGAATCAACGGATGTTGTGATTGCAAATCAAACATCCGCAGTATCTCTTGTTGGTATTATGGGTGGAAAAAATTCAGGATGGAGCGCAAACTCTAAAAATATTATTTTAGAAGCTGCAGGACTGGATCCTCTCGTTATTCGCAAAACCGCACAACGTTTAAAACTTCGCAGTGAAGCATCAATGCGTTTTGAAAAACACCTTGATCCAATGCAAAACATTATTGCACTTCAACGTTTTCTATTTTTAGCTTTAAAATTAAAATTAATTACTGAAATTAATGAATCGATTGTTTCTGTCGGCAAAATAATTGAACCAAAAAGTTGCAAGCTTTCTCATGAATTTGCCGAAAAAATGCTTGGCTCGCAAATTTCGCATGATTTTGTACAAAAAACACTGACAAAATTAGGTTTTAGCGCAACTTATGATGCAAAATCAAACTCTTACACCGTTATCATTCCAACAAATCGCATGACAAAAGATATCAACATCGAGCAAGATTTAGTGGAAGAAATTATTCGTTCATACGGATTTGAAAATATTACAGCAAAACTACCTGATCGCCAAACGCAACCGTTTAACACTCAATCAATGAGAAATATTGATCATATCAAAAGACACTTAGCGTTTGCACTTCGCATGCATGAAGTTCGTGATTATTTATTGTATGATGCTGCATTTATTACGCGCTTGCAACTTGATCTGTCTCAAGCTATTCATGTTAAAAACCCAATGTCGCAAAACTGGGTTACACTCACAACATCACTCATTCCTCATTTACTTAAAAGCGTCGAAACCAACATTGTTGGCCATGATCATTTACGTTTTTTTGAATCTAACCGAACTTGGCATACTGCAAATCAAAAATTTATTGAACAAAAAACTTTATCTGGAATCATATTTGATAAAAAATCGATTGATTTTTATAGTGCAAAATCAGAACTTTCAAGCTTATTTGATATGCTCAAGCTTGACGTCTCATGGCAAAAACCAACAAGCCCAATTCCTGCGTGGTTCGATGTGCATCAAGTTGCTCAACTTCATGCAAATGGTAAATTTTTAGGATTTGCTGGCATAATGTCAACATCTTGGATGCACAAAATTGCACAAGGTTCAGCTTTCATTTTTGAACTTAATAGCACACTTCTTGAAGATCACAGCATCGCGCAACATCGCTTTGCATCATGGTCAAAATTTCAAGAAGTTTCATATGATATCAGCGTGCTTGTGCCAACAACTTTAACATTTGAAACGATACAAACAACCATTTTAAAATCACATCCGTTCATTAAAAATGTTAAACTTGTCGATTTTTTTGAAAAAGCAGAATGGCCAGATCAACGCGCTATGACGCTACGTTACACAATCAGCAATTCTGAAAAGACAATGACAAAAACTGAATTAGATGAAGTTGTCAATTGCGTTCATCAATCAATGGAGCTTCATGTTGCAAAAATTCGATAAAATTGCATTTGCATGCTTTATCACCTCGTTCATACTTGATCGCATCACAAAATATTGTGTTGTTGCTGAATTATGGCCATCGCAAACCATAAATCAATTTTTTAATGTATACCTTACACACAATCAAGGCATTGCGTGGGGACTTGCAAGTTCGCTGCACACATCTGAATTTTGCTGGCTCACGCTTATCATTGCATGCGTACTTATTTATTTTGGATGGTACATGAAATCAATTGCACATCATACAGGTATGCTTCGTGCATGCATGCTCGTGCTTGCTGGAGGTATTTCAAATTTTTTTGATCGATTGTCATACGGAAGTGTTATCGATTTTATTCAGCTACATGCTGGTGGTTGGTATTTTCCTGTGTTTAATATTGCAGATGTAAGCATAACAATTGGTGCAATATTTTTAATTTATTTTGCTCTACTTGATGAATAGTTATTCGATCATCATTGACGTTGATCGAGGATCCACATGAATTTTATCACCAACAGTTTTAAATTTTTATACAATACTTTCATGTACATTGTCAGCCCACCACAATGTTACAGCTGTAAAGCGTACACACCAATGCGCATTATTTTATGCCAAATCTGCGAACAAAATTTAGAACTTATTGCACCAAAAATGTTTGTGGTCAACAGCTCTTATATTTTAACAGTGTACACTTTAAGCCGATATACAGATCCACTTCGTCCTATGCTTTTTGCAAAATATCGATCAGATATTGCAGTTATTGAAAAATTAGCGCAATTAATTTGGCAGCGTTCAGTTTTGCCACACGTGAAAATTGATTGTTTTATTCCGATTCCACTTCACTGGAGTCGCAACATGAAACGAGGATTCAACCAAGCAGAAATTTTGGCAAACTGTTTATCAAAATATTGCAACATTCCCGTACTGCACGCAATTAAACGCACACGCGCAACACAATATCAAGTACGTGTTGAAAATACTGATCGTCGCTGCAATGTGAAAGATGCTTTTGAATTAAATAATTTTAATTTTGATATTGCGGGCAAACATATCATGCTTGTCGATGATTCTTGCACAACAGGATCAACTGCAATTGAAGCTGCAAAAATTTTAATTAAACTAAAACCTGCATCAATCAACATGATTGTAGCCTGTCGTGCACTGTAAAAAACAATTGTTAATACATATATTTTTGATATAATTCAACCATCTTTTTAAACAACTATTTAGGGAAAAAAATGAAAAACAATTTATTAGTTTTACTCTGTTTGAACAACATCAATTTCATACAAACAGAAGCGCCAAAAACTCCAGCAACTTCAAAAATGCGTGCTGCTGCACTTGCAGAATTCAAAAAAAAATATACCTGCTATGGACTTGCGTATCAGTTATTTCTAAAAGAACAATTTGAAAAAAGCGAAGGTTCTTGTACTCCAGAACTAATTACAAAATTTGCGCATCTTCAATCTCACTTCAATAATACTAAATGTGACAAATATCAAGACGAAATCTATGGCTTCGAGCAAATAACTGCTATTGATAATAAAAAAACTGAAGAATTAACTATAGAAGAACTTTGCAAAAAAGAAGCTGCTGACATAATAGGTCTTAAAAATAAATATGAAATATTAAAAATACGCAAAGAATTCGATATATCACAAGAAGAAATTAATGAATTGTTTAACACAATCTGTCAAGAAATTGAAGACATCTTCTCTGAAAAAAACTAATCTTTAAAAATACTGCAAAAAAAGCGTCATTTTCATGACGCTTTTTTTGTAATAAAACATATCAAAATTAATTGAAAACAAATATCTTACTGATATAATTCGTGTTAATTTTATATGATATATTAAAGAGATTACGTGAAACAAACATTATTTTTATTTTTTTTAATCATTCAAAATTTCAACATTACGCTATTTTCATCAAAACCAACACAAAAAGATGTTGAAATTTTTTTAAAATGTCGATCTCTTTTAAGCTTTATTGATAGATTAGAACAACACAAATTTGCAAAACCTCAAGATTATCAATCTCTTCCAGAATATCAAAAACTTCAAGAAGAAAAAAATAAGCTTAATTGTACCGGTCAAGAATATGAAGAATTTCTTAAATTTTTAAAACTTGAAAATGAAACAATTGCGCTCAAAATGAAACTCGATCAAGATTTAATCAATTTATATCGTCGCGCAAATATGTCATACAGTGACTTTAAAGAATTAAATAAAAAAGCATTTATGTCGATCGCTGAAATTGCAATCGCTGCTCGCAACGCTTAAACCAAAAACGCTTTATTTTTTACATAATTTTGTAAAATCGTTTCATTTAAAATTGGACGTTCAATTAAAATTTTTGGAATTGATGGATTTAATTGTGCTAAAAATATTCGTACATTCTTTTTTGCACCAATTCGCCAATCATATGCAGAAATTTGATGATCACCGTCACGACCAAGAACCGTTGCAACATCATGCAAAGCAACTTGCTCAATATCGGTCACATCAACCGTAAAATAGTTCATGTTGATACGTCCCACAATTGGCGCAATTTTACCATGAATCAAAACTTTGCCAGTATTAGATAAATCAGGATTAATTCCTTCAAAATATCCCATACCCAAAACTGCAATTTTTGTTGCACGTTGTGCTGTGTAAGTACGAGCGTAACCTACTGTAGCACCTGCAGCAATTTGCTTGATCGCAATAACTTTTGTTTTCAATGACAAAATTGGTTGCAATAAACTTTGTCTTGCTTCATCTGCCTCAGGCAAATATCCATACAAACCTGCACCGATACGCACAAAACTATACTGATATTTTGTTAAAAGTGATCCATGTGAATTTGAAGTGTGAAACTGAAGACCTGGTTGATAAAAAGGTTTGAGCAGTTCTTCTTGCGCATGTACTGATTCTTGATTGCATGCTTCAATAAAATGAGAACATATACCTTGCAAATGTAAATATGGCATGAGCGCAAGTTCATTCATATATTTTGCAAAATCTGATGGAAAAATACCAAGACGAGAAAGTCCTGTATCAATTTTTAAATGCACATTAATTTTTTTATTATTTTGCTTACCAATATTATTTAAATCATGCATCGTTGCAAAATCTGAAACAATCATGTCTAAATTATAATCAACGATTTCTTGCAAACTCGTATTAATAAATCCTAAAACTAAAATCGGTTTTTGCACGCCTGCGCGTCGCAAATCAACACCTTCTTGAGAATTTGCAACACAAAGTCTGACAATTTTAAGATTTTGATCATGCAACAATCCAATCTCAACAAGACCGTGACCATAAGCGTTTGCCTTGATCACTGGCGCAATGCCAGTACTTGCAGAAAGCCATCGATCATATTGATCAACGTTGTGCGACAATGCTGTTTTATTAATTTCGATCCAAGTTGTATAATTCATATTTTTTTTAATTTCAGCAAGAAGTTAAAATATAATGAATAGGATATAAAAAAGATTTCTATACTACTAGAAAAATCATATAAAAAAACAAAAAAACCCTTTTTCTTCGTTCATTTTGCAACAACTCTAGAAAAAAAATGGATCGTCTGATACCCTAAAATCATTAGGCCATGATCTATGGGAAACGGTATGAAAAAAATATTTCAAAAAAAACAAACTCTAAAATATGCTGACTTTATATACGGCATTCATAGCGCACTTGAATTACTCACTGCAAAGCGTCGCAAAGTAAGCATCGTCTATACCACAAAACATGAAATTAAAGCTTGGCCTAAAATATCAAGGCTGCTTCCAGCACACACGCAAATTCAATTTGTTACTCGTGAAAATTTAGACAACCTTGCACAAACAACACAACATCAAGGCATTGTAATTTTCACAGCGCCATTTCCCTTTGAAAAAAATATTTTTGATATAAAAACAAATAATTTTGTCGTCGTTCTTGACGGTGTTCAAGATGTGCGAAATTTAGGCGCGATCATTCGCTCTGCATATTGCACGGGTGTTGATGGAATTGTGATTTGTGGAAAAAATAGTGCACCACTTACCCCCGCTGCAATTCAAGCTTCAGCTGGTTTGGCAGAGCATGCTAAAATTTTTATCGCACCATCAATGGCGTTTGCTTTGCAAGAATTAAAATCAAAAGGTTTTCACTTATATATCGCTACTCTTGGTGCTGGCGAAAATGCCGCAACTGTAAATTTTGAAAAACCTGCAGCTTTAATTATTGGAAATGAAGAATCAGGAGTATCAAAAGAAACATTAAAATCTGGTACACGAGTTTTACTACCACAACGTCGAGAGGATATTTCTTACAATGCTTCAGTTGCTGCAGGAATTTTAATGTTTTTAATGGGAGTGCAATTTAAAAAGATTTAAAATTTTTATAAAAAAAGGAAGTCGTATGATTGATCGTCGATTTATTGCACTATTTATGATCAGTTTTTCTATTGTTTTATTTTCAGGACTTTTATGGATGAAACTTTTTTATATTGAACAAACTATTGCAACGCTGCAAGAAGATATCGACAAAGATAGCTCATCTTACAAAGATATTGAATTGGTTATTCCTGTTCAAGAATTTTTAAAACGTGGCGCAAATTCTTTAAACC
>JAGOPI010000016.1 GCA_017992075.1 Candidatus Babeliales bacterium
CTCTATAGGTGCATTCCCTATTTTCTTGCCTGTTAATCATTATAATCACTGTTATGTTATTGATACCTTAGATGCTTGGGTAATAGAGCTACAAAATATTAATGAAGCATTGGTGCAAAGTATGTTGCCAATTTCAAAAATTGAAGAGCCTGTTCATATTGTCATTAAAGAATTAAAAACAAAAACTCAAATTTTAAAAAATGTATACGCGTTTACAGAAAGAACTTTTATTACAAAAAAATATGTGTTTTTTGAGGAAAAAGAGGTAGTTGCTGGAATTATTTATACTGATGAAAAGGGTGTAACAAAAATTATTTCGTGGCCTAACAGTGACGATGATAATTTTAAGCCTGAAACTTTTATTGATCATTTGTTTTCTGCTCAAAAAGCTCAAGAATTTATTGATGAAGTTGAAGAGAAAGCTCGTTTTGGTTTAAAATCATTTGAAAGTGTAAAACAAATGTTTAAAGCTAAACAAAAGCAACAATTACCTGCACAAGTTGAACAAAGTCATCAAAAATTTGCAAAACAAACACAAGCTGCAAAAACTATTCAACAAGCATATCGAAAAAAGAGAAAAGAAAACGTTTTTGATACATTGGTATCAGATGTTGAACAAAAAGTTGAAAAAGTCGAAGCTGCATTATAAAGATGTAGCTAAATAGCATTTTTTGTGATAATTGGGTACACTTAAAAATATACAAAAATTAAAGTTTTAAGTGTTCCCAATTATGTTTTTAATTCAAAATTATTCTGTGTCTGTTGGTGACGTATCCGTTGTTAAAAATTGTCACTTATATTTTGCTCCAGGATCAGTTCACGTTTTAATGGGGCCAAACGGTTCAGGGAAAAGCTCCTTAGTTGCAAGTTTGATGGGGCATCCATCATACACTGTTTCAGGTGAAATTGTTTCTTTAAATCAAAATATTGTATCATTGGCAACACATGAGCGAGCAATGCAAGGACTTTTTTTGGCGGTTCAGCATCCTATTGAAATTGAAGGACTGCAAGTTTTACATTTTTTACAAGAATTAGCTCGAATTCATAAAAAATTGCCTACATTATCTGATGAATTTTTAATAAAAATAAAAAAACTTTTAAATATTGTTGGTCTTTGTGACTCGATTTTATCACGTTGTGTAAATGTTGGATTTTCTGGTGGTGAAAAAAAACGTTTTGAGCTGTTGCAAATGTTGCTTTTGGAGCCAAAATTTATCATGCTTGACGAAATTGATTCTGGTGTGGATATCGATGGTTTAAAAATGATTGCACAAGCTTTAAATTGGTATAAGCAAACTCATCCTGAAACGATTCTTTTTTTTGTAACTCATTATCGAAAAATTGTTGATTATGTGAAGCCTGATCATGTTCATATCATGGTTGCAGGAGAAATTGTGCAAACGGGTGACGCAACGTTGCTTGATCTTATTGATCAACAAGGGTACGAGTCGTATGCAAAAAGGCCTTAATCGAAAAATTGTGATTGAAATTTCAGAGCAAAAAAATGAACCAGGTTGGATGACCGATTTTCGTTTAAAATCTTTAGAAATTTTTGAAAGCAAACCGATGCCATCATGGGGTGCAGATTTATCTGATTTGTCGGCTGATGATATTTATTTTTACGTTAAACCAATCGTGCAACATCGCAAAAGTTGGGATGATGTGCCACAAGATATTCAAGACACGTTCAATCGCTTGGGCGTACCTGAAGCTGAAAAGTCAATGCTTGCAGGTGTGAGTGCTCAATTTGAATCTGAAGTGATTTATAAAAAATTAAAAGAGCGGTGGGAGAAAAAAGGTGTTGTTTTTTTAGACACTGAAACTGCTTTAAAAGAGTATCCTGAAATTTTTAAAAAATATTTTGCATCTATTGTTCCCGCTCATGACAATAAATTTGCAGCACTCAATTCTGCCGTATGGAGCGGTGGTAGTTTTGTTTACGTACCAAAAGGGATCATGGTTGATCAACCATTGCAAGCATATTTTCGCATTAATGCTCAAAGTATGGGACAATTTGAACGAACGCTTATCATTGCAGAGCCGGGAAGTTTTTTGCACTATGTTGAAGGATGCAGTGCTCCTGTCTATCGATCAAATTCGCTGCATAGTGCAGTTGTAGAAATTGTAGCTTTACCTGATAGTCATATGCGTTACACGACGATTCAAAATTGGTCACAAAATGTGTACAATTTGGTAACAAAACGGGCTATTGCTCATGAACGGTCAACGGTTGAATGGGTTGATGGAAATTTTGGTAGTAAAGTGACGATGAAATATCCGTGCATTGTGCTCAAAGGGCAACATGCTAAAGGTCAAATTATTTCCATTGCAGTTGCAGGAAAAAATCAACAGCAAGATTCTGGTGGAAAAATCATTCATTTGGCTTCAAATACGAGTTCTAATATTGTTGCAAAATCGATTAGCAAAGATGGTGGCCGATCAAGCTATCGAGGATTGTTAAAAGTTGGAAAAAATTTATCGGGTATTGTTTCTCGTGTGCAATGTGATGCATTGTTGTTTGATGATCATTCTCGATCTGATACCTATCCAACAGTTGACATTGCATCAAATCAAGTTGATGTTGGTCATGAAGCATCAGTGAGTAAAATAAGTGAAGAGCAGTTATTTTATTTGATGAGTAAGGGTATGACGTCACAGCAGGCGCAAGCAATGATTGTGCATGGATTTATTGATTGTTTTGTTAGCATGCTTCCAATGGAATATGCGGTAGAAATTAATCGTTTGATTGATTTAGAAATGATCGATTCAATTGGTTAGCGTATTCTTGAGTTTGGATTTTTGTAGTTACGATAACACAAAAAACCGCAAAAACTGAAAGTATGATAAGTTTTCTCATACATACCCCTATTTTAGTTTAAAAATTCATTTTATTGGTAGTGTAATGCGTTTTATGATGAAAATACAAGAATTATAAAAAGGGCTACATAAAGTAGCCCTTTTTTAGTATCAAAATATTAATTTCGAGGATTAAGGTCATTCATATAAAACTTATAAGTTTTATATCGATTGTTTCTTGGATTAAATGTACCTTCAGCTTGAATATCAAATTTTCCATCTACATGAGCAGTTGTAGATATCTCAACTTGACGATTTGAAATAACTTCAGTGTTGAATTCTGCTTTCAATGATTCATTTGGGGTAGTTGCTTTTATATGAATGCTTGGTTTGTTATTAGGATCAATTTGTTCAAAGTGTTCACCAGGATATACAGGAGGAGTATTAACTTTTAAATCAATATTGAATTTAGGAAATTCGGATTGTTTAAATTGTGTTAATATTTTTTGAAAATGTGCAAGCATCTCTGTTTGGCTTGATTTGTAAGCTTCTAAAATCATTTCTATTAAAATTGCTTTATGAATACAAACTTCTTCATTTTTTTCATTATTTTTTAAACAAATTTCATTCGGTTTAATAGTAAATGAAAAATCTTTGCTTAAATGACTTTGTAAATCTTCCCACATTTGACGAAGTTTAAACATTTCGTGGATTGAAATTCCTGGAGTTTGTGTTGCTTCCGCTACTCGATTTTGTTGTTCTTCTGGTGAACTTTGTGGCGCTTTTTCTGCTATTGCAAAAGTTGTAAGCATGATGCTCAAATATGAAATTTTAGTAAAATTTTTCATAAAATCCTTTTTGAAAAATTGGTTGTGTTATAAAATCTTGTTTTGATTGTATATGATTTTTTTAAAAGAAATAGATTTTTTTAAAAGTTTTAATTTTGTCTTTGCAATTGAAATAGCGTAAAATATAAAGTAACTATTGAATTATTTTGTTTTTAAATCTTCAAATTATGAATTATCTGTCATTGTTTTTTTTACCGCATACACAAATTATAGCTTGTGATCAAACTATATATCATCAAGTTGCTCAACTGCATGATTCGATCTTTTTAAAAATTCAAAATCATGTTCAATTAAAATTATATCTGCTTGATACTTTTGAACTATCAGAAAAAAAAATAATAAAATATCATATTTTACTTAAAAAAGAGGCTCAGTTAAATTTTTTCATGGGCGTTGTTGATGCACATGATGTGCAGATTGAGATTTATCTTTATTTGCATGGTGATAGTTCATCAGCTGATATTTTTGGAGTATATGCACTTGATCAACAGCAAAAATTTTTGATTAAAACCTATCAAAACCATTATGGAATTGGTACAAAAAGTAATTTGGTACTTCATGGAATGCTCAAAGATCAAGCACAGGCAGATGTGCAGGGATTAATTTTTATTGATAAGCAAGCATGTAAAACTGAGGCATCGCAAGAAAATAAAAATATTGTTATGGGTTCATTGGCGCGTGTTGTATCGGAGCCATCTATTGAAGTTTTAAATCATGATGTGGAATGCTCTCATGGAACAGCTATTGGACAGTTTAATCAACAACATCGATGGTATTTGCAGTCTCGAGGTTTTGACGTTACATCGGCGAATCAAATGTTGATTCAATCTTTTTTTGGCAGTGTGGTACAAAAATTTGAAAAAGGATCAGAGTTTATGGAGATTTTATGCAAAAAAATGATATAAAAAAACAGTTTCCAATTTTTCAACATAAAATTCATGGCAAAGATTTAATTTATTTTGATAACGCATCAACGGCGCAAGTACCACAATCGGTACTTGATGCTATGAATCGATATTATACAACTTACAAATCAAACGTTGGTCGTGGAATTTATCAAATTGCAGAACAAGCTACATTGCTGTATGCAAAAGCACGAGAATCGGTAGCGTCATTTATTGGTGCAAAAAAAGAATTAATTATTTTTACTTCTGGTGCAACTGAATCTTTAAATTTGGTCGCTCAAGCTTGGGTTGCCAATCATTTAAAAATTGGTGATGAAATTGTTATTTCGCAGGTAGAGCATCATTCAAATTTTGTTCCATGGCAACAATTGGCAGTTCAAAAAAAATTAAAATTAGTGATTGTACCGGTTAATGCACAAGGAACGGTTGATCCTGAAGAATTTCAAAAATATTTAAATCCAAAAACAAAATTTGTCAGCATCGTTCACACTTCAAATGTAACTGGTGGTACAAACGATGTTGTAACGCTTACAAAAATGGCGCATGACGTTGGTGCTAAGGTTTTAATTGATGCTGCTCAATCTGTTGTTCATCAAAAAATTGATGTTGTAAAAATTGGATGTGATTTTTTACTGTTTTCAGGACATAAACTATTTGGGCCAACCGGTGTTGGCGTGCTGTATGCAACAGAGCCCATGATGAAAACAATGCAATTGCAAAAATTTGGTGGAGGTATGGTTTTTTCTGTTGCGCAAGAGGCGTCAGAATTTAAATCGTACCCTGATTGTTTTGAGGCTGGAACTCCAAATATTGCAGGCGTTATTGGACTGGCTGCAGCGATTGATTTTGTACAAAAAAATATTGATTTTAAAGTTGTATCAGCTCATGAAACAATTTTGGTACAAAAAATGGCTGCAGGGTTATCAGCATTTGAAGATATTGAAATTATTAGCTTTGTTCCGTCAAAAAATGATGGTCATTCAGTAAGCATGCTGACATTTTATTCTAAAAAGCATCATGCGCATGATATTGCTGCTCACTTAGATAATTTTGGAATTGCAGTACGAGCAGGGCATCACTGTGCGCAACCGTTTCATGAAAAGCGTGGAATTAATGCGTCAGTGCGTGTGAGTTTTGCAGTGTACAATACCCAAGCTGAAGTTGAGTATTTTTTAGAGTGTTTAAAAAAAATGTACAAAGATTAATTTTTTTTAAATTTTTAAACGGACAATCCATAAGATCGAAGTGCGTTAATTAATTCACTATGATCGTCAGGATTGCAGGTTGCTACATTGAATCCATAATTTTTTGCAGCCGTTGCAAATTTTGATTCTGTTTCAATCCATAAAGCATCTTGTGCAGCAATTCCAGATTTTGATAAAACTGTTTTGTAATACTCTTCTGTTGGCTTTAAAAGGTGAAGATCTCCTGAAACATGAACTCCATCAAACAGTTTAAAAATATGTGGAAATTCAGAGCGCATCGATGCAATGTGTGCCCAATTTCCAACTAAAAATAATTTGATTTTTGATGTTTTTAATTTTGTAAGCAATGTTTCCATTTTGCCATTTACTTCTTGTGTATCAGCTAAATGTTGTGGTGTCAGCATCATGCTAACAATTGCGTATAAAACTTTCTTTTCAATGTCTGAAATGCTTTTGCTGGTAAAATATTTTTGAATTATATCTTTTAGTTTTGTATTTGATTGAACTGAAGCTAACCAATCTGAAAAAATTAAAGGCATAATTAAGTTTTTATTGAATGTTGTTTGAGTTGATTGTGCTTTAATCGATTTTAATTGTTTAAAAAGATCTTCTTGGCTTGGCAAGTGACCAACAGCTGATAAATATCGTAGTGAATCGATTTTACCAATATAGCTTGATGCACGCATTGAATTAGTGTGAAAAATTGCTTCAACATCAAAAAATATAGCTTTAGGCATCGTTTTAGAATAAATTGATGTGTTTAGAAAAATAGTTAAAAAGGCTAAAAACAGAGCTAATTTTTTCATAAAAAACCATTATTTTGTAAAAAAATATATACTTGTAAGGTATCAGAAAAAAAGAATTTTGTCACCTTTGCGATGGGGTCTTGGAATGCTGGATCGGCAAAAATTACTCAAAGAGCTTAGCCAGATTGATCAGCGTATTTTTGGTAAAGCTGATGATGAATTGGTATTGGCTCAAACTACCTGGAAATTGATTCAAAATGATGACATGCTTGCAGCCAAGCTTCAAGCAAAAAAATGGTCTGTTTTAGTGCCATTATGGCAGGGGGCTTTGGGAAAAGTCTGCGATGTTCAATCTCAGTCTCATCCTTATCAAGTTTTGGCAGTTGACGGATCTCAAATTTACTACGATCGGCATCAGGGGCCTGCTTGTTATTTGATTAACGTTGGATCGGTATTTTTTTCTTATGGTCTTGTTCAAAGTATTGTAAAATTTGAATCAACGCCAAGTGTGGTTATGTCTGCAGGGCAGGGTGAAACTTGCAACGCTGAAGGGGTTAATTTAGCTCGAGAGAAAGCTGTGCTGACTTGGGCAGTATGTCAAGCTAGGAAAATTGTAAATTTATCACAAAATCCATTTTTATGTTTGTTTGATGGAACCCTTATTTTTTTTCAAGCGGATGGACAAACGGAGCAAAAGGAACAGTTTTTAATTCAATATTTTCAGCATCTGCAGGCATTGTGTGATGAAAAAATATTGCATGTAGGGTATATTAGTTTTCCGCGTAGTAAAGAATTAGTAAATATTTTAAAATTGGTGATTGTCGATTTTGAAGATAAAAAAACAGAAGCTTGTGGCTTGCATAAATTGACTGATATGGATGTTGTTCAATTTTTTTTACAATCTGGGCAGCGGTCAATTGTGTTTGAAAGTAAAGCTCCAGTTTGTTATCTGTATCCAAAACATTTAAAACCTTATTTTTGTTACTTGAACGTTGGCCAAGAGATAGCGCGACTTGAATTTCCAGCATGGATTGCTCAAGATCAAAATTTGGTAAATCAAATTTGTGGTATTGTTCTTGATCAAGCAAGCAAGGGTAATGGGTATCCAGTTTGTTTGTTTGAAGCACATGAGCAGGCAGTTGTAAAAGCTTGCGATCGAGATTTTTTTTATCACATGATTCAAAAAATGACACAGCAACAAGCTGGAAATTATCAAATTTCAAAAAAAAGTTTAAAAAAGGCATTTGTGCCTGTTTGAAAAACTTTGTAAATCTCTTGTAGTTTTTTTTAAAAAAATCATTATTGTTCTGTGGAAAACATCTTTTTTTTATAAATCTTTTTTTATGTTAAATTGAATTGCTAGTCTTGCTAATAATCGAGTTGTAGGGGATATTGCTTTATTTTTAATTTGGATGTAGAGTTGGATCCAAATAAGTCAGTTCAGCCTTACCGTACTTTTGAAAAAATTAAATATTTAACGTTTCCAAGGAGCACACATGAGATTACATGTTAGGGTCAGTTTATTATTTTGTGGATTAGTTAATTTTTTAAATGGATCAATAACAAAAAAACAACAACCACAAATTCTTTGTCATCCTACAACTGTTGCATTTTACACATCTGAAAAAACACCACGATCTTTTAAACTTTTTAAAAGATCTACATCACAAAATTTTATGACAGAACAAAAAAACGAAGATAGTGATGTTGAGTCAAACGGAACTCAATCTGCAAGAACAAGTCCTTCAGCAAGTCCTGCGCCACAACCAGTTTTAGATCCTATTCTTACTGTTGTTGCAATTTTAGAAATGTCGAGAAAAGAATCATTTTCTGATTTAAACTATAGAAATAATTCTATTTTACCTTCTGGAAGATCTTTGGATGAATTAGGATCTCCGTGGCATACGCTTGGATCAGGATTTTCAGATCATCCAATTCCTACTCCTTCACCCAAAAAAAATAATGCAGGATTTTCAGATCATCCAATTCCTACTCCTTCATCCCAAGAAAATAATGATTGTATTGAAGATCAGAGAGTTTCAACACCAGCACCTTAAATAAATTTGTATGTATAAAAAAAGCCGCGACTTAATCGCGGCTTTTTTTATACATACAAATTTAAATCAACCTAAAAATTTTTTAAATATTGATGTGATAAATCCATCTTGGCTATCGGATGTGTCAGTGCCTAAACGTTCTGATACTAAATCGATAGCTTCTTTTTGCTCGGCAGTTAATTTTTTGGGGATGTGACATTGTGTGATGATCACTAAATTTCCGGTGCCATAGCCTTTTAATTTTGCAAAGCCTTTACCAGCAACGGTGATTTTTTCACCAACGGCACAACCTTTAGGAATTTTGATAGCAATTTTTGTGCCATCAATGTTTTCAATTTCCATTTGGCAGCCAAGAACCAGTTGAGGGTAGGTTAACATTAAATTGCAAACTAAATCATCTGCTTGGCGTTGAAATTTTTTATCTTGAGTTATTTTGATTTTTAAATACAGGTCACCGCTTGTGCCACCATACACTCCAGCATCACCTTTTTGCGCAATGCGAAGTTCTGCACCATCAAAAATTCCTGCAGGAATATTGACGGTGAATCGTTCAAATTCTTGTTTTCGTGATTGACCTTTGCAGCTGATGCATGGATTTTTAATTGTAAATCCTTGACCTTGGCAAGCGTAACACGCTTGAGATACTGCAAAAAATCCTTGTTGATAACGAACTTGGCCAGCACCTTTACACTGCGCGCAAGTTTCTAGGTCAGTTTTGTTTTTAAATCCTTGATGACTGCAATCTTTGCAAGCAAAAGCATGATAGTATGCAATTTCATGTTTTGATCCAAGGTATGCATCTTTGAGTGTAATAGTAACATCTTGAATCACATCATGGCCACGTTGTGGCGTTGGACCTGTTTTTTTGCGCCGTGCTGAACGTTGACCAAACAGATCATCAAAATTAATATCGCCATTGCCGCCACCAAACATATCGCCAAAATGTTTGAAAATGTCGTTCATGTCCATTTGTGGACCACCTTGGCCCATGTTTTGGTAACCATCATGACCATATTGATCGTAAGCTGCGCGTTTTTTTTCATCTGATAAAACTTCGTAAGCTTGTGCTGCTTGTTTGAAAAGTTCTTCAGCTTCTGCGTTACCAGGATTTCGGTCAGGATGATGCTTCATTGCTAATTTGCGATAAGCTTTTTTGATTTCATCAAGCGTTGCAGTTTTGCTCACGCCTAAAATATCGTAATAATTTTTTTTACTCATAGGTTTAATATTAGTTTTTTAAGGGTGTCGATTTTGCTTAAGTATAGCATAAAAATTGTTTAATTTTAATTAAAAATACCATCTCCAACGCATGACAAATGGTGAATCAGGAATAAATGTTGGAACTTTTGGAAACATTTTAACGGCCATGATGCTTTCTTGAATAACCCGATCTAAAATAATATTACCAGATCCTTGAAGCATACGAAATTCAAGTTGATGACCTTGACGATCAACGGTGACCGCGCAAACCAAATTTTTGCCAAAAACATTTTGACATAGACGAATTTGCGGATGAGTTCTAATTTCATTTTTCATCATTTCTGCACATTGATTGTAGTAGGTTAAATGTTTTAATGATGCGCCGTCAGGCACGGCAGAAGTGATGCCTTGTTGAATTAAGTTTGCATTGTTACCAACCGTTGCATAATGATTATCAAATCCTAAATTTAAATCTTGAAATGAAACGATTCTGCTTGGTTCAGGCACAAATTCATAGGGATCTTGCTCTGCAATCGGAGTGTGAAACTCTTTTTTTAATTTTTCTTTGATCGATGCTTTTTTTCGATCTTGATCTGTAAATTGAGTAATTGGTTGTGATTTTTGTTTCAAAGATTTTGATTCTTGTTCAAAAGCAGAAGTACTTACAGATTCATTTTTATCGGGAGTAATATTTTTTGATTCAGATTGTTGTGTTGTTTCATTTAAATGTTTTTCTTTAGATTTTTTTTTGGAATTTACAGTTTTTGATTGTTCATTTTTTATTTTTTCTGTATTTGTCATTCCCGGCTTTGAACGGGAATCTAAGTCCTTAAGTTTATTTACTTTTTGTTCTAATTTTTGATCTTCTGGTTTAGGCAAATTTGAAAGATTTTTTGGATCATCTATATTTTGTTTATTAATGCCTTGTCGGCCAGGAATCAATGTGTAATCTGACCATTTTAGTTTTGGTTCTTCTTTTTCTTTGGATTTCTTTTCTTTTTTTTGTGGTGCTGTTGGTTGTACAGGTGGTGGTTGAGTTTGAGTTTTTTGTTTTTTTGGTTCATCCATCATTAAAATGGCGCGATCTTGTGTTTCTTTTTTTAAAGATACGGGAGGAAGTGAACTAATTTTTAAGGTGATAATTCCAAGGGCTAAAAGTAAATGAAAAAGAATTGATGCAATGATCCAAATAATGATTGGATGTACAATTTCGTGCTGTGAATTAATCTTTTTTTGATAATCCATGTACTTTCTCCTTGGCTTTTATTCAAAGATATTGTACCCGAAATAGGTCAATAAAAGCTACAAAGATTTGAAATAAAAATGATCAGTTTGTTTAAAAATGCCCAGAGTTGGATGTAATTTATGAGATGAATTTTTACCTGTTTTTAAAAATCTTAAAAGTTCTTCAAACAATGCAGTGCTTGGTATTAAGGTTATGTTATTTTGAATGAATAAGTGCATTAAAATTCGATGTTGCATGATTTCATGAAGTTGCAAAAATGATGGAATGTGAATTCCAGTCTTTGTCATCTCGGCCTTTGAGCCTTGATCAAGACATTTATCAAAATTCGTGTTTGAAATTTTTTGAACAACTTTAAGCATTGTTTGATGTAAAAATGCATCGGTTTTTTGGAAGTGGATCATAGAATTTTTAATGTTTTCATGGAATCGATGATCGATCTGAGTCAGTTGGGGTAAAAGAGTATGTCGAATGCGATTGCGTAAATATTTTGGGTCAGTGTTGGTTGCATCAGTTAAAAAATCGATTTTGTGATGTGAAAGATAATTTAAAATTTCTTGTTTTGATACGTGAAGAAGTGGTCGTACGTACAAACCATCAAAAATTTTTATGCCAGAAAGTCCAGCAATTGATGATCCGCGAGCCATGCGAATAAAGAAAGTTTCTAGTTGATCATCACCATGATGAGCAAGCGCGATTTTTTCGGCATGATATTTTTTTGCAATTTCTTCAAAAAATAAACGGCGTAATTTTCTGCCAAGTTCTTCTTTTGATCCGTTATATTTAATATTAAAATTTAGCTCAGTTGCATTTTTAGATTCAAAAATGATGTTATGATCATTGCAAAATTTTTCACACCAGTCAGCATCTTTGCCAGACTCTTTACGCCATTGATGATCCAGATGTGCAGCAATGATTTTTAAATTTAATGTTGGTGCAAGTTTGTGCAAAAGGGTGAGCAGGCAAACTGAGTCAGGACCACCAGAAAATCCGACGATGATGGTTGAGTTTGGTGAAATATAAGGCTGAATAGTTTGCTGGGTAATCATTATTGAAGTTTAACGACACCTAAGTTAATCAGTTCACGAGTAACTGATGCTGGTTTATCGCATTGAATTGAGGTGATACCAAGTGCGCGAGCAGTTTCAATGTTATTTGGTTCATCATCAATAAAAATTGTTGTTTCTGGGTTTATGTTATATTTTTGCAATAATTTTTGAAAAAATTCAGGATTTGGTTTTGCCATTTTTTCTTGACCAGATACTAAAATGCCGTCAAAAAGATTAAAAATCTCAGGATGATTTGCGCGTACAATGTTGAAAGAATTTTCATCCCAATTTGAAAGAACGTATAATGCGTAACCGGCAGATTTAAAAGCTTGAGCCATGCGAATCATGGAATCAATTGGTTGCTGGCTTGCAGCAAGAGTTTCTGGTGTAAACATGAACGTTGCAATCGCTGCAAAAAGATTTTTAATTGCGACTGGATGCTGTGTTGTTTCAAGGTGTGCGGTAATTTTTGTTGTAATTTCGCTACCAGATTGTAAACCAGTTTGCCAGTCTGCCATGATGCCAGGCATTGGTTCATTGTGATAAAAAATAATCTCTTTTCCAGTTGTGGGCACTGAATATAAAAATTTAAAATATTCAGTTTTTGTATCAAAATTGATCAAATGATAACAAAGTATAGGATTGTACAGAAGCGTTGAAGCAATGAGCTTCTGTTTTTGCCATTGATTGGTTGCAAAAAGAACGTCACCAAGGTCAAAAATGATAGTTTTGAATGAGGACTCTTGAGTTGAAATGACGACAGGGTGAGCTTTTTGGTGTGTTGCTGCTACAAAGAAAAAGGCACCTAAAACTGCAAGGATTAATCCTGCAATTTTACGTTTTTTTGTAAAAACTTGACGATGATTTGACATCAAAAAAATCCTTATTTTAATCCCTAAGTTGATAATATCAAAATTACCAAAAAAGACAATTGGGTAGCCTGTTTTAGCATCTTTAAATTGCTGGTTAAGCTGTTGCAGTAATTGGTGAATGTTTTATCCTAAAATAGAAATATATCTGTTTTTAAATATGGGGGCTTTTTATGTCTATTTCAAAAAAAATATTGTTAGTTTCATTGCTTGCAACAGGATCTTTTTATGCTCATTCAAAATCAGAGCCTGCAATAACAGAAAAAACAGTAATTAATCGTGTGGCTACAGAGTATGAAAAAAAATTAGCTGATGCTCAAGCTCAACAGCAATTAACTGGTATGAATAAACCATTTTTACAGTTAATTGGGGAAGATTTAGAAAAAAACATGAACTATTTGTATAATGTTCAATCTTTTGGCGTTAAACATGGGCTTGTTAAAGGTGCTGGAATCGTAGTTGGGCTTATTGGTCTTGCTTATTTGCATAAATTATATGCAAATTATTGTTTCCATCAATTACAAAAATCAAAAAAATCAGAATAAATTATTTGATTGAAAAAGTTTAAGGGCACCTGAAAAGGTGTCCTTAAACTTTTGTAAATTTTGATAGAATGAAATGAAACATAAAATTTAAAGCTTAAGGAAGTTTCATGAAGGTTGTGCGAGATAAAATATTCATTGCTGAATTAACTGAAATGTCGAAAAAAATGCATGGCGGATTGGTGAAAGTTGTAGTTGATTTGAATAAAAATTTAATGGCTGTTGATGCAGGGATGCATGTAGATTTAGAGCAGTATTTATTGGAAGAACTAGAATCACAACAATCATCATTGTGGGGTATTAATTTATACCCAGCTTTAGCTAAACAACAAGATTGGATTGAGTTTGATTCTATGATTAACATGCGACCATTTGATGAAAATATGAGTCGAGGTGTTGATAATTTGGTAACTCAAAAACGTATAATTGAATTAGTAAATACATTGGTGCAGTTATGAAATATCATACAGAATTAACATCTGAGCGTTGGTTTAAGTTTTCACTTATGGAACAATTAGCAAATGTTGGTAGCGATGTTTTCCGAACAATTTCGTGGAAAAATAAAGGAAATGCAGAGTTTAGTCAGCAAGCATTTTTAAGAGCGATTGAACTTCTTGATTTAACCATTGCTGATCCAAAACATAAAAAGAAACCTTGCAAAAAAGAATTGATGCGAGCTCGAGAAGCTTTAATTGATTATTTTATGTATGACAATATTTATAAATCAACGGATAAACTTTGGGAAAATTATTTTTATTATTTTAATTATGCTGCAGCGTTAGAGCGTGGACGATAAAATTGAAAAGGGCACCTAAAAAAGGCGCCCTTTTTTTGATCTATTTTGTAATTTAAATGTCGAGATTTTTCACAAATCGACCGTTACGTTCAATAAATTTACGACGGCCAATGACGTCATCACCCATGAGTGTTGAAAACCACGCATCTGCTTCTAAAGCATCTTGAATTGAAACTTGGAGCAATGAACGCGTTTTTGGGTCCATTGCAGTTTCCCAAAGTTGTTCAGGATTCATTTCACCAAGACCTTTATAGCGTTGAATATTCATGTGTGGCTTTGATAAATTGATAAGTGCAACAATCAAATTAATGATACCTTTATCGGTGATTGTTTTATCTTTTTCTGCAACGTTCCAAGCATCTTGCTCAAGGAACATGAGTGGCTTGAGCAGTTGCAATAGTTCTTCAACTTCTTCAGCCGCAAAAAAATCAAGCGCAACAGACCATGAAAAATTTGATTTTGCAAAAATTAATTCAAATTTGCTACTTTCACGTGAAGGTGTTGTTGGCTGTTTTGATTTGCGTTTTGAAATTTTTTCAGATTCTTCATCATCATTGTCAGACATTTCAACAACATCTGTTGTTTCTGTTTCTTCAGATTCATCTTCATCTTGAATATCAATGATGTCATCATCTTGTAAATGTGCTCCAACGCTGATTGAAAATCCTGGAAAATATGGTTGAAGTTTTGCAATAATATTGTCAATGTCACTTAAATCTTTAAATGCATGTTGTGCTAAGCATAATGCTAAGCTATGGCAGTGACGATATTCCAGTTTGAATTGTAAGCTAATTTCATGAATTTTATTTTCATAATTGAGTAAAAGTGCGAGCATTTTTTTAAATTGCTCAGGAGTGTAAACATCTTTTTTGCTCACAAAATCAACTGCAGTGCTTGCCCAATCAAAAAGAAATGCACGAAGTTGTGTATCATCTTTTAAATATTGTGAAAGTTTACCAATTTTAACTTTGTACAATGGTGGCTGTGCAATGTATAAATAACCATTTTCAATAAGTTGTTTCATGTAACGGAAAAAGAAGGTTAACAGTAATGTTCGAATGTGCGATCCGTCAACGTCAGCATCAGTCATTAAAATAATTTTATGATAACGAACTTCTTTGCAATCAAATTCTTGCGCATCAGGATGACAGCCGACTGCAGAAATTAAATTTTTAATCTCTTCGTTTGCAAGCATTTTATCTAAACGTGCTTTTTCAACGTTTAAAATTTTACCTTTGAGTGGCAAAATTGCTTGTGCAAAACGATCGCGTGCTTGTTTTGCAGAACCACCCGCTGAGTCACCCTCAACGATGAACAGTTCTGAATCTGCAGGTTCTTCGTTTGAACAATCTGCAAGTTTTCCTGGAAGCACTGAACCTTCAAGTACTGTTTTACGTCGTGTAATATCGCGAGCGCGTTTTGCAGCTTCACGTGCACGTCGTGAAAGTTCAGCTTTTTGAAGTATTTTTTTTGCAGTGTTTGGATTTTCTTCAAAATATTCGTCAAGTTTTGCAAAAATCCAAGAGTCTGCAAGACCTTTAATTTCGTTGTTACCAAGTTTGGTTTTAGTTTGACCTTCAAACTGTGGTTCAGGAACTTTAATGCTAATGACGCATACTAAACCTTCGCGAACATCTTCGCTTGAGTAGCCATCATTATCTTTAATCATTTTTAAAATTTGGGCACGCTTGTTACAAGCTTTGGTAAGTGCAGATTTAAATCCACTAACGTGAGTACCGCCTTCAACAGTGTTGATGTTGTTAACGAAAGAAAAAATCTGTTCGCTATAGCCATCATGGTATTGCATTGCTAAATCGAGGATATATTTTTCATCTTTATGATGAATGAAAATAATATCATCATATAATGGTGTTTTTTTGATATTAATAGATTGAATAAATGAA
>JAGOPI010000017.1 GCA_017992075.1 Candidatus Babeliales bacterium
GTGCTGTGCAAATTAAGTTCTGATTGTAGTGATAAAATGTCTTCAACTTTTATGTCTTGATATGAAAGTTGCACAACAACATCAGGTTGTGCTCCACGTCGTTGTGTTGCTTGAGGATCAAGTGAAAAAATTGCAATTTGCGATGGAAATAAAGACTTTAATCCTTTTACAAATCTAGCATTTGATTCTTGACGAGCTTGAAGTCCATATTCATTATGCATGTCAAAAATTAAAGTTGTTGCTACCTTTTTTTTAATGAGTCCTGCAAGCAGCAATCGAGTTAAAAACGTTTTGCCTGTTCCACTTTTACCAAACACTCCTGTGCTTCGTTCTGCTAATTTTTCTAAATCAATACAGACGGGTGTTGTCATATCAAGAGGTGAACCCATGTTAAAATATTTTTTTGTTGTATCAGATTCTGCGCCAAAAATTGCAGCAACATCGCGTTCACTTGCTTCATGTACCGTTGCAAAATGTTGAGGAACCGTTTTGACAGGAATTGCATGACCTTGTTTGGTTAGTGCAATCATTGGTTTGACTTGAGCTGTTGCGTAAATACTTTTTTTCTTTAAAAAATTACGTAACAGTGTTTCTGTTTCGTTGGGCGGATACAGTAAAATATCAGGATGAGTAACTTGCAAAGTTAGATTTGTAATCATTGAAAAAAAAGTATATTCATTGCCTGAAATTGCTACAAATTTTCCTGCTTTAACTTCTTCAAGATTTGCATCTTGCGCAACACGCATGACAAATCCATCAGTTAAAGATCCTTCAATGATGTAGCCTAAAGGTTTGTTCATAAATCCATCGGTAGCAAAATTTTAACTTCATGACGCAAAATGTGCGCAATGCCTTGAACAATCATGATTGAATCTTGGCTGTCATCAGATTTTTGATATATCAATTCATGACCAGAACGTAGTTCAATTATCATGGGTGCGTGACCTTGTTGGATGATCATATTTCCAGCAGGAGTGTTGAGCTCTATCCAATCGATATCATGTTCAATCACGCGTTGTGTGGTAATAATTTTTAATTTCATAAGTTACAACGTTTTTGCTTTTTCATACACTTCTTCAAGTGTACCAGTCATGTAAAATGCTTGTTCTGGAATGTGATCACAATCACCATTTATAATTTTTTCAAAATCTTGAACTGTTTTTGCAAGTGGAACATATTTTCCCGGAAGTCCTGTTGAAAATTCTGCCGTAAAGAGTGGTTGTGTTAAAAATTTTTGAATGCGTTTTGCACGACGAACAATCATTTTATCTTTTTCTGAAAGTTCATCGAGTCCGAGTACTGCAATAATATCTTGTAGTTCTTTATATCGTTGCAAAATAGTTTCAATTTGACGAGCAATGCCATAATGTTTTTGTCCAACAATTGCCGCAGATAAACCCTTTGATGTTGATGCAAGAGGATCAATTGCAGGATATAATCCAAGTTCAACTAATTTTCGAGAAAGTACGGTGTTTGCATCAAGATGCATGAAGGTTGTTGCTGGTGCAGGATCGGTAATGTCATCTGCAGGAACATAGACCGCTTGAACAGAAGTAATAGCGCCATTGACGGTATTTGCAACACGTTCTTGAAATGTACCCATTTCAGATGCAAGTGTTGGTTGATAACCAACTGCTGAAGGAATTCTTTCAAGTAAAGAAGAAACTTCAGCTCCAGCTTGTACAAATCGAAAAATATTATCAACAAATAGAAGCACATCTTTTTTTTCAACATCGCGAAAATATTCAGCCATGGTGAGTCCTGTCATTCCAACACGAAGTCGCGCACCAGGAAGTTCACCCATTTGACCAAAAACGAGCGCAGTTTTATCTAACACGCCAGATTTTTTCATTTCCAGCCAGAGTTCATTTCCTTCACGGCTTCGTTCACCAATTCCTGTGAATACAGAAACACCTTGATGTTCTTTTGCAATGTTTCGAATAAGTTCTGTTACTAAAACTGTTTTACCTACTCCGGCACCGCCAAATAAACCAATTTTTGATCCTTTAATGTACGGACACATCAAATCAATAACTTTAATACCCGTTTCTAAAATTTCATTTTCAATTTTCTGTTCAAGAAATGATGGTGCTTCACGATGAATTGACCAGCGTTGCGCTTTGTTTAAATCATTAAGACCGTCAATTGGATCACCTAAAACATTAAACATGCGACCTAAAACTTCAGGACCAACAGGAATAGTTATTGGCGCACCGGTATCATACACGGGTAAATTGCGACTAATTCCTTGAATATTTTCAATCGCAATGCAACGAACAATATCGTCACCGAGTTGTAAGGCAACTTCTAAACGAGCTTTGTGTGATTTTTGTCCTGCAAGTGCAGGAATTTGAATAAAAAGTTCTGAATTAATTTTTGGTGTTTTACCTTGAGGAAATTGTACATCGATTACAGTACCTGTAATTTTTACAATTTTTCCTGCAGATTGCATGTCGTATTTTTTATCAGATGTTTGATGCAGCATTGGATGTTCCTTGGTTTTAACGTCAAAGGACAAAAGGCTTTATAATAAAGTAAGAAAAAAGGGTGAATTTGTAAAGTTTTGCTGTCGGAAAAGAAAAAAAGCTTTGTAATTTTTTACAAAGCTTTTTTTCTTAAAAATTTAAATTATTTTATCGGTATTGTTACCAATGGCATTAAAACATGTTGCATAACTTCATCAGCATGTTTTACCCAGATAATATTTAAGTCTTGTACAATATCTTTGATACTGTTCCAATCGTTGCGATTATCTTCAGGTAAAATGACGCTTGATAGATTATTACGTTTTGCTGCAAGTACTTTTTCTTTTACACCACCAATTGGCATAACATCACCGCGTAAATTTAATTCACCAGTCATTGCAAATGATGCGTTGATAGGTCTGCCTGTCAATGTTGAAAGAATTGATGAAAGTAGTGTGATACCAGCTGAAGGACCATCTTTTGGAACTCCGCCAGCAGGTACGTGAATGTGAATATCGTAATTTGTAAATTTTTCTTGTGGGATATTGAACTCTGCGGCATGTGATCGTGCATAGCTTAAAGCTGCATGAGCAGATTCTTTCATCACGTTACCAAGATGACCAGTCAAAGTTAATTTTCCTGATCCTGGCATTAAAATTGATTCGATTTTTAAAACTTCACCGCCAACAGAGGTCCATGCAAGGCCGTTCGTAATTCCAATCATGTTGCGATGATCTAAGCGTTCAGCAGGATATTTTTTAGGACCTAAAAATTTTTCTAAATTTTTAAGTGAAATTTTAATAGTTTCTTTATGCTCTACGTAAGATCGTGCAGCTTTTGCGCACAATCGTTTGATCATTTGTGATAAATTTCGAACTCCAGCTTCACGAGTATATTCATAAATTATTGTTTCAAGAACTGATTTGCCTAATTGAATATTATTTTCTGTGAGTCCTGTTTCATTAATTGCTTGTTTGATAAGGTATTTTTTTGCTATTTCTGCTTTTTCTTCAAAGGTGTAACCAGAAAGTTGAATAACTTCCATACGATCAAGTAATGGTCCGGAAATTGATCCAATATCGTTACAAGTTAAAACAAACATAACGTTTGAAAGATCAAAAGGTAATCCTAAATAGTTATCATAAAATTCTTTATTTTGATTTGGATCTAATACTTCAAGTAGTGCCGCTGAAGGATCGCCACGAAAATCTGCTCCAAGTTTATCAATTTCATCAATTAAAATAACTGGATTCATTGATCCTGCTTTGCGCATTGCGTGAATGATTCGTCCTGGCATTGCACCAACATAAGTTTTGCGATGTCCGCGAATTTCAGATTCGTCTTTAACGCCACCAAGCGATATTCTGTAAAAATTTCGATCAAGAGCTTTTGCAATTGATTGACCGAGTGAAGTTTTACCTACGCCTGGAGGACCATATAAACAAAGAATTGGGCTAGGGCCATCAGATTTTAAATTTTTAACTGAAATAAAATCTAAGATTCTATCTTTGACATCTTCAAGTCCATAGTGATCTTTATCTAAAACTGCTTGAGCATTGCTCAGACTTAAATTATCTTTTGTAAATTGACCCCAAGGCAATGCAAGTAAAAGTTCAATGTGATTGCGTGTGACAGTTGCTTCCATTGATTCAGGAGCAATTCGTTCTAATTTATTAATTTGTTTTTCAATTTCAGATTTAATTTTTTCAGAGAGTTTTTTTTCAAAAAGTTGTTTTTTTAAATCTTCAATTTCGTCGACCAAATCTTCGCCCAATTCTTTTTTAATCGCTTTGAGTTGTTCGCGAAGATAGTATTCATGTTGGCTTTTATTAATTGATTCTCGCGTAGAATTTCTAATACGTTCTTGCACTTGAACAATCGAGATTTCTTGGGATAGTTGTTCATAGATTCCTTCCAGTAAATCATCAACATTTTTACATTCCAAAAGTGCTTGAGCGGCGTTGCTTTTTACTTCTAAGTGTGATAAAACGAATTCAGCAATTTTTTCAGGTTCATGCATTTTTGCTAAAATTGCATAAAAATCAGGGGTAATAGTTTGGCTTGTCATGGATAATTGTTCAGCTGTTTCTTTAATATTTTTTATTAAAGTTTCTGTAGATGCTGAAATTTCTTGATGAAATTTAATAGGTTTAACTTCTGCCAAAAGCATATCATCGCGAACCATTAAATCTTGAACCGATGCACGCATGACACCTTGAACTAAAACTTTAATGCCATCATCGGGAACATTAATCACACGCATGACGCTTGCAATCGTTCCGACTGAATATAAATTGTCAGTATCAATCTCTTGTCCTTCATCGCCAGAATCTTGCGCTGAAAGAAGTAGAACATAATTTTTTGTGTTTGTTGCTTGTTTAATACCATTCATGATACGTTCATCAAGTACTAAAAGTGGCATAATCATATTTGGAAAAACGGTGACGTTAATGGTTGGCACTACTGGAATAATTTTTGGAATGGTATCAACAGGATGGTCCTGTTTGAGATTGATTTCCATACTTCCCCCCTCAAGGTTTTTGCGATCCTCTCTCAATTTATAGCAAGCAGTTTATGGAAAAAATAAGAGCTATTTCAATAGGCTGAACCTTTTTGGATGTTAAACAAGTATAGGAATCTTTTTTTCTTGAAAAAACTTTATCCAACACGTATGCTTAATTTTGCAAAATAATCCTAAAGTAAAGATTATTAAGAGAGGATTTTTGCCATGCAAACTCAAATTTTATCTTGTCATCAGCTTTCAAAATTTTTTTTTCAAACAACAAATCAACTTCAAATTTTTGATAAAATTGATTATCAATTTTTATCAAATAAATCATACGCTTTGATGGGTCCATCAGGTATCGGAAAATCTACATTGATTGCCATGATGGCGGGAATTGATCATCCAACAGCTGGTTTAATTAAATTTAATGATCAAATAATTTCTCAACAAATTTTTGAACAACGTATGCAGCTGTTTGAAAAAAAAATCAGTATTGTTTTTCAACAACCATGTTTAATTGCAGAATTGACCGTGCTTGAAAATGTAATGCTCAAATCTATAATTCAAGAAACCGTAAGTGATGATTTAAAAAAACATGCATTGCAGCTACTCAACGATATTGGACTTGAAGGTAAAGCTTTAGCTTTCCCTCATAATTTATCAGGAGGTCAGCAGCAAAGAGTATCTATTTTACGTTCAATTTTTGATGCACCGCAATTTTTACTTGCCGATGAACCAACTGGAAATTTAGATCAAATTTCTGCAGCGTTGATTATTAAAATGCTTCTTGAGTATCAAAAAAAATATGTCATGGGTCTGATTATTAGTACCCATGACATATTAGTTGCCAAACAATGTGATGTAATTTTAAAAATTGAAAATCAAAAATTGATTGAATGTTAGCGTCGGCATCCTGATGCAGCAATTGCATTTATCATTTCTTGTTGTAAATCATTCGTACGTTTTGCCAAAACTTCTTGTTGATATTCATTTTCTTGACGTAAAAGTACCTTAAAATCATTTAAAGGTTCAATTGCGCTCATTAAAATGTTTTTCAAGAGATGACAGCTTAAATTTCGAACAAATTGTACATGATCGTTGATGATTTGATATGCGCTAAGAAGAGGATAAACAAAAATACTTCCATATTTGCATCGAAATGATTTTACAAGATCAAAACCTGTGACCGTATCTTTTTTTGCAATTAAATCAGCATACAATGTTAAAATTTCAATGATTTGTAATTTTTCAAAACTTTGTTTTAAACAATTGGTCCAGTTCCATGGGGTCAACCAATTGCTGTAAGCATTATTGACCCAAAGATGCATTTGTAAAATTTCATCATGATCAACAGCTGAAAAAATTGATATAAGTTTTGCATGATCAAGTGATGAAATATTGTTACGTTCAATGCTCGAGATTAATAAATTATACCAATCGTTTGTTTTGGTTGTATACCTGTCGTGCCAACTGATATCGTAGCCAATTTTTGTTGCAAGAGCTACGGTAGCTACACAAATTATTAATTTTGTTGAAAGATCTGTGTCATATGCCAATGAAAATGGACCAAATTGAGTTTTTGCGCGTCCTGTAAATCCGACAGGTTGGCAAACGTTTACAAATAAAAGTGTAGAAAATAATAAGCTATATTTTTTCATAAAAATTCCTTATTGATAAATATTATGTTTCACAAAATAATATCGAGAAAAAATAAATAATAAAGATCGATCACAATTATGAAAACTTTAAACCATATAATTTAATGGTTCCTTGAGAAATATTACCAGATGAAAATTGAAATTTAACATTGTTGACAATCAGACCTGCTGTGCTTTGATAGCCAACAACCATTCCAAATTTTCCCGGATAATCAGAAATTACTTGTCCGTTCATAAAAGCAACAGCTCCTGATCCTGAATAAACTGCAATGTTAGGGTATAGATATAAATATCCGGATACATACAAACTTGTTGGTGTGCTAATTGGAATAAATGTTGTGGAACTTGTGTTGGTAATGGTGTTAGAATTATATACCATGCTATTAATACCGCTTAAATATCCTGTTGTTAAATATGTTGATCCGTTATTGTTGGAAAAAAAAGCTTGAAGTGTTACTGCTGCTCCAGTTGGTGCCAAATTGTCGAGTTCAATGAGATAAACATCATATGTTGTTGTAATTTCAGTACTTGTAAGTGTTAATGTTGGACTAGTTGATGCTGTTAAAGTTTTTAATAATGTCATACCATAATTATTATTTTGCCAAAGTGGTGCAACTGCAGTAGCTCCGCACGTTAAGACTTGTCCAGAAATTCCTGTGCTGGGAACTTGTTGTAGAGATGCCGTGGTAGATGGTCCACCAAGAAGTAATGCATAAGCGACAATGCTAGAAATACCTGTTCCGCCAGATGTTGTGGGAATTTTGGAATTATATATTAAAAAATGTATATGAAGCATTATAAATATTAGAATATTTTTCTTGATCATAAAAATCCTAAATTAGACTAAACCGTATAAAGATATTGATCCAGAAGAAATATTTTCTGATGAAAATTGAAATTTAATATTGTTTACATTAGGATTTCCGCTAATCGTAGCTATAACATTTCCATAGACAGGAGTGTATCCTGAAGCTGTAATACCTGAAAGAGCGGGTCCTGAACTTAATGCTCCATTTGCTCCATAAAAATATAATACTCCTGAATAATAAAGATTCGTTGTACTGCCTAACGGTATAAATGTTGATGAATTTACGTTAGTTACTGCTGTAGTATTATATGATAAATAATTAACTCCAGCTGAATATCCTGTATTTAAATATGTTGAGCCATTATTGGTTGACCATAAAGCTTGAAGACTTACTGATGCAATACTTGGAGCAATGCCATGTATAACAATGCAAAAAACTTTATAGGTAGAAGATAGGTCCGCACTATTAAATGATAAATAGGCGCTGTTTGAAGCTGTAACTGTTTTTAAAAAAACGAAACCATTGGTTGTTCCAGTATTGCCATCAGCTTGCCATGATGGTAATGCTCCTGCTCCATTTGAGGTAAGCACTTGTCCAGAAGATCCTGTTCCTGAAATTTGTTGTAAAGGTGCTGTTGATGTAGTACCTCCTGTAATTAAAGCATAAGCCGTTAAACTACTATTACCAGTTCCGCCAAATGTTGAAGCTGCAGGGGATGTTGAAATCCAGGCGTGTGTGCATACTATAAAAAAAGTTTGAATTGTTCGTTTCATGTTAATATACCAATCCATAAAGATATGCTTTACCTGTTACAATAGCTCCTGTCCCATAAAATATTTGTAAATTATTTACAACTGGTGATCCTGAAATTGAACTGATCGTCATGCCATACAATGTTGGGTTAAATGCTGGAAAAGATATTCCTAACACGCAAGGACCTGTTCCTGTTGGAAAGACTCCATTGACACCAAAAAGATAATAGATACCTGAATGCTGACCTGAAGAAGCACTTCCAAGGTTTATTGCGGTAAGAATATTAGTATTTGTGACGGTAGACGAATTGAATGTTACCGTATTAGTGCCACTTGAATATCCTGTTAATATATAAGATGAACCATCATTTGTAGACCATCGAGCGAATAAGTTTTGACCAGCAGTGAAAGCATCAAAACCATCAATGACCAATACAAATGTTTGAAATGCAGTAGAAAAATCAGATGCTGTAAAAGTTAAACTTGCACTACTTGCTGCAGTAAGTGCTTTTAAAAGTATCATGCCATTTGGTTTAGTCCATGTAGGTAACGCTCCAGCGCCAGCTGATGTTAAAATTTGTCCAGCTGTTCCAGGACTTATAGTTTGAAGAGGGGATATTTCAGAAATTCCTCCTGCTATTAAAGCATTAATGGTGATACTTGAATTTCCGGTACCACCTTGTGCAACTGGCAGTGGCGATGTTTGCAAAAGAAAAGAATAAAGGCAAACGTAATAGATTAAATTTTTGGATTGCATATACTCCTTTTTTATTTTTTTTAATAAAAGCATAATGGTAAAATTTTTCAATATTTTTATACTAAAAAAGAATATTGTGTAATAGTTTGAGGGGTGTTTATGTCACGATCAATTTTAAAACAAAGTTCAAAAATTGGTTTTTTTGCTTTCATGAGTCGTTGCATTGCGTTCATGCGTGAAATTTTTCTTATTCGATTTTTAAGTGTTGGTGAAACTTCAGATATTTTTTTTACAGCATTTCGTATTCCCAATACGATGCGTAAAATTTTTGCAGAAGGTTCGTTATCTTCAGTACTTGTTCCGGCATTAATTTCGTCACAGCATAAGGGTAATGATCAGGCAATGAATCGATTAACAACCTTTTCATTTTTAGTTATTGAATTTGTAATGTTGTTGATGTGTGGCATTATTTTTTTGGTTGCGCCTGAAGTGATTCATGTTATTGTTCCAGGCTTTAGTGCAGAAAAAATTCAAGACTGTGCGCAATTACTTCGTATTTTGATTTCTTTTATTTTATTTATGTCTTCAGGTGCAATTTTTGCTGCAGCATTGCAGTCACAGCATCGTTTTTTTGTTCCAGCATTAGCGCCTTCAATTTTAAATGTAACGTACGTAGCTGCTTTAATAATTTGTTTATATTTTAAACTCAACGTGACCGTTTTTTGTTATTGCATGATTGTTACATCGATTATTTTTTTTCTAATGCATTTTTTGACGTATTTAAAAAATGGTTATCGTTTAGCTTCTGCCAATACTCAAACAAAAATAGAATTTAGAAAGATTTTAGTTCAATTTTTACCCTGTTTTTTTAGTGTTGGTATTGTAGAAATTAATCATTTTATAAATACGGGTTTTTGTTCATATTTGCAAAGTGGATCATTGACTTTGCTGCGCTATACTTTTCAATTTGTAAACATTCCGATCGGTATTATTGCTGCGTCATTGGTTACCGTTTTGTTACCGCATTTTTCAAAATTACATCTTGAAAAACCAGAAGCGCTTGCAGGACAACTTTTTGAAGCGATGAAATTTATTATTTGGACAACGATGCCGTTAACTTTTTTAATGGCATTTTTTTCTAAAGAAATTTTTGAAACAATCTTTTTTGGTGACGCGCAAGCAATGAGCAAAGTGCCTTTAGCCCAGTCAATTTTTATTGCATATCTTGTTGGGTTATTGTTTTTTTCACTCAATAAAGTATTTTTATCTATTTTTTACGCATTGCGAGTAACAACGATTCCGCTTTTGACAACTTTTATTTCTATAGCGATTAATTATAGTTTAAACCGTGCTTTGATGAATGATTATGGCACGACAGGAATTGCTTTTTCATCATCAGTAGCAGCAATTGTACAAAGCGTTGTTTTTGTAATCGTTCTTAATAAACGATTAAATTTTAGTTGGCCACTAAAAGAATGGTTTCATTTTTTGACTTGTTATGCAATTCAACTTTTTACCTGTGGTAGCATTTTTTGGTTCATGTATGTTTTAATGCGTAAAATTATGCTTTCGCTTCATTTTGATTTAAATCTATTGTTTATACATATTAATCAAGATTTTTTTATATCAAGTCTTGGATTTTGGCTTTGGGTTGGCCCTTTAGTCATAATATTTTTAGCGAATTTGTATTTTTCACGTCGCTTTTTTGGAATTCGATTAAGTTATTTTGAGTAAAATTTGAAGTCAAATTAATTTAAGCAAAAAAAATCCTCGAAGAAATTCGAGGATTTTTGTATTTGGTTGCGGGAGTTGGATTCGAACCAACGACCTTTGGGTTATGAGCCCAACGAGCTACCAGGCTGCTCCATCCCGCGGTATATTCAAAAAGTACTAGATACGTACAATATATCGATTTATTCAATAAAGTCAATCAGTATGATTGGGCAAAATATTGAAATATACAGATTTTTGTAAAAGAGGCAACCTTTTGCAATCCTTTTGACTGTTAAGGCAGATCTGTTATCCTGGTAGTAAATCTTTGAAAAAAATACGGGGGCGTACCGGCTTCGACGTATTAATGATAGTCAAGAATGCATGTCGAGCTTTTGTTGAATGCTCGTTAACTAATCAACTAAAAACAAATGCAGAATCTATGAAAACTGCAGGGGCTACTTTCGTTGCAGCATTCTTCGGAATGATTGCAATGTTTGCAGCTTCCTTCAGACGCCGTGAAGACGAATATTCTTCACTGTCTGTCGCTTAATAAAAATCATATTCCTTTTGTGCAATCTTTCTTTATTTCATAACACAAAAGTATAAGAAATAGATGAGCTTGCGATATTTGTTTCCTAAGTAACAAGCTTGTATAAATGGAAACTAAACATGTAGTGCTTTTGATTTGATTTTCTGCGGACATGGGTTCGATTCCCATCGCCTCCACCAGTCTATGTTACTTGCGCAATTATGTCTGGCTTTTGCCTGTCAGCCATAGCTGTAGGCAAAGGTTAGAAAGTAAACAAGCTAGGTATTCACATAAAAAAGGGCATTGTGAAAATTAGATTTATTTCTTGTATTTTGATGATGCATATTAATCTTGCATCTGTTGAATATCAAGATTTTATTGAGCAAAATTTTAGTCAAATTCATATAAGCAAATTTCCCAAATTTCGTTTAAATTCTCACGAGTTGATTTCTTTTAAAGATAATCAAGCTTATCAACAAGTCATTGATCTCTGGCAAAATAAATTAACAAAAGGCTTTGAAAAATTTTTTGCTGCTGTGTACAAAGAATCTGGTATAACTTCTGAAGTGTTACATGAACAGTTTAATAATGAACAGCTTATTGCTGTTTATCATAAATTGAAAGATGCTGAGCGTGAAACAATGGACAGTGCAATATTTATTGAAGAGCAAGATGCTGATCCTAAAGTGATTGCTTTTATTAAAAATATTTTATTTCGTTACACAACTAAGCGTAATATTAAAATTGTTTTAACTGATGCAATTATTCAACCAACGGCTAGTTATGGATCAGATTTGTACGGACATATTGTTTTTTGTAATATTTATCTTTATACCAAAGAAAATATTGAAAAATATTATGATTCATTGATTGGAATTTATAATATACGCTATGACATTTTGCCTAATGGTGCAGTTCGATGGATGGATTTTTCTAATTTTTTAGTAATTAAATTAATATTTATTGCATCATGGGTGCAACATCAAACAAGTTTGTTTCTTTTTTTATTAGATCGATGCTTGCAAAAAAATATGATTTCATACGAAACGATTTGTTTTGGCGGAGAGCTTCAAAAATTTTTAAATGTATTGCCTGCGATTTTTCAATCAATTAATCCACTTGAATCTGCTTTATTTATTTTAAAATCTGAAATGAATTCTGACAAAAATACAAAAATGATCTTGAAATCTTTAGTTAAAAATTTAGCTGCAAGTTATAGTACTCAAACCTTGTATAAATTTAAAGATTTTATTCAAAAAATTAAACAAGAATCGAAAAAATAATTTTATTTTAAAATATTCTTGTTTTTTTAATTAATTTCTTTTTAAGGTGATTTTAAGATTTTAATGAAGGGTTAGGGGTCTGAAATTTAAAATCTTTTTATTTATATTTTAAGTGAAAATCGTTTTCGTAAATCATCGGCAATTTCTGGCAGTATAGAATTGTTCGTTTCTTGTTCTTTTATTTCGTTATGAATTTGAATTATTGCTTCTGTAGTTAATGCTTTGTAGACTTCTTCTTGATATTTTGTGGGTAGCAATTGCCAGCAAGTACAAGTGTCCATTTTTGAATGTGCTGGATATGATCTACGGATTAAAACAGGCGCATAGCCGTTATTAAAATTTGTGATTAAAAAATCGACGGATTTTCTTATATGTATATTAAAATGTTCGACATTTAAATTGTTTGATTTTTTATATATTTGGTAAGCAACAGAATGAAATATTGTACTACCAACATGTATATCAGGAGCGATTGTTGGAATATCTAATCGTGACTTTGTAGCTAAAAGAGTCATTGACTCTTTTAGCCAGTGAGCGGGTGTTAATTTGTGAACAATGTTTTGTCCTGTTATAGGATCAATTTCTTCAAGTTCGCTTTGTGTAAAATGTTGTAAAAATATTTTTATAACGTTTTCAATTGTTGTTGTTTGCACATCGCTTGATAAGATTCTAAATCTTTCCATTATTCTTGATAAGGCTTGTTTGCGAAAATGAGGTGTCATTGCTGATGCAAAAATTTCTGAATTTTGCGATTGTAAATTAATGATTTTATCTAAATTCTTGTTAGTTTCAATTGATTCGATAATTTCTCGTTGTATGTTTTCAATAGTTTTTAATGATATATTGCTGGCTGTGCGTACTTTGACATTTGAAGGTAATGCTTGAAGTTTTGTTGCAATTGGCAATGTTTCTTGAAAGCGATTTATTTTTTGTATTTGTTTCTTTCGCTTTTGAAGTAAAGTTTGTTCGTTTGTTTTTAAATCTTCAAAATCTTGGTTGCTTGGTTCTGTGCTTTTGTATGGATCGTGCTGGCGAATGTTTAATGTGTTATTTGTATTATTTGCGCCATATAAATTTAAAAATGTTATGAGCGCTAAGTAGAAAAAACTATTTTTTTTGTACATGGTTTAGTTCGTTTTTTATTAATTGTTTTTTTAGAATTTGGCGTTGTATCTTTTTGGATATTTTTTTCAAATTAAGTAGTAATATCTAGTGTTTTTGATTCAAAAAATTACCTATTGCGATCGTAGCGATATATTTTTAATGGAGAAAGATTTGTAGAACTACCATTGCGATAGTAGCGATATATTTCTAAATCTAATTCCCTTTGATTTAAAGGTGGATCTTTGCGTTGTGTAAGTTTTTTTGATTTGCATTGTTCGTACAAAGGTATATTTTGCAATTTTGGAAAAACAGTGACCTTAATAGTTGGCACTACTGGAATAATTTTTGAAATGGTATCAACAGGATGTTCCTGACAAGGTGTAAGTTCTTCTAAAATGAGTTTTTCATCGTCTGTTGAAATTAATTTAGGCGTGTAAGGATTGTTTGTGCGCCCATGAACAGCACTTGGTTTTGTAGTACAAAAAAAACATAAAAAAATTGTAGATAATATTAATTTGTAAAACATTGAAAACCCCATAAAAATTTTACTGTTATAGTTTTAGAAAAATTGACGAATTGTTGTAAAAAGAATATAGTTTGGACATCAAAAGTCAAAACATTTTTTATTTGTTAAACGATACAAAAGGATGCGTATGAACAGAACTTCAACAACAACAGGTTTCATGTTTTTTTCAATTTTTTTCATGACAAATATCGTATATGCTGATGCATCATCCGCATCATTTGGTAGCAAAGCAACTGTGATTGTAACGGTTAGTGGCCAAGAAGTGATGATGAATTCAGAAACAGGAAAAGCCGTTCAGGATCGTTTAAAATCTGCACAAGAAAAATTAGCAGCTCCATTGCAAAAAGAAGGTGAAAAAATTCAGAAAAAAGATCAAGAAATTGCTGCAAAAGAAAAAGATCCTAAAGCTGACAAAAGCGCTTTAGAGTTTGAAAAACGTGAACTTGGTTTGCAAATTCAAAAACTTCAAGCTGAAGGTCAAAAAATTGAAGCAAAACTTGGTGAAATGTACAAAAAAGAGATGGCTAAGTTTGAAAATTCTGTAAAAGAAGCGATTGAATATTTAGCAAAAACTCATAATTGGGACATTGTGCTCATGGAAGAACAAGTTGTTTATGTAAATAAAAAAGTAGTTTCAAAAACATCAGAAGTTATTGTTGAACTTGATAAAAAAACAAAAGCTGCAAATTTAGCAAAAAAACAAGCTCTTGAAAAAGACATGCAAAAAGATGCAGCACCAAGTTCTAAGAACGAAAAAACAGAAGATTCAGATAATTCATACTAAAAAGTTGTATGACAGAAAAATTAAATAAAGAAATTAAAGCGATTGTGGGTCTTGGAAATCCAGGACCCACCTATGTTTTTACGCCACATAATATTGGTTTTTTAATTTTAGATCGTTTAGCTGATATTTTGCAGGGATCATGGGTTGAAAAACAAAACATGATGATTGCATTCGTGCGTGTTCATGATCAAGAAATTCTTTTAATCAAACCGCAAACATTCATGAATAGTTCTGGTGAAATTTTAAAACATTTACAAAAGCATGGCATAAAACTTGAAAATATTTTGGTTGTTCATGATGAGATAGATTATCCATTTGGAAAAATAAATATAAAAGATGGTGGTAGCGCTCGTGGACATAACGGTCTTCGATCATTGATTGAATATGGCGGACAAAATTTTTATAGGCTTCGTTGCGGTGTTGGTCGTCCAGAAAATCAGGCAGACGTTGGTAATTTTGTAACAAAATCATTTCAGCAATCATATGCGCAAGTAGATGAATTGATTGATCAATCTATTGAGATAATTCAAAATTTTTTATAATTGTAAAACTAATTCATCTAAAAGTTTGCCATGTTGTTCATTAATCCAAGCGTACAAAGCTTTTCGATATTCAATTTTTAATCGTTTATATTCACGACTATTATATTCAGTTTCCATCATTTTTCCTCGCAGTGCATGAAGTTCTTGATTTAAGCCGTTTTTGAGTGAATTATCAACATATGAAATTAATTTTGGATCATTTGCAATTGTTGTTAAACAACTTTGTATAAAAGTTGCAGCACCATTTTTTGCATTTTCAGATTTAATGCCAGCTTCAAAACCTTTTTTCATCTCATCAAATGATGCAGCGCCTTGTGCATAAATAATTAATTTGATTAAATCGTTTTGGTTAAAATAAATCCATTGATTAACAAAAATTCGTTTTACCGTGGATAGGTTTAAAGAATTTGCGCCACGTTTTAAAAATTCTTGAACAGGAATAACCAATTCAATATCTTTGTAAGATGAGCTATCTTTGTCGATATCTTCTTGCAGCGTTGCAATATTTTGTTCAATATAAAAAAGTTTCATCCATAAAAGTCCTGAAAATAAAACAATAGAAAAACTGATAATAAATAGTGCAATAAATCGACGATCAATCATACGACTTCCTTTTTTTATAAAAATTTTAAATCTTTTTAAATTGCATTCCCATTAAAAACATTAAAATGCCTGCAG
>JAGOPI010000039.1 GCA_017992075.1 Candidatus Babeliales bacterium
TCGAAAATTGGTGGTTTGTGATTAAAAATGCAGTTCGTTATTTAATTTCAACTACTAAAAAATCATTTAAAAATTGTATTCAATCTGTTTTTCAAGGACTTTGTCATGCTAACTAAGATTTGCTATAAATATTTTATTTTGCAATGTTTACAGGCACGGTAAATGGATTTTTGGTGATCCATTTAATTTCTGTGTAGGCATTATGATTTAGCTCATATTTTAAATTTGTGTGAACGTATGGTACAGTATTTGCAATTTTAGTGCGATTTTTGTTGGTAAGGCTAGTAAATGTTTTTGATGCAATCATGTTTCCAGCGCTGTTTTTTGCGGTAAAAATTAAATTATAATATTTTGGACTAGTTGTTAATTCAACCGTTATATTTACAGCTGATGTTTTTAAACTTTTTTGAATTTTTTTAATAATATTTGATGGAACAAAAAGTTGACTGTATTCGTTTGTAAATGTTGGATTGATAATCATGTTGGTCAATTTTTGATCTGCTGGAATTTCAATTTGTGTAGAAATGAATGCTTCTGCTGGATTCGTGCCATAAACTAAGGCGTGAGATAATGAAACTTGCAACATACCTAATGAAAATAGTGCCAAATAAATATATTTTTTCATACAAACCCCCTGTAAGAATTGGTAATTTTTTTATATTTTCAAAATAGCACATTTTGCTTACGTAAAGCAATAATTTGACTATTTTGATCAAAATTCGTCAAACTTTAAAAGTTGGAGTATGCTGTATTCATATCAAATTTATTTAAAGCGGACGTTGAAACTATGGAACCAAAGCATAAATCAGATCAATTGCAGGACTTTTTAGGGCATGTTTCACAGGAACATGACATTCGTACTGAAAAAGTTAAAAAATTAACAGAACAGGGCATTGAATCATGGCCTGCAGCTAAAACTCCTAATGCAACAGCACAGTCTCTTTTAAGCAACTTTACAGAAAATGATACCAACGTGTATGACTTGGTAGGTCGTGTGATGACAAAACGTTTGCATGGAAAAGCAGCTTTTGTGCATATCCAAGATTCAACGGGTAAAATTCAAATTTATATTAAAGAAGATGCTGTTGGACAAAATTTATTTCATCTTTTTGAGCATAGCATTGATCTTGGTGATATTTTGTGGGTTTCTGGAACTTTATTTAAAACGCAACGTGGAGAAATTTCAGTTCGTGTACATAATTTTTCACTTCAAAGTAAATGTTTGCATCCGCTTCCTGAAAAATTTCATGGACTTTCAGATGTTGAGGTACGTTATCGTCAACGGTATCTTGATTTAATTTGTAACGATTCAAGTAAACAACTTTTGATTAAACGATCACTTATTGTACAAACAATTCGTGAATTTTTAGCTTCAAAAAATTATTTAGAAGTTGAAACTCCAATGCTTCATCCAATTCCTGGTGGTGCAGCTGCAAAACCTTTTATGACGCATCATAATGCTTTAGGTCAAGATTTTTATTTGCGCATTGCACCAGAACTTTATTTGAAAAGATTGGTTGTTGGTGGCCTTGAGCGTGTGTTTGAAATTAACCGAAATTTCCGAAACGAAGGAATTTCGACAAAACATAATCCTGAATTTACAATGCTTGAATGTTACACTGCGCATTATGATATTGTGTATGCTATGGATTTAATTGAATCTATTTTTCAAGCAGTTGCTGTAAAAATTGGAGCAATAGGTCCTGTTCAGTTTGGTGATTATTCAATTGATTTTTCAAAAAAATTTGAACGCATTTCATTGTATGATGCAGTTAAAAAATATCACAAATTAACTGATGCAGATTTAAATGATGCAAAAATCACAGAGTTGCTCAAAACTCATAAAGTTGCATTACCAAAATCTAATATGAATTTAGCTGAAAAAATTTATTTATTATTTGCAGAAACTGTTGAAAAAGAGTTAATTCAACCAACATTTGTTACAGGATTTCCAGTTGAAGTTTCTCCTTTGGCAAAACGAGATAAACATAACGTTGATTTGGCTGCACGTGCAGAGCTTTTTATTGCAGGGCTTGAACTTGCAAATTTATTTGATGAGTTAAATGATCCATTCGATCAAGCAGCACGATTTGTACAACAGGTTGAGTCTCGTGAGTCAGGTGATGCTGAAGCGCATCTGTATGATGCAGATTTTATTTTAGCACTTGAGCATGCACTACCTCCAACCGTTGGATTTGGTATAGGTATTGATCGCATGGTTATGCTTATGACAGGAACAACTTCAATTAAAGATGTAATACTATTTCCAACATTAAAAAAACGATAAATGTTTTTTAATGTCGAATTTGGGATAGTTATAAGCGATGGCTGGGCGACACTTAAGAAAAAATAATTATATTTTTGTTTAACAAAAAACCCTGGTTTTAAAACCAGGGTTTTTTATTTTTAAAATCAGAAAATTTATTTTCCAGGAGCGCAGTTTTTGCCAATTTCAGTGATTGTTTTAACTGAGCTGAGTAAATCTGTACTTTTCTTTTCTTTTGGATAACGTTTTTCAAAGCTGTGTTCAATATAGTGCAACACGAGTTCGAAAATTTCTTCTACTTGGTCAGCAGAGAAAGTTTTTCCATCCTGTTGATATGCAGCAAGTTCATCAAATGCTGTTGTAAAATCTTCAGGAAGGAATTGACGGTGATGTGACCAATTTTTTAAGAAATTAACTAAAATTTTAGATTTAATGAAATATTCAGCTGTGTTGTACAGATAATATCCTGTAGCAACACAAAGCATACCAGAAGCGATAAGCGTTGAATTATCAACATATTGTTTGTATGTGTTTTCTTCTGTTTTAAATTTTGCTAATAAAAACGCTGTTGCTGCAGTAAAACCAATTCCCATAGTAAGGTTTGTTTGTACAGTTTGAAGTTTATTATTTGGTTGAAATACGAAATGAAATTCTAAATATTTTGCAGCGCCTTCACGTTGTGTGCTAAAACAATCTGAAATTGCATCTTCTGAAAGTTTGGAAAATGATAACGATGATGTTGCAAGCAAAGTTGTTAAAAAGATTTTTTTTGTAAATGTTGTCATATAATTTCCTTATAAAAAGTTTATGTGCTTGATTGAGTCTTCTGTTTTTTAGAATAACAAAGCATTTTTTTTTTGCTATTCGTTTTTGGTAATGTGTACTTTATTTTTTAAATATTCCTGTGTAAGTTGTGCACAATGTATCACATTGCTCATAAAAAGGAGAAAAAATGGGATTTGTTCAAAAATTTAATCACGCTATTTTTATTGTTTTTATAATGTTGTCATCGTCTGTTGACGCTCAATTAGTTCAAGATGAAAATTCTGTACATCAATTATATTTAGAATTAAATGAACAAGCTGTAAAATTGAATGCACTTATTGCGCATTATCAAATTGATGCAAATTTAGAAATTTCTGAGCAAGAAAATTTTACAACAACTTTGATTGATTTTAAAAATGAACTGCAACAATTGCATAAATACGGTATTGATATTTCTTCATATGAAAAAAATTATGTTGAACAGTATGAAAATTGGGCTCAAATTATGATTAATGAGCCATCGTTGCTTGAAGAAATTGACAATGCTGAAAAATTAGTTGTAGTTGATTCAAAAGATATTGTAACAATGACTCAATTGTATAAAAATTTACAAGATTCTATTTTAAAAATTCAGAAACAATTTGAAACTCAAATTAAGGCAAAATTAAATAATTTAGGAACGTATTCAGTACAATCTCAAAAAGATTTTTTAAAGTTGTTGCATAATGAATATAGTGCATTTTTTCTTTCAATGCAGTCAGTGCAAACAGCAACAAAAAATGCTTATTTTAATTTCTTAATTGAGAAAAATTCTAATTTTAATGTTCAAGATTTAACAACTGAAGATAAGCAATTTTTACAAGGCGTTGATGACATTGTTCAAAGTGCTATTGCTTGTCAAAAAGTTTTCATGTTGGATTTTACTTCAAAACAGTTGCAAGAAAATCGAATTAAAGATTTACAAGAAGAACTAAACAAAGTTCAATTGTAAAATGATCAAGCATATCAAGA
>JAGOPI010000018.1 GCA_017992075.1 Candidatus Babeliales bacterium
TGCGCTGTATTTTTATTGACTCCAACAAGATCTGCCGTTGTTCTGGCAGTTGAGCCTGCAACAAAATGTTCCATCAGTTTTAGTTTTTGTTTGTTGGTCAGTTTTGATCTTTTTGTATTCATGTTCCTAGTATAACTCGTTTAGTTATCTAGGACAGCCCCTTATACTTTATAAACTTTATAGATTAATGGAAAGGTTTTTATGAATAAAAAGATATATTTTTTATTAAGTTTTTGTATTTTTTACAATGTTTTACCTATGAATAAAACAACTCCAAAATTATCAAAATTAAGCTGGTTGCAAAGATTAAAAACTTATTGGCAAAAATCATCAACAATACAATCACCAAATACTTCACTACCAAAAGAACCTATTAAAAATAAATTTAATCAATTTGCTGAAGAACAAGTAACAAATCAAAAAATTTTAAATTTATTAAATACTTTAACAGCTGATGAACAAAAAAAGATACAAACAGCATTTACAAGATATCAATCAAACTGGTCTAATTTTCAACAACAGCAAAACAAAAATCAAATCATTGAAGAAATAACACGTGAACAAAAACTTTTATTACAAAGTATGATTTTTATAAAAAATCATCATGAAATATTACATAATCATGAAAAATTTATAAATTGGTATAATCAATTGCCATGGAAAGAAGTAAAACTAATTGCCAAAGCTATGAACTCATATTTAAAATTATTTGATGTATATATAGAAAGTTTTCAAAACAATGTTTTCAGTCCAATGGGAGAAACGCTCAAAGTAATACAAAAAAACATTAGATCTTTATACGAAAATTTAAATTTATCATCACCAGAAAACCTTGCTTTACAGCATTTTCAAGATACTCAAGCTCCAAGTGATTTATACATTCCTATTGATGCTGAAAATAATTATTTGGGATGGGAGATAGCAAGTTATAAGCCAGCATTTAGTCATATCAAGATTGGAAAAGAATTCCGAAATATGCCACCTGCATGTCAATACAATACTATACTCCATGAATATCGTCATCATTTGCAATCTCTTAACAATGCAATCGAAACGAATAAAACAAGAACAAAAGAACAAGAAAAATTTTATTCAAAAGAAATATTACAAAAAGCAAAGGCTCACATAGATAATCCATCATGGCTTATTTATGAACATGATGCTGATCATTTTTCAATTGAACATATCACCTGTCCAACATGTTTAAAAATTATTAAATCAAATAAATACAACATCAAAAGTTCTAATGGATATTTTAATGATGAAGACATCGAACCCTTTATCAAAGAAGCCGTAAACAATCCTTCTTGTCCTGCTCACACCAAAACACCTCAAGATGATCAACATAATTTTATAGTTCAACAACTTGAAGAAAAATTAACAATGTTACATTCATATCCTATGACTTTATCTGAATCTAAAAAATTAAAATTAAAAGACCATGAAAACCATCTTAAAAATCTTATAAAAGAAATTGAAGATCTCGACAAACAATCAGGAAACTTACTGCAACACATTCCAAGCTACAATCGTGATTTTATTCGAAAAATTGCAGAACAAAAAGAATTTCAAGAACTTTTGGGTGCAAAATTATTAAAAGAACTTGATGTACGCCAAACTATGGAAAAAGTTGAAAAATTAAGCCAAAAAGAAGAATTTCCGTTACTTGAGGAACATAAAATTCAACCTTTAATTGTACTGTAAAATAATATTTTCATTGCTAGGATTAAAATTTTACGATGCTCACAATCAAAAAAATCTCCACATTTCTGCAGAGATTTTTTTGATTTTTAAAAATAAAAGTTACTTTTATGCTTCAATATTAAATTTTGTTTTTAGTGCAGCTTTAACTTTTGCGATACGGCTATCTAAGCTTGGATGTAATGGATCTTTTAAATTCCATCCTATACGAAATGGAAGAACTTTAGATATAACAGTTTTAGAATATTCTTTTTGAAGTTGTTTCTTATCTTCTTGAAGTCCTTCTAAAGCACCTTGAAGCATCGATGCATCAGAATGTTTAATAGCAAAATTATCTGCACGTCGTTCTTCTAATTGATAGCAACAAAATTTTGCTAAAGTTGATAATATATTTGCAGCAATAATTTTTGATCCATATTTGGTAAATCTATTTCTATAAGGCGCTGATCCCATAGTTTTTTTCCAATAATATGCTATCGGATAAAAGGTAAGCCCTATAGATGTGTTGACTGCTGGTAGTAAATTAGGAAATTGAGAATGTCCAATTTCATGAGTTAAAAGAAATCGAGCTGTGTCATAATTGGATTCAGTAATTTTTTCAGGAATCAAAAAATAATGTCCCGATTTTTCTTTTAACTCGAAAGATCCAGTCGCTGAATTTAGATCTACACCTTGAAAAGGAAAATAATTAGAACAATATACAGGATTGATTATTTTATTTTCAAATTCTTCTGTGCCTAATCCATATCCTTTAATAATTATAGATTCTGGCTCATTTGGATGCTTCAAACGAAGTTCATCCTCAAGATCTTGATAACTCTTTCCATTAGTAAATACCATCTCTTTTTTAGCATTTTGCTGACTCATCGGCACATCTAAATGAAAACAATTAATCATTGCAGACAAATCACAAAATAAAACAAGAAACATAACTTTTTTCATAAAAAAACCCCTAATAAAGCACGTTTTTAACTCATAACATGATACATTAATACCAAAATATAGCAAAAACATGCACAAGCTTTATACACAAGTTGAATCTCAAATTGATGACATCTCTGATTCTGATTAAGATTTTGCTTGAAAAAATTCATGTTTCACATACAATTTCAACAAATTATTTTTCAAATACTAAAATATACGGATTACGCATGAAATCTTTAAATATCATTCCCATAAAATTTTTCATAATTTTTGGATTTGCATCAAACATTCATGCTCTACTTGACATACATCGAATTCCTGTAACTTTAAATGCTTGGTTCAAAGAATCACCATCAAACGTTATATTTGAAAATAGCTGGACAAGTTGCAAAACAAGTGAAAATTTTTGGCGCGACCCTCAAGCATTTTTGTTACAAAATTGTGCTTTAGAAACCAACATTAATACTCATAAAAGTTCATGCAGCATTTTTGCAAATAAAAAAATAATAACCTTAACTATCAACACCGCACTACTTATAACAATTGTTGCAATAGCCATCGCTTACAAGCAAGGTTATTTTGCAAAAATCAAAAAATATTTTAATCCTTGCCATGATGATGAAAATTATAATGACAAACCAAAATCATAAATCTTAAAATCAAAACATGCTGAAAGAAACGATGAAAATAAACAAACATTTGAAGCTTTTTACACTTTTTTGCTGCATCATCACACAACTTGATGCATCAGCTCGCTTGACCAAAGAAAATTTATACAGACAGCAGCACAGATTGCCGTTACTGCCTGATTTTACTGAGCCAGAAAAACGAAAACCTTTGACCAGAGCGCAACAATACGATATAGGTCTAACGTATTTACGACATCGCAAAACTCAAGAAGTAATGCAACGCATCAATAAATTTTTTTCAACTTTGCAAAAATTTTATCATACTCGCAACCAAAGAAATTCAGTTACTCCCTACACACATTACGAACAAGAAAAGTTACACAAAACAGATGATGCGGAAATAAAAACAAGTTCTTCACAAAATTATGTACCATTACATGAATATCAAAAACATCATCGTCAAACTATTCAAAAAAATTAAATTTTTCTTTTCAGAAAAATTTGAACATGTTACGCTAAATGATGCGTAAACGCTTATCACCTCAATGAGCATAGTCAAAATAATGACATCAATAAATGTACAATTTACCAAACTTTTACAACACGCAACAGAAATGCAACAGCTAGCTATTTGTTCGTATTCAAAATTTCCTGTTGGAGCATCACTTCTTACAGACACAGGAATCATAATTGGTGGATGTAACATTGAATCAATTTCTTACGGACTGACCATGTGCGCAGAACGTGTTGCTATTTTTAGCGCTCTTGCTCAAGGATATAAAAATTTCACCCATCTAGCACTTGTCACAAATTCTGCAGTTTTTCCTTGCGGAGCATGCCGACAAATGATATATGAATTTTGTCCACAAGCTCAAATTTTGATTGCAATTCCTGAAAAAATTATTACTACTTCTACAGCTCAAGAACTTATGCCTCATGCGTTTTGCAATTTTAATTCAACATCAGAAAAAAGATTAATTTCATGAAGCATTTTTTATTTTTACTTTTATGCACTTTACATATTTTTGCAAACAATAATTATGAAGAAATTATTCATCATCATGCACAAGCTTGGAAAGAATCATATATTGAAACATTGCAAGATCCGTATCATTTGCAAACACTTATCGATGTTATTTTACTTAGTTACCAAATTGCGCAAGAATCATGCAAAATGATGCTTTCAAAACTAATCATTCAAGAAGAGCTTTTAAAAATTTATACACCATCGCTTAATGATTCATGGCACACAAATTTACAAGTTATTCATAACGACACAAGCAAGCTTGAACAAGCTCTTGAAAAGATTAAAAATTCACAAATAACCTTTCAGACAATATTTTTTAAATTGAAAAATATTGCGCCACGCATTGTTCAAATCAATCCACAACCAACACAAACATTAATTCAAGATTTAAAACATTCACTTATGATTTGGGGTAAACAGCAACATGAAATTACGGCTCAGCTTTGTTGTCTACAACAAGAATTTTGCACAACGATTGCAACCATTTCTGATATTAAAATAATGTTTGAAACTATGGGACAAGCACCAGAATTAAAAAGTTGCCATCTTAAAGAAGCTGCAGGATATGTTGCAAAAACAAATAAAGATATCGAATCCGTTTTTGCTCATGTCACTCAAGTACGCAAAACAAGTATTTTAAAAATTCAAACATTTTTCACAACCTTTTTTCAAATTTATTACACGATGTTGTATGACCTACTTACAGCTGAAGAACAAATAAATTTTTCAACTTCAGCAACAGAAGATTTAAAACTACCCAATCCAAATGTTTTTTTTACCTAATTTGATAAACAGAAAGCACTATGAAAACAAAAAAATCATTATTACTTTTAACAATCAGTTTTAGCTTTACATCAATAATTGTGGGAACTTTTCCTCCTGCCCGACAAACTTATGAAGAATTGAACGAAATTGAGCCTTTTGTCGTCAGTTTTGGTACCGCAATGTCTCAAACTCATCATAGTGCCAACACCGCAAATCCTGATTGGATGAGTGAAAAATTACAAGAATTAGCAACAAAATCACCCAATTCTTTAAAAGATTTACAAAATAAAGATCACATTGGCTATGTGCTACGCGCTCTTCCTGAGGCAATTTGTTCAAAATGTGGCACAAAAGTTCAACCAACAAAACTCGACATCATCAACGATGCAAAACTTATTACAAGCTTGCTAGCTGACGCATCACAACAAAGAACTGCTCAAAAATTAACGTTAACCCAATGCCCTGAATGCAATGGAGAACTTATTGAGCAATCTCGTAAAAAAGTTACTTTAACTGAAGCACATAAACAAGCAATGATTGCACAAATTAATCATCTAGGCGTTAAAAATCAAACCGCTTGCACGCAATACAACTTACCAACATATCGCATATCTTTAGAAATATCTGATGCCTTGATGCAAAATTCAACTGAAATTGATCCATCAAAAATACAAGGTCAAGCTGAATTTATAAAACAAATGAAAAATCCTCTTCTTTTTTTTCATCACTATGCAAATCCTCAAGCAATTCCAAACTTGTTTGAAAAATCAGAACATGCAGTATGGTTTGCAAATTGTTGCGCAGAAATGATAAAAGCTTGTCCGAATATAACTCATGTTTGCCCAATTTCTCAACCTGTTGCTTTTTCACATCGCGTAACGCGTGGAACATTGCCACCATTTACCTGCAACATTTCACAAGCACAGTATCTGGATAATATCAATCAAGCTCAAGTTCTTGCGTGTCAAAAAATGAAAGAACTTAATCCAAATTTAAAAGTTTTAATGTCACATCAATGGAAACCCATGAAGCCATATCACAGTATATTTTCTGCCTGGTATGCACTTGAAAAGTTTATTTGTTACATAGCAAATCAAAAATATAATGGCGATTTTATAAGAATTTTTACACCACATCAAGACAAATTTGATGGAATAGCTCTCAGCGTGTATCCTGCTTTACGATTTAATGGATGGATACCAAAAGGCAATAACTATGCTGACAGCTTTGATCAGCAAGATGCCCTTGATGCAATTATACAAACTCATGCAACTTTTCCTAAAAAAGATATTTATATTGTAGAAACTGGATGCAACACAAATGATCCTGAACAAAAAAAAGCTTTTATTGATATGACACTTCATGTGTGCAAAATTGCACGCGAAAAAGGAGCTAACATCAAAGGCGTCTATTTCTGGTCTCACACAAATGATCCTGAATTTTATACTGAATGGAATCTGTTACCCGGAGCTACAAATTTTGGACCATTTGATACACTTAATCCGCAAGATCCTTGTAGTTCTGTAAATACTGCAGGTCTTTATTTACAAGAAATTGTAAAACCTTAAGGACATAATGTTTTTTGTTAATCGACGCTACCTTTGCTATTTTGATTGGACAAGTCTTTGCATCGTTTTATTTTTATGTTTTTTTAGCCTTTGTTTTGTGTTTAGTACCACATGCAAAGGTGATTCTGTTTCTATGTTTTTTAAAAAACAACTTTTTGGAATTGTTACCGGAATTTTAATCTATTTTTTTTGCAGCTTTATTGATTATCGCACGATTTGTCGTACAGGATATTGGCTCTATCTTTTCACACTCGGACTTTTAATTTTTACCCTTGTTAAAGGTTCGGTTGGAATGGGTGCGCAACGTTGGATTAATTTAGGTATTATCAAATTTCAATCTTCAGATTTGGCAAAACTTTTTTTCCCCATGTTTATCACCTACTATTTTTTAAATGATCATGAAGAATCAGAACCAAAACCGATTACCTACAGCATTCCACTTGCTGTTATTGTTTTTAGTTTTTTGCTCGTTGTTAAACAACCCGATTTAGGTACTGGATTAATTTTACTTATTTCTGGATCTTTAATGCTTTGGTTCATGGGACTTCCAACACGCTTTTTCATGATTAGTGCTTTGTGTTTTTTAATTACTGCACCAATTTCATGGACCATTTTAAAACCATATCAAAAAAAACGCATTTTAGTTTTTTTAGGTGAAGGAAATCGCAACAAAGAACGCTATCAAATTGAACAGTCAAAAATTGCTGTTGGCTCTGGTGGAATTTTAGGAAAAGGAATTGGTCAAGGAACACAAAACAAACTTTCTTTTTTACCCGAAAGCAGAACTGATTTTATTTTTTCAGTAATTTGTGAAGAAACTGGATTTGCAGGTGCACTACTTATTGTAACACTATACATTATTTTATTTTTACAGCTCATGCGACTGATTATCACGATTTCTTCAATTTACTCAAAATTAATGTGTTTTGGACTTTTAATTCCAATTATTTTATCAACCATGATCAACATTGGAATGGTCCTCGATTTACTTCCTGTTGTGGGAATTCCTTTACCATTTATGAGTTACGGCATCACACACATTTGGACCAGCTTTGCCAGCCTTGGCTGCATCAATAGTGTTACCTGTCAACGATACTCACAAGATTTTATTTCATAAACTGAGCATAACGAGGATCTTGAGTCCATTTTTTACGCTCTACCTGTTTTAATTGATCTAAAATAATGGGCGGTACAGGATTGTTCTTTTCATACAATTTTGTATTCAACGCTTTTTTATGTTCTTTTAAATTTTTTGCAGTCAAAAGCGGAAGTGAGGACGTTGGTCGTTTATCATTTAATCGAACATCTTTAAAAGGATCATAATTTGCATGCAATGATCTTATAAATTTTTCCTCTTCAGGAGTTGCGTAATAATAACGCTTTGATGTAATAATATTTTGTGTAAAAACAACAGTCAAAAAGAACCCTAATATAAAACTTTTCATAAATCCCTATAAGTTTTTTTAATTAATTTTTATTTTGTCATCCCAACTAAACAATATAATAATTCAATTCTTTTAAAAATTACTTTTCTTCATCACCCCAAATTAAATTTGGAATCCAGATATCTGATAAAGAGTTTGTCATTTTATTTTTTAAAAGATTTTTTATAAATTTCTGGATCCCGGCTCAAGGCCGGGATGACAAAAAACAAATCCAAAATGACGAAAAGAAAAGTATACCAATATCTGTAAAAACTAAAAATGTTATACTATCTTTCAAAAAATTATATTTTTAAAAAAAATAACTGAAATAATCATGAATGATCAAAATAGTAATCCATTAGAAATCATCACTCAAACTCCTGAAATTGAAATATGTTACGATTTTATTCCACAAACATTTGATGATTACATTGGTCAACAAACATTAAAAGATAAACTCAATGTCTATGTTCAAGCATGCAAAGCACGAAATGAAGCACTTGATCATATGCTTTTGTTTGGACCGCCTGGTCTTGGAAAAACAACACTCTGTCAAATTATGGCCAATATTTTAAACGTACAAATTAAAATTTGCAGTGGTCCGATGCTTGAACGTACTGGTGACTTGGTTGCTATACTTTCAGGACTTGGCAAACATGATATTTTATTTATTGACGAAATTCATCGAACGCCATCACACATTGAAGAAGTTTTATACACAGCAATGGAACAATTTAAAGTTGATGTCATCATTGGACAAGGCCCTGGCGCTCGCACCGTCAGTTTGCCGCTCCAACCATTCACACTCATTGGCGCTACAACCAAAAGTGGCGCAATATCTGCACCACTGCGCAGCAGATTTGGGATCATTGAAGGATTAGATTTTTATAGCAGCGAAGAACTTACTCAAGTTATTTTACAAAATGCTCAATTTTTAAATTTACAAATGCTATCTGACGCTGCAAAACAGCTTGCTATTCGTTCACGCGGCACTCCAAGAATTGCAAAAAAATTACTACGTCGCATTCGCGATTTTGCTCAAGTAAAAAATAATAATATTGCCAGTTTGCAGGTAGTACTCGACACGATGTCAGCGCTTGGCATTGATGAATTTGGTTTAACACCTATTGATAATTTAATTTTAAAAAGAATCATGTTTGATTACAAAGGTGGCCCTGTTGGCCTTGAAACTTTAGCATCCATCACTGGCCAAGACAAAGAAACCATTGAAGCAGTCTATGAACCTTACCTTTTGCAACAAGGTTTTTTAGAAAAAAGCAGCAAAGGTCGTCAAATTCCACAAAATAAATTTTTACATCTGCAAAAAAAATTCCTCAGTCAACATACGATTCTTTAAATTTTAAATCTTGAATTTTCATTTTATTATTCACTATCATAAAAAAAATGGTCTTCTTATTTTTAGGAAAATAAAATGAAACTCATAACTTTTTTAATATGTATCAGTATGTTGCATCAAACTTCTTACCCTATGCGTCAAGCAAGTCGAGCAACAGTTTCAAAAACTGTCCAAGCTACAGAAAAAAGAAATATTTTAATACAAAAATTGCAAGACTTATTTGCAAAATATCAAGAAGAAAATCCAACAATCACACAGGAACAAAAAGCTTTATACCATTTCCAAAATACAAAAGCTCCAAGCGGATCATATGTTCCAATTATTTCAGTTGAAGACCGAAACAAATTTCTTGGAGCTTATAATTCATTTACCTGTTCTATTAAATTGAATGATCTTTGGTACCGATCTGCCCCATCCGTACAATATGCAACATTACTGCATGAATATCGTCATCGTTTACAGCACATTGCAGGAATTTTTGATGAAGAGTTTCAAAATGAAGATTCAAATCGTTCATTTTATCCAGTCATTGTTACCAAAAAAGCTGAACTGAAAAAAGTTTCATTGAATTTTAATAATTACTCAGAACAAAGCTGGAAACCTTTTGAATATGATGCAGATCTTTTTGCCGCAACACACATAACATGCCCAACTTGTTTAAAAATATATCAATATAGCAAACGCACAGACTCTTCACATTTAGGATATTTTAACAAAGATGACATTCAACCATTTATTGATGCTGCAGAATTCAATCCAACATGCCCAGCACACAGTTTAACTTCAGGAGATTTTGAACATAATCAAATTGTTAAATCTTTACATAAAAAATTAAATCTTTACAAAATATTGCCTGGTGCAATTTTATACGATGAAATTATGATCCTTGATAAAAGATCAGGAACTCTTTTAGATCATATCCCAAGATATGCCATAGATTTATTAGAAAGCATAAAACAATATGCAGACTTTGCTCAACTGCTTACAGAAAAAACAATAAAAGAAGTAGACATCGCCCAACAAATCAAACAAATTGAGCGCGACATTGCTCAAGGTAAATTTAAAATGATCACTGCTGGAAATGAACCAATTATTTCAAAAATTATATATCCACAAACTATTTAAAATCGAATTTCTGATTTTTGAAGTGTGTTAAATAATCCTTGCCATAACGATGTTGCAAGACGACATTCCATATCATCATCTTCATCAGATTCAGGATGCATCCATCGTTCAAAACGTGATGGTCCAGGAATTCTGACAAATTCAATTTCGCGATCAGCGTGAAGAATCTGTTTTTTAATAAAATTGATCGCAGTTGTTTGATTACCTACTTCATCAATCAGTTTTAAACGAAGAGCTTCATTACCCGTAAAGACTTTACCTTCAGCCCAGCAATTTTTATCAGTCATATTCAAATGACGTTGTTTTGCAACATCTTGTGCAAACTGTTCATAACAATCATTGACCATTGCTTGAAGCATTTTTTTCTGTTCGTCTGTTAAATCTACAAAAAGATCCAAACAGTTTTTACAATCTCCTGATGCAATTGCATGTGACCCAATTTTATAATTTTGAGCAAACTCTTTTAATTTAAAAAGTGTTGAAAATTTAGCGCCAATGCTTCCGATCAAAGCACTTCCCGTTGCTACAATGTGATCAGTTGCTGTTGCAATTTGATACGCACCTGAAGCGCAAACATTTTCAGCATACGCGACAATTGGTTTTGGATATTGAACTTTAAGTTGTAAAATTTCTTGAAAAATTGCTTGCGATGATCCTGCAGCACCACCACCACTATCAATTTTAATCAAAATTGCTTTAATTTCAGGATCTTTAAATAACTTTGTTAGCTGCTTATTCCAATTACTTGAAGCGCAAATCATACTATTCATCAATACCAAGCCAACCTTATTTTTTGGCTCCACATGATCTGACCATTGTTTTGAAATTGATCGAAAAATTGATGGTGCAAATTGTAAAATTAAAATGATCCAAAAGATATTTTTTAAATATTCCTGAAATTTTGCCATAATTACCTTTGATATGAAAAATACTGTTTTAATGAAGTTAAAAATTAGTCTAACATAGATCATATTTAAAAAAAATTATAAAAATATGATAATTTCGTGATTTCGCTTTGACTTTGCTGTGCAGATTGGCTACACTTTCAATATCTTTAAAAATCTTAGAAATTTATGTAAAAAGTTGGGCGGTTAGCTCAGTTGGTAGAGCATCAGTCTTACAAACTGGGGGTCACTGGTTCGAATCCAGTATCGCCCACCATTCATTTGTTATTAGACAAATAAATGGCAAACCCTTTTTTAAATGTCCTTGTATTGGCACCTTTGGTGCTTTATATTTTGAAAATTGTTCCTTGGTAGCTCAGTTGGTAGAGCAAACGACTGTTAATCGTTAGGTCACTGGTTCGAGTCCAGTCCAAGGAGCCATTCATATGCAAAACATACGAATGACAGGCCTGCCCGCCATAGTTTTAACGACGGCTGGGCAATTCTTTTTAAATGACATGAAACACATAAATTTTAAGATAGTTACGGGGTTGTAGCTCAGTTGGTTAGAGCGTTCGCCTGTCACGCGAAAGGTCGCGGGTTCGAGTCCCGTCAATCCCGCCAGTTTCCGCTCTTACGAGCTACGCCTAGGCACAGCCAGCAAAAAACATCAAACGACGTTTACAATAAAATCAACCGCTGATAAACTAATTTTATAGTTATTCTTATTCACTTTTTTGGGGGTTTTCATGCAAAAGAAATCAGTTTTGATTTTTTCACTATTTAGTCTTATTTTCGCACAATCATCATTAATATTACCAAGCTATATGTTTAATCAAAATAATGATAAAGAAGTAGAACAATTAGCAGCTGCTGCAGCTCGTGGATTTTTTAATGAATGGGGAAATGTCATTCAAAATGCCTCTCCAGAAACAACACAAGCATTTTTAAATAGCATATTAAAAGGATTTGAAGGTTCTTTAACAGGCGAAGATTTTAAAAAACTTTGTGAAAATATTCAAAATAGCTTTAATGAAAAAAGTGATGCTCAAAAAGCTGCTAATACCCTTATTGACTTTAACACGAACAACATCAATAGATTTATGAACAATGGAATTTTAAACAATGTAACAAAATTTCAAACAATTTTGCTTACATCTGCAATTCTGTACTTTACAGCTCAATACGGAATTCCTATGGCGTTTCGCATGATTGAACGTCAATTAATGCGTCCAAAACTTATCATTTCTTCATCAAAAAAAGGGTTCTTTTCTTCTCTTTTTGATTCTAAAGAAACTCCAACCCCTATGATTTTTTCTTCAGATTTAGAGCAACGTCTTGAAAATATTATTCAAGTAACAAAAGCAGTTCATACAAAAATTAAATCTGGTGCAACCAATGTTAAATATCGCAATTTAATGCTTTATGGCGCACCTGGTACAGGTAAAACTTTATTTGCAACTGAACTTGCAAAACGTTCTGGACTTGAATATGTCTCAATGAGCGGTTCATCATTTTCAAAATTTAAAGATGGAGACGGAATTGAAGCGCTTGATCAATTATTTGCATGGGCAAACAAAACAACTGGGCTTTTAATTTTCATCGATGAAGCAGAAGCTTTTTTATCAATGCGTGAAAACATGGATCCTCAAAGTAAAGGTTATCAAATTTTAAATAACTTCTTAAACTACACAGGAACAAGAAGTAATAAATTTATGCTTGTTTTTGCAACAAATCACAAAGATGCTTTAGATTCTGCTATGCATCGTCGTATTGATGATTTAATTGAATTACCACTTCCAGTAAAAGCTGAACGTGTTAAAATCTTAAATCTTTATAAAGATATTATTTTAATGGATAACAAACAAAACGATCAAACATTCATACAATCTGTTCTCAACGTATTAACTTCAACAACAATTGAACAAATTGCTCACAAAACAGATGGATTATCAGCGAGTGAACTTGAAGGTATTATTAACACTTTAAAAACTGATGCTGATATTTTAAATCCTTGCACAATCACTCATGAATTAATTCATACTGTTGTAACACAAGCGATTGAAAAACATCAGGCATTTCTTATCAAAAAATCAAAAACACATTCTTTAGGATAAAATTAAATTTCACTTCAATTTTAAATTTTTTCAGTTTCCAATATTTTCATACTCAGGTAACGCTTTTTGAAAAAATTTCCAATCTTGTTGCCACATACTTTGCGTTAATGCAAAAGGTAAAATCATGATTGGATTTAAATTCCACCAAGACAATTTAAATCCCCATGATATACCACCAACACATTCTATTGTTTTCTTTTTATGATCAACTTGCACAGCATACGCATGACCTATCCAAAAACTTAATGGTTTTGAAAATACAGAATAACTCCAACAAGGGTTATCTACAAAATCTGTATCTACAGCATAAAAAGGATAATATTTATGCCCTTGAGGGCAAGCATCAATAAAGTGCAACCATTTAGATTCTGCTATGCAATCAGTTTGTACAACATGAAGCCATGCATTATGTACAGATTTTGCTTTGATGTGAATTGCTGGAAAATAAGGACTCGGATAATCTGATTGTGCATTTTTAACATATGCAATATCAAAAAAATGTTGCATAGATATTATGGTAACGTGCTGTTGTTTTTTGTCAGCGCCAATACAATAATCAATACGCGATGTATCATAATTCGATCCAGGATTTTTCCAAATTAAAATTCCAAAAACAATCAATAAAGTAAACACAAACCATATATTTAATTTTTTCATATCCTTTTATATCCTTTACAAATACTTAAAGACTAAAATATATCGAAAATATTTTATTTCATATATTTCACTACGTTGGAGGCATAATGAAAGTTAAAAATCTAACTTTAGTTATTTTTTTATTTCAAAATTTGTTCATTTTTTCACAAAATTCAATCATTATTTTATATGGTTGCTCATCTTCTGGAAAAACATCAATTAGCACTGAATTGTTAAGAATTTTACCCGGTAGCTGGAAATATATTCCAAGCAATAAATTTAGATTAAATAACGGCAATGCTTTATTGTGGAAAGAAATTAATCAACAAGTTTCCTACGGACATAACATTATCGTTGATACACATAATTCAGAATTTTTAATCGATAATCCTGAAAATATAAAAGTTGTTGTTTGTTTAATTTATTGTTCTCCTGAAAAGTTGATCGAACATGTTAACAGTCGCAATGTTGAAAATAATCCAAAAAACCATCGTGCTTTAAAAGCAGTATTTCAAGAATATGTTCATAAATTCCAATCAGTATCAAAAAATCAACCATACATTGATAAACTTAATAAAATTCATTTAAAAAATAGTTACGGATTGTTTACAAAAATGGCACTCAAAACAATTATTCATAAATTTTTTCAAAATACCGATCAATCAATCGTTTACATTGCTCCAAAACTTAAAAAATATGATTGTTGTATTGATACCGGAAAAACATCAATTGCACAAAGTGCTGCTCAAATTAAAGAAAGATTAACATCGTGATTCATTGTATGTTAGTGTAATATTTGCTCAATAATTCGAATTCCACTATCACTTGCAACAACAAAATTATTTTGTAACTCATTTTTATATTGATCAAAAACTTTTATCAAAAATTTTAAAATTTTATCAAAATCCATATTTGTCATTCTTAATAACACAATACCACAATGCATTTGTTGATCTTTAAAAACAAGTTTGCCAAAATCAGTATCGCATGTTATTAAAATTCTATGCTCATCATAAGCTTTTTTAAGAACCACCATATCATCAATTCCAGCAAAATCTGTACCTATGCATTTAACGTCATATCCTTGCTGCCGTAACCATTTAGAAACTGAAGATCCAAGATTTTCATCCACCAACAACTTCATTATCGCCCTTTTTTATTTAAAAATTGGCATAAATGTTACATCACTAATAGCTCTTTGCGCAAACAATAAACAAGCAAAAATATCTTCTTTCGTTAATCGAGGATATTCTTCTAACATTTTTTCTATAGTTACACCCTGCCCCAACAATCCTAAAATCAATTCTACTGTTAAACGTGTTCCTTTTATAACAGGTTGACCAACCATAACCTTAGGGTCAATAATAATTCTTTGTAAAAGATTATTTGTTTCCATAATTTTATATACCTTCATATAATTAAAATAAACCTACAAACAACCTTATCCTATATTTATTTTACTCACAAGATTGATCATTTTTGTACCAAAAACATCAATTGCACAAAGTGCTGCTCAAATTAAAGAAAAATTAACATCGTAGTGAAAACACCACGGCTTAAAAGCCGTGGCTTAGTCACGCTCTAGCTTCGAAGTTTTTATTGATTGCGAATATATTCTCGAATGTTGTTTTCATTTATTTGACCAACTGTTTCAACGAAAAATCC
>JAGOPI010000019.1 GCA_017992075.1 Candidatus Babeliales bacterium
TCTATTTCAATCCATAAATCTATAGATATACTTTTCATGAAAAGCTCCTTTTTGTTTAATTCACTGGTTATTCTAACCAGAAAATTGGAGCTTTTCACTATTTAATTAATTTTCGTATAGGCTCTTATTCAAATAAGAAATAACAGCGCGTGATATTCCATTTGAATTTTGAATCTGAAACGACAAAGCATCAGTAAGTACTTCAGCGGGACACTTTTCATTTATTATTGACATAATTTCATTAAAATAACGAGGATTAATCACGTTTTGAAATTCTTTACCAAATAATGTATGCAAAATAGGTGCAAGAACATCTACAGGAATTTTTGAAAAATCAGCTTTTGGAAGTATTTTAAAAAATAAAGGCTCTGTTTTCATCATTTCCAAAGGAGAAAAATTAGATGTATTTTTTACAAATAATAATTTTTTAAACTCTGTTGGATATTTTTCAAATAAATCCACAATATAGGATTCAAAGTTAAATTTTTTCTGAAAATCCAATGATTCTAATCGATACAAATTAACAAGTAGATGCAAGATATTCCAATTATTTTGACGGCTTTTGGCTAACCACATTTGCTCCAAATTTTGAACATTAGATATAACGTTTTGTAAAATCTCAAAATCATTTATAAAAGTTATGTAAGGATCTAAGTCGTACAATCTTGATAACATCACATCATCCAAGATCCCATCGTTTTTCAACATTTGTATATAATCAAACAATGCATTTTGAGTAAGAGCTGTTTTATGCTGTTTATATTCCTTAATTTTTAATTTAAAAAGATGTAAGGCCCCTTGAATTTTTTCTAATCGATCTTCTTTTTCTTTTAATGTGCGTTGAGCTTCAGAATTATGATATCCTTTTACAGTAAAGGATTCTGATGCTTGAAACAAAGACCCCTGTAAAAAACACACAATGAAAAAATATCTAAGATTGCAATACCTCATATACATTCCTTTCTTTACAAAAAACATTATTAAATACTATCTATTTTAAAATTTTCACCATAAAATTTGCTTTATGATCGCCGGTCGTTTGCAACAATAACGGGCCAAATAATAAAATTATTACATGACGACCATCTTGTTGCACAGATACTGATTCATTATTCAATTCTTCAGAAAGTATCGTATTCGGTAATAAATATCGATGCACTTCACGTTGTTTGCTTTCATCAAAACTTTCAGGAGCGTAAACAACAATTGGATTTAATTGTAAACAAGAAAGTACCAATGTATAGGTTGTTGCTCCAGCAATTTCTTGGATCCCAACAATTTCGTTTTGATACGGCTTCATATCTTGATATTGCGCTTGCGCAATCGAAACCATTAAAATATTGCTTATTAAAAAATATTTAAAAATTTTCACCATAACCTCCCATTTTTTAAGATCTTTACTTTGCGTTATTTAAATAGTCATCAAAATTACATCTTTTAAATGATTCAAATTTTTGTATATTTCGCATTACTTTTCTTTGATATACAGGACAATCAGAACAATACATGACAAGCCAGATCTTTTTATCTTCTTGTTTTTTCGCAAATTTATGTAAATAATTTAAACTTTTTGATTGATCAGAATTTTGAACAATCCATTTCGCCATAGCATCTAACACATCATTTCGCTCTTGAACGCTCTGTGTTGTTGCAAATGATTTTTTAATTTCAACCAATGCATCATTATTTTGTTGAGAAATAATCTTGCATAAACAAAAAAGAACAATTGGATTTTCATTTTTTACCATATTCCATTGCTCTTCCAAATGTTTTTGTTTAGCAACACGTTCGGCTATACCTGGATCTGCAAAAATGCTTGATACCCTTTCAAGAGATCCACTAGCACGCAATAACGTTGATAGAAAAATAGTAAAAAATATTATTTTCACCTTCACAACCGCCCCCTTTTAGCGATACTCATCCTGTTACAATGTACCCAAAACATAGATTAAATAACAAGAATTTAAGAAAATCAGATACAGCTAGCAACAAAAAAACCTCTGATTTTTCAACCAAAGGCTTTTTATACATTTTAAATGTTATAAACTATTTTGTAGGATACAGCGGCGTATTATTGTTTAAAAGGTCTTCATCTAAAACAGGTAATGGTCGAGGATCGTTAATCAAATAATCACCACGATGTGGGCATTTTTCTCTTGCTCTTCTTGCAACTGAATTACGTTTAATGTTTTGATAACGTTTTTCTAAACTAAAATAATTACCAGCAAGCAACGCTTCACGACTCGGGTCGTATGTACTAGCAATTAAATTGCCACATCCCACAACGCTTAAAAATATCATTATTTTTTTCATAAAATATTCTCTTTATACATTTTTACAATTTCTTATAAAGAGCTTATCACAATACGTTAAATTAGCAAAAACTTAAATAATTTCTGCAAAAGAAACAACCTTTTTTGTCATATACCACATTTTATATTCAGCTAATTTTGAAATGTCACCGATAAGTACAAAGCCAATTAATAGATCATCTTGAACATAAAACAGTCTTAAAGAGAGATCTTGAACATACTTAATAACCTGAACGCAAGCATCATGACCAACGGTTTGACCACAAGCATAAAAATCAACTTCAAAAAAATATGAATCTCGCAATCCAATCATTCCTGGATATGCTCGTGGTGTAGCACTAAGGCTTGTTGCTGCACAAAAACCTTGAAGCATCGCATCTGACCAAGTTGTACTTCGAATTAATTTTTTTGAAACAATGTCAGGCACTGCACACAAATCTCCTGCTGCAAAAATATAATCAAAATTCGTTTTTAACGATTGATCAACGATAACCGACCTTTGACTTAACGTAATGCCCGTTTCATTCAAAATTTCTGAATTTACAACAGATCCTGCAGCAACAATGACCATCTCTGTTTGCAATTTTGTACCATCATCCAAAATTACGGCAGATACCTGATTATCTTTTTGTTCAACGGCAACCACTTTATGCCCATTAATCACACGCACTCCTGCAAATTGCATACGACGCAAAACCCACTTTGTGGCTGTTTGATCGACCTGTCCTGGCAACACAGTCAAAGCAGCTTCAACAACGGTAACCGGTATTTTTAAATCAACCATGCAACTAACGACTTCAATACCATTTAGTCCTGCGCCAATAACCACAACTGATTGAGGTTTAAAATCTGCAATAAAATTTTGAATTCGTTGTATATCATCGAGCGTATGAAAGGTAAAAATACCTAACGATTGATCATTTTGTAAAAAAGACGGCACAAATGGTCGACATCCCATGCCTAAAAAAAGATAATCAAAAGAAAATAGTTGATCTGTAACCTGTACTTGTTTACCGACTGCATCAATTTTAGTTACCCAAGAGTTCAAGCGCAGATCAACATTATTTTTTTCAAAAAAATCTTGTGGTTTGAGTTGCAACTGATCTTTTGTTTGATCTTTAATCAAAAAATCTGCTAAAAAACAACGATTATAAGGAAAATCTTTTTCACCAGAAAAGCAGATAATTTTTGATTCTTTGTCAAAAGTTCGCAATTTTGAAATAAATGCAATAGATGCAGCAGATACACCAATAACAATAATTTTTTTCATAATCTTACTTTGTCATTTTTTACTTTGAATCTGAATGTATGTAAAACTGTTTTAAAATAATGGGTAAAGTGTCTTTAATTTTTTCACCCTGCTCATGACGTTGTAAAATTTCTTCTGGGCTCATCCATGACCATTCACAAATATCGTCACGATTCCAATTTTTTGGTTCTTCTGCCATAACACATTCATACACTGCTGAAAAACAAAATGATTGATGTTGTTGAGGCGTTAATTTACCAAGTAATTTGTATGAAACATTGCTTAAATCATTACCAATTTCTTCAAAAGATTCACGAATAAGTGCTTGTTCATAGGTTTCACCAGCACGCACATGACCAACAACAGAACCGTCTAAATGACCTGGCAGCTGTGACAACGTCCAACTTCTTCGTGGAATCCAAAGTTTACCTTGCTTATTTTTAATGATTAACCAAACAGAACGAATTTGAGAACAAAGATTTTTTTGATAAACTACTGCTCGAGGTAATGATTCTATCACGCAATCATTGGCATCAACAATATCCAAAATTTCATCATAATGTTGCATAAATCCCCCTTAACTCTTTAAATGATATTCATATCATCCAGTGATTACAGTATTAAACATCTTAAAGTAAACAGTTTACAAGAAGAGATTTTTTTGCATAATTTAAAATTATTTATAACCTTATTTTTTAAAAATAAAGGAAGTTTTGATGTCATGTATTAAAATAATTTTATTTTGCACAATAACATTTGAATTATATTCAGAAGAAATCTATCAAAAAAAAATGATTACCAACGTTGCTGTTGCAAATCTTTACTATCAACCGCAAATACCGGATTCACCAATTTTACTTCCAACATCAGATAGAACAAATCCTTTGCAAATTACACAACTTTTACTATGCGAGCATGTTATAGCTCATGAACAATTTGAAGATAAAAATCATAACATCTGGTACTTCGTTAATACCCCACAACAGCAATTTTTTCAAGAACCAGTTGGTTGGCATGGATACCCAGGCTGGATTCAAGCAAAAAATGTTATAAATAGTCCACTTTTTTTACCTCATAACATGATAGTCAATAAAAAACTAACTGATATTTTTGATAAAAATGGTCAAAAAATAATGACCATTTCAATTGGCACTCGACTGTGTGCATTGCACAAAGATGACCAGCAGTACTGCTTTATTTTACCTGGCAAAGATGTTGCATATATTTCATGCGATGATGTTTACATGATTGATCCTGTTGTTCAAGAATCTACCTCAACCATTCGTTCAAACATCATACAAACAGCATTGCAATTTTTAGGTGATTGGTATTCTTGGGGTGGCAGAAGTGCACAAAATAATGATTTTGAAGTTTCAAGTGTTGATTGCTCAGCGCTCGTTCATCTAAGTTTTTTAGCTCACGGATTGCAAATTCCTCGCATGTCTCACGAACAGTTTTTAAAATCTGAAAAAATATCACATTGCGCCGATTTGCAACCATGCGATTTTATCTATTTTGTATCAATTACGAAACATTCTGCGCGCATGGATCATGTTATGATCTATCTTGGAGATGATCAAATTCTTGAATCAACCTTTGCCGATGATCACAAAGTTCGCATCACATCATTTCAACAGCGCATGGGAAAATCATGCGAAACCATTCAGTCAGGCGATATTATTATTTGGAATGATGAAGAATTTTATGTTTATTTTGGTTCATTACTTCCAAATCAAAAATTTATTCAAAATTTAAGAAATGATGCTCTGCAAAGTAGCTATTAAACTGAAAATATAACTACCCTACATTTTCAGTTTCAGCAAATTCTTCTAATTTTGGTTCTTCTGACTTGATTGCTTGATGATAATTTTCAAATATTTCTTCATATTTATTACGTAATTTTCCAATTTTATATTTATATTGAGTATCTTTTAAAGGATTAAGATTACGAAAATCATCTTTACCAAATAAAACATCATTCATAACATCATTTTTTGCTTTGAACTGAGCATCAAGATCATCAACGTTTAAATTGCCTATTTTTTCTCTTTGTTGAAAAGCTACCGAATTAGCCTCATAATCAAATTTTGCAATTTTATTTTGCGTTTGCTCGATAAGCGTATTTGCATTTTGCATATGTTCAATACTTGCATAAGGATCTGCAAGATTTAAATTATTTTTTGCAAATTCTTCTGTCAACTGTTCATGCTTAAGCTGTATTTTATCCAATTCATCTTGCTCTTCTTTGGTCAAATCTCGATCTAAGCTATATTTAGACCAATTTTCTATATTTTGATTATATTTTTGAAATAACGATGGATAATTCTCCATATTTAAATCATTATTTCGCTTTTCCATGTATAAACGAAGCACGATATCTTGCAAATTTGGATGATAATAAGCAAAATCAGGATGATGAATTTTAAGCCATGTATCAAAATTTTGTTTAAATTTATGAAAATTCATGGTCTGCTCTGGGGTCAATTGCTTACCAATACCAGCATCTGGAGACAATTGCTTTTCAACTTCAATCAACTTTTTGGGATCATTTGGCAAACAAATTACAGGACTTAATACAAACATTAAGGTTATGAGACTTTTCTTCATAAAACGCTCCATTTTTATAAAATTTTACCCTTAATATCATTTTATAGAAAAAAGCTTTTCAAACGCAATAATTAATGGGTAAAGAAATTACAATCAATGATTTAATGCTAATTTTAAGCAATTATTGCAAAATCAATTTTATTCAACTTGAAATCAAAAAATTATCAAAATACTTACAGGCCTTTTTAACTACACATATATTCATTTTGCCAATTAAAATTCTAAATCTTGAAACATAACATAAATATTTGTTTTGATGAGTTTGATTTATTTAAAAAAACGAATAAGGACAAAATATGAAATTCTGTTTAAAAATTTTGCAAAGTATATTTCTTTATTTTTTAATGATTAATCAATCACTGCTTGCCATGCATGCAAGCAAACCGCTTAAAATTAATCCTCAATATTTAAAAGGAACTCATGAAATTTTAGCTGATACTAATTATGCTCCTGTTTGGGGCCTTACAATTATAGATAATGAATTAGCACAAAGCTGGTATGAATTATCTTCAAAACAACAAAATAAAGAAATTATTTCAACCATCAACAACGCTCCAGAAAACTCATTCATATCAAAAGAAGAACTTTTAAAATTAGTTTCTGAACGAAAAAATGCACCAATTCAAGATTTAGTTTTACAAATGTTTCATATTGCAGGTGGAACTTTTACCTTAACAAATGCTTTAAATAATCCTGTTAGTCAGTTTACACCAAAAATCATTGGGCAAATTCTTCGTAAAGTTCATGATACAAAAATATATGATGATGCATTTTTAAAATCAATAGAAGATTTCTTAGTTACTTTAAACCTTAAAGATCCTTCAAATAAAAATTTTAAAGCAAAAGATTTTAGACCCTTTGCAAAAGCTTTAACTGCATCTTTACAAGAATTTATTCAAAACAATAAGATACCGTCAAACATCGTACAATCACTATTTTTAGGATTTATGCTTTGCAAATGCAATACCAAAGCTGATTTAGAGTCATATTTTTCTGGATTTGAAGGAAAATCAGTAAATGTATCTCATGAAATCTATTCTTTAACTGATTTTGAAAACATTATTGAAAACAATTCAAATTTAGTTGAATTTGCAAATTCTGCTGATTTTGTACATTTTGCTGATTTTATATGTGCAAGCATATATCAAAATAAATATGCTGCAAATTTGCCAAAAATGACAACATCAACCCAAATTAAGTATCAGCAATATAGTTTTACAGATTGTGTTGAAACAGTCATGTTTAATTTAGCAAATATCGCAACCTACAATCCTCAAAAAAACCGCCTTGGCCTTATAGATAATCCATCAATGAATCCCGAACTTGCTCAGTTTTATCAAAAAAATTTAAACAGTAATCCTGGAGAAATAAATAATACTACAGTTCATAACGATTGGGCATTATTAATTGAAAATATTCCTGGTGCCGCATACAACAGAATTGGAATTTCTGGAAACGAAACTTCAATTCAAATTCGAAGTGAATATGCAGGAGCAATTCCTGTTCCATTACTTGATCCACAATTACCGATAGAAGAAATTTTAATAAACAATCAATCATTTCAATGCAATGTTGTAAACATTAATGAAGAAAAATATCTTTTAGTTCCACAAAACTACAATTTAACTTGCTTTGAATTAATGCCAACAATTTCAAACATTGTAGTTATCATGAATCATCTATTTGATTTAAAAATCATTGATAACCTGCAAGATACTTTTCAACCAGATTTCGCTTTAAAACAATTTAAAAATCTTTGTGAAAAATTTTCATGGTCAATTTATACGAATTTAGAAAATATTGCACAAAATAAAAATTTTGATTTAAAAATTTTTACAAAAGAAAATGTGCCTTTTACAATTTATCTCAAATATAAAGTCCATGGTTACATTTCTGTTGAAAATAAAAAACAAATAACAGAAATAAATAACCCTGCTATTCAAAATTTAAATCGATTTAACGCATTGTTAAGTTGTGGCTTCATTTCATATACAAATCATAACAAATCATATTGGTACAATCCAATTTCAAACCAAGATCAACGTCATAAATTTTTAAAAACTCTTAAAAACCCTTCTGACAACGTTGCCCTTCTATCATATTATGGAAATTTAATTATCAATATGGCAAATTCATCAGATCAATATTATTACAACTTGAACTATTCAAATGAAATAGCATCATTAGAAATAATTACTAAATCTTTATTTATTATGGCATATTTATGTGTCATAAAATATGAAAACATTGAACCTTTTATCGAAAATTTTAATCTTTTCACAAAAGGCAAATTATTAAACATAGATCAGGCTAAATTATCACTTGAAAAAAGTTTTCAATTATTTGAAAAAAATTTTGAATCTTATAACTTAAGCTTTCAAATTAAAATATTGGAGTTAATTTATCAAAATTATAAAATTTTTGATAAAGAATTTTTAAATAAATGCATTGATTGGGTAATTGAACCCCAAAAGTTTTTTGATCGTTCTACAGAATATCAAGCTTGGGATTTATTATTTAAAATCAACAATCCTAATGAATGCTGGCAAAAAATTAAACTTTATTTAAATAATCCTTATGACACTTTCCATGATTCTTTTCTACTCAATCGACTATATAGCCTTTTAATATCAAATAGCGATATTTTTAAAAATTTAGAAAAAATTGATCAAATAATTTTATGGTTAAAAAAACACATACAACAGAATAATTTTATGGCAGCAATTTATATAATATTTGCTATTATTACTACAGAATCAATTTCAATTACCACAGATCAAGCTCAAAGCATAATGAATTTAATACAAGAAAATAAAGAATGTTTTAATAATACTCTTGATAGTAAAAATTTTCCAGGTTTTTCAAATTATTTAAAATTTGCAACTGCATTAAATGCCAAAATGGCGTCAACTCAAACACGTACACAATCAATTCTTAATTTTGCACGAAAAGTTACTGGAGCACTTCGTGCAACAAATCCAAAATTAATGAATTACAATCCATTAGAATATCAAAGAATGCAACAAACAGATCAAGAACTGATGCGCAAACAAAGAGATGATTTACAAAATTCATATGATGAACGATCAATTTCAGCACCTTACGGTCAAAATCAAATTGCTATTCCCAAGTTACATCAACAATCGCAAAATCCACCATTGCCACTACAAGTACCAAAAATGACAAAACAGCCATCTATACTTTTTAAACCAAAAGTTTCTAACATAAAAAGTATGACACGAATGATAAAATAAGTAGCGTATTGCAATATTTTTATTCACACTGGTCAAATTTATATAAAAAACAATTTTAGTAATTGAAAAAAATTGTTATACTCTTTTATGTACATTCGTACATTTTTCTTGATATTTAATGCGCCCATAGCTCAACTGGATAGAGTACCGGATTTCGAATCCGTTGGTTGTAGGTTCGATTCCTACTGGGCGCACCACTGTAAACGATCTGAACTTTCCACTATCAAATTAAACGGTTTTTGTACGTCGTAGACGATATTTTTGCCCTCAAGGCGTAAGTTCTGAAGAATGAAATTTATTTTGTTTTAGTTATTTTAGGAATTTGTAAATTAATTTTTTTACCGTGATGTTTCAATGAAAACTCATCATATCCAATAACTTTGAGCACTTTAAAAAAAGATTTCAAAGTATAATTTTTATTTTCACCTGATCGCATTGCCTGAACAATTGTTGGCGAAATTCCAGCTTCTTTTGCTAATTTACGAACAGACATTTCACTTTGTTGAGTAATCGCAATAAGCAATTCTGACAACAATAAATCTTGATAATCTTCATCATGTTTTTTGCGTTGCAATGGCGTCATAGACTCTCTGAGTCGTTCACTGGTAGTTTTTGTTAAAAATTCTTTTTTAATATTTTTTTTATTCATAATATGTTCCTTGTTCTAATCTAGACTTATAATCACTATAAGATCTGAGAGCTTTTGCCTTGTCTGGCTGTGACATTTTATCAGTCTTTTTTCATAAGCATTGGTGATAATTATTTTAGAGCCTGTAAAAAAGAAACAAAAAAATCTATCCGGCTTGGGTTTAAATACATATATGCCATCACCTTCATTTCGAAATTTTGTAATATCATAAATGCATCCTCGTTCGGCCATCAATCTTAATAAATTATCTAATTTCTTTTTACGCGCCAAAGTCAATTGATTAAAATAATCTAAAGCCTGACTTTTATTTTGATTATCAAAGTACCATTCAATAGTGAATTTTGAACCTTTAAACGCGATACGCTGTTGATTATTAGCTTTCATTATAACTCTTTTTTTAAATGAAAAAGATACAACATATCGTATCACCAAAGAGATACAAAATCAATAATGTTCGAGTTGTTATTCAACAGGCTAATTTGAACAATTTTATCAAATGCGCTATGCATTTCATTTTCCATGCGAATGTTTTTCAAGCAACTGCTGCATACCTGGTGTGATAGCATATCCATGTTTTTGAGCTAATACTTTCTCTGCTTTCAAAACTTTTTGAGTATCAAGAGCAACTAAAATATTTTCTTCTGTTTCAATGGTAATAATCTCTTTTGATTTTTGCAGTGCTTTTTGCAAATCGGCTAAAGTTTTAACTTCTACATCATTTACTTTTTTCAGTATTGAACCAATCAAACGCAAACGAGCTCGATATGCAGGAGAATCTGGAATCACATGGGTAATAATCAACAGTTCTTTATCCTGATTTTTATCTTCACCATATTTTGCCAAACTTGATGAAGTTTGAAGCAACAATGGAACATGATTGAGCATTAACGGCATAATAACGTATCCACCAAAAACTTCATAAGGCAACTCTTCATATTCTGGATACATTTGGCGAATTGGTAATAACTTTTTACGATCAAAAGTGCATTCAAAATTCATTTTTTTGCCTTTGCGATATACTAAAAGCTTTACTTTTTCACCCACATTAAGCCGCGAAATATATTCTGCTGTCGAAATTTTGTCTTCACTCCATGGAACTGTTACATCACCATATAAATCAACGGGCAATCCATTAATTTCATAAATCATGTCACCTGTTTTTAATTGACCGAATAATGGAGAATCTTTCATCACATCAACAACGTATGTTCCACCAGGTAATGGATTATTTAAAGCTTTTAAAAGTTCTGCAGTTGCCATTGATTGATACACACCAATGTAAGGTTTTCGCACTAGACCTCCAGCACGAAGATCATTTAAAAAAATCTTTAAATCATTAATCGGAATAATATATCCAACATTTTGTGCGGCCATAATTCCTGCTGTATTAATTCCTATTACTTGACCCAAACAGTTCAATGATGGACCACCAGAGCTTCCAGGATTAATCGGTGCACTCATCTGAATCATGCCCGTCTCACGTCCACTAATCACACCAGTAGTGCTCTTTAATGATTGTTGCCCAAGCGGATACCCCAAAGCTAAAATTTCTTGTGATCGATGTACTGCATCAGAATCACCAAGCTGAAGATAAGACAACGACCCTAAACTTTGACAAATCATTACGATATCTTCTTGTTTAAATTTAAGTAACGCTACATCTTTTTCTGGCATAATACCAACTAAATCAACTTCAAACTGATGTTTTCCAAAAGATGGCATTTGCGCCATAATCGAAATTGCACCATTCACAACATGGGCATTCGTAATAATTTCACCATCAGAATTTATAATAAATCCAGAACCTAAATCCTGCCCTTGTTTTGGAACTTTAAACGGTTGCAAAACATTCACTTCATTTTTTGTGACAATTAATTGCACAACGGTATTTTGTAAATTTTTTTGTAATTTTTCCCACAACTGCGATGAAACTGCAGTCGCACAAGGAACAGACGGATCAAGCGAAATTCCGGCTTGCAGTAATTTATTTTCAGCTTGATTAACTTGATACTCAAGCTGGTGTAATGATTCTTGAATGTAGACAAAATTTTGAAAACAGGCATAAAAAAAATAACCAAAAAGAGAACATAAAACAATTAAACTGAAACTGATGATCACATCAAATGCTTTCATACCAACCTTTCTTACTTCATTGATTACTAACGATCATTCAGTTTAATGAAAAGCAAAAAAAGAGCCATTAATTTTTCAACCAAATGGCTCTTTTAATTTTTAAAATTAAAAACTAAAAATTCTCTTTTTTATTGTTTGTTTAATGCTTTTTGACGCTCAAGCATAGCACCCTCAAGCTCATTTTTTGTTTGTTCACGTAGCTGCTTTTGTCGTGCAGAAAATTCATTTTGCTTTTTTTCTATAGCGTTTTGATTCAATATTTGCTTAACTTTAAAAAATACAAGATCAGGATCTACAAGTTGCTCAATCATTTGATTTTTTCCAATTGTTAATGAATTTAAAAAATCATCTACCGAAATCGATCCTTCTTTCACTATGCTATTGTTTTGTATCTTATCAAGAGTCGATTCTACAAAAAACCGTTCAAATCTTTCTCGATTATTCATTTCAAGCTCAACTAATTTACTAACTATTGCTTGCCTTGTAGAATCGTTGAGTAACGGATTGTGTTCGTTTACAAGCTTTTGTATTCTATTTCTATAATCACTAATTGATTCTACTTTTGTTGGTGCTTTTAATCTGCGATTATATTCAGGATTATTTAAGCAATTATTAACTATGGATTCATTTTTCCAAGCATTTCGATCTTTTTTAATTGAAGGATTTTTACTTTCTTGTAAATATTCACGTTGCAACATTGATTCTGCAGCATTTAAACATTGATCAATAACAAGAGGATTAGTCGTATGCGCAGTGGTATATTTTCCTAAAAAATTACTAATATATTCACGCAAATTAGAATTAGGTTCGTACAATTTCCAACTATTCAATATAGGTTTGGAAATTTCTTGAATATCAAATTCAGTTAAAGGTTTTGCAAATCGTGCCAATATCTTTTCTTGCAAATTGTTTGAAATATATTGACCTTGATTCATCTTTCCTAAATAATTTTTTAAATATCTCTCTTGCTCTTCTTTGGTATGGGTTCGTTCAAATTGAAAATTTTCATAACTTTGTAATTTTTCATATATTTCTTCAGCCAAATAATCCAAATTTTTTAATACAGTTGAAATCATTCGAGCAATTTTTTGAAATGTTACATCATCGTAATTTTCAAAATTATTTTTTTTCATTAACGCTGCAACTTCTTCAGTTGTCATTGATCCTGTAAACTGTAAAACAAGTTTATCGTAAATACTTTCTGCAACAGGACGAATTTTTTCATCGCTTAAATGAATTTTTTGAACTTGAAATGGCTGTACAGGTTGTGATGAACGGGGTTGTGATACAAATAGCGGCGCCCCAACAGGAACTATCGCTGACGACATTGGTTTTTTCTTTAATGTTTGCTCTATTGGACCAAAAGCAGGAAAATCATCATCTTCTTCTTGTGCTATTACTACTGAATCTGTTTCTTCGTTGTGTGCAGGTAAAGCTTTTGCTTGTTGCGCTTTATTCAATCGTCCTAGTTCAGCTTCTTCTTTTGTAGGAAAATACTCCCAATCCTCATAAGAATTTCCATTAGAATAAAATCTTTGCGTTTCCCGAACCCAAGTTTTTGTTGGAAGACAATAAACTTGAACTGTTTTTGATATAATTTCAAATTTATTTTGTCCAGAACCTGATTTTGGTAAATTTTGCCCTGAACAAATTAGATTTTGAGCACACGAAACAAACAAAAAACTGAACAAAATTATATTTTTTTTAATGAACATTATTTTTAAAACCCCTCTAAAAAGCCTTACAGACTAACATTTTATCATGTTTTTCTTTTTTTTACAGCCCAATTTATATCTACTCATTTGAAAACAATTCCAAAAAATTATTAAATCCTCTTGCCGTTTTAAGCAAACTACGAACAACAGGATTCCTCAAAACTCTTCCCGCTTGCTCAACGGATTCTACTGAATTATTTTTCAACGGATTCTTTTTTTCCACTTTAAGTTCTTCTTCAATCAAATTTTTTAACCGTTCATCCTTTTCACGTTCACGTTGCAATACATTTTCCAATCGATCTTGTTCGTATGCAACATAATCTTTTATTCGTTCATAAAGTTCATGCATCAACCGTCCAGCAACTTCATCAACGACTCGAACTTCAGGTAATTTTAACTTTTCTACGCGCTCTTGCTCTTTGGCAATAATCTGTTGAAAATGATTCCACCGTTGTATGATCAAGCTAGATTTTTGAATTATTTTTCCATATTGATTCAACATTGCAATCGTAAGTCCTGCAAAAGCTGCATAACTTATCCATCGCATTACCTGTGATTCATAGAACCAAAATTGAATATATGCAAGCATAGGAATTATTGTAAACGTTGCAATTTTCTTTTTTACCGTGTTTTGCATAATTCTTTCTTGTTCAGTCATAACAACATCATATTTTTCTTGTTCAATTTGCAACCTTGCAAGATAATGTTCATGCTCTGCCTTCATTTGATGTTTAATTTTTTCAACTCTATCATTAAGCTCATTTATAATTGCTAGTATTAAACAACCTTTAAGCCACATTTGATAATGCTGTAAAACATTTTCATTTAAACAAACAACATTAAAAAATCGATCAAAAATATCTACTGACATATTTCCGACCACCATTGCGGTATCATTAAAAATTTTTGTTAATTCTTCCGAATTTGCACCTACAATTTGTTGATATAATTCAGCCACAGGCATTTGCAATGCTTGAGGTAACGGAATTATTTCTGAAACTTGTTGTTGAAGTTGCAATTCTGTTAAAGCATTAAATGCTCTTATTTCTTCAAGCGTCACCAATTTCATTAAATTTTTTTTAATTTTATTTTTTTTATGTTCTTCTATTGCCCATTCATGCATTTTTGCAGGATTTATTTGTTCCTCTTCAGGCAATATCCATGAAACTCTAGAAGTTCTTGTTGAACGAACAGCGCTTGCTACCATTAATTTTTCTAATACTGGTAAATCTTCTGCTGCATGCATAGATGAAACAAACAGAATATTGAACAGAAGTATTATTTTTTTACCAAAATTTTGCATTCAAAACCCCTTTAGCAAAATTTTCAATCAATATTTTAAACTTAAACTTATCTTTAAAAAAATCTATTTTGCATCACTTTATATACTTTGAAAAAATTATCAGTTAATCTTTTATAACTTTACACGTCACAAGCTATTATTTGCTTTCCTATTCAAGCAATTCATTAACTTCTTTTAAATCTTTTACTTTTTAAACCATTTTCAATTTATTACCACTAACTTTAACTCTTTGATGCTCTTCTTATTCAGCTTTAGCACAAGCTACATTTCATTCAGAAACATCATCATCATGAAAACTAAAATATTCAAAATTTTCATAGTGAAAACACCACGGCTTAAAAGCCGTGGCTTAGTCACGCTCTAGCTTCGAAGTTTTTATTGATTGCGAATATATTCTCGAATGTTGTTTTCATTTATTTGACCAACTGTTTCAACGAAAAATCC